>JAKRWE010000410.1 GCA_024712425.1 Chromatiales bacterium
GTGTGCCTGCAGCCTAGAAAATAGCCCTTCACGAGCCTTTCCACGTCCCGTTCGAGGCACCACATCTTCCATCCACTGACCGCCCGGAAAAGCGAGAAGCGGATGAAATATTCGGGCTAGCGATCAGGGTGGATCGCCGACCATGCCGGTCCTCGATGACCTCCATCAGATCCTGCCGCTGGGCGGCGGTGATCTTCTGGATGCCCCAGTCGTCGAGGATCAGCAGGTCCATCTT
>JAKRWE010000411.1 GCA_024712425.1 Chromatiales bacterium
GTCGTCCATGGCCAACACCTTGCTCTGCAGGATGTGCTGCCACTGGGTATCGACGATGGGACCCAGCAGTTCGATGGCCCGCTGGGTACTAGTGGGTCAGGGTGGACCGGCTCAGGGTGATGCCGGCATCCTTGAGCCGTTGATGCTGGCGGTACAGCGGCAAGTGATAAGCGAACTTGTCCACCAGGATGCCGGCCAGCAGGCTGACGTCCGCTAGGCTGCCTTCGA
>JAKRWE010000412.1 GCA_024712425.1 Chromatiales bacterium
ACCCCGCAGGTTGAGGCGGTGCGCACCGTGCAGCAGGCGGTCGAGGATGGCATCTGCCAGGGTCGCCTCGCCGATGTAGTCGTGCCAGTGCTCGGTGGGTAGCTGGCTAGCGATCAGGGTGGATCGCCGACCATGCCGGTCCTCGATGACCTCCATCAGATCCTGCCGCTGGGCGGCGGTGATCTTCTGGATGCCCCAGTCGTCGAGGATCAGCAGGTCCATCTT
>JAKRWE010000413.1 GCA_024712425.1 Chromatiales bacterium
TCTATATTTCGAGTTGAATTCGTCCGGCAACCTGTGCCAAGTTACCCGGAAATCCACAACGAGGAACCGGGATGGGCGGCAACCAGATACTGCTGCTCGAACAGGTGGCACTGACCCCGGTCCGGGAAATGCCGGTGAACGCAGCAGCCCGGATAATGGAGATCACCGACAAGCGACTGTGGCGCGTCGGGTATCCCGTGTCGCCTCGCGGCTACCG
>JAKRWE010000414.1 GCA_024712425.1 Chromatiales bacterium
CAGGACTTCATCGACAAGCACGTCAACTTCACCAAGACACCGACCGATATCGGTTACGGCCTGCGGCCGGAAGACCCGCGTGAGCAGCGGGCCAAGAACCGGGCCAAGGGCAAGCTCACCAAGATCAGCTTCGAGGAATATGCCAAGTCGGTCGAGCCCTATACCCTGGAACATGCATCGAAGCTCTCCGGGGTGCCGGCCGAGCGTCTCGAACGC
>JAKRWE010000415.1 GCA_024712425.1 Chromatiales bacterium
GAGATGAGGCGCCCCCTCGTCCCCTCATGACCCCGGACTCACCAAGGGGACATTTCAGCTTGGGAGAAAAGGGGACATTTTAGAATTGGGTTGACACCAGCTGGTCCTTGTGGATCCGGGGACTGGTGGCCTTCAACTGGGCGCACAGGCGCGCGCCGGTGGCCTGGCCGACCTGCTCACCGATGGTGGCCTCCAGATCGGCGACCCGCGCCGCCT
>JAKRWE010000416.1 GCA_024712425.1 Chromatiales bacterium
AGCAGGCTCTGGATGATGCCCACGTGCTTCGCCCCGACTTCGCTCCAGCAGAACAACCAGTTCTTCCGTCCCATCGGGATCACCCGCAGGGCCCGCTCCAGGTGGTTGGTGTCGATCGGCACCTCCGGATCACCGAGATAGACCTTGAGCTGTTCCTGGTGGTTGTCGGCATACACCAGGGCCTTGGCCAGGGGGTCGGTGTTGACCAGGTCTA
>JAKRWE010000417.1 GCA_024712425.1 Chromatiales bacterium
TGGGCCTGAGCTGGAATGCCATCGACGGCATCATGCAACGCGCAGTCAAGCGTGGCCTGGAGCGACGAGAGAAGACTTGTGCGCGCCATCTTGGGGTGGACGAGACAGCATTCAGGAGGCGACACGACTATGTCAGCATCGTTTCTGACCAGGACAACGGAACCGTCCTGTACGTAGGCAAGGACCGCAAGAAAGTGGACCTAAAGCGGTGG
>JAKRWE010000418.1 GCA_024712425.1 Chromatiales bacterium
CCTTGGGTTTCCAAAGGTCATCGGCGATCATCCATTGGCGCAACGTCTCGACGGAGATCTTGTGGTCATGAAGTTTGGCCAGCTTCTCGTAGGCCAGCGTGGGGCCGAAATCGGCATAGCGGGACCGAACCAGGTCGAGGATCTCCTGCCGGAGCGCATCGGCGATCTGGTTGTTGGGGCGCCTGCCCCGGTGGCGGGAAACCAGTCCAGC
>JAKRWE010000419.1 GCA_024712425.1 Chromatiales bacterium
CGAAGTCGCCAGCCTCAAAGAACAACTCGACTGGTTCAAGCGCCAGCTGTTCGGGCGCAAGTCCGAGAAGCGGATCATCGAGCATCCAGATCAGCTCGACCTGAGCGCCCTGCTGGGCGATGCCCCAGCGCCGGCCGAGCCGGAGCCCACCGAAGAGATCACCTACCGCCGTCGCAAGCCTAAGCAGCGCAACGCAGACGATGTCACCG
>JAKRWE010000041.1 GCA_024712425.1 Chromatiales bacterium
ATCTTCATGCTGGGAGGTGAGAGCTATCGACTGAAGCACAAACGCGAGAGCTGATTTTTTGTCGCCCCGGGTGGGTCAATTTTATTGGCCGAGGGGGGTCAAAATTATTGGCCATTGACACCCCGGTCACATAGAGATCACCACCGGGCGACTGGACCGCCGGCTGCGCCTGGCCGCCTGTGACATCCCCCTGAACGCCTATGACTCGCCGAATGGCCTGAAACCGGGGCGCAATGTGATCGGGGTCCGCTGCGAGGGGAAAAAGCCCTGGAAGATCTTCGTCCCTGTGGATATCGCCACCCTGGAGCCGGTGGTGGTGGCCGCCCGCACACTGGCCCGCGGCCAGTTCCTGGACCGCGGGGACCTGAAAATAGAGCAGCGCGACACCGGGCGTATCCACAAGGCCTATTTCAGCGATCTGAAGGACCTGATCGGCCTGAGGATCCGGCGCCAGATCAGTGCCGGCCGGATAGTGACGTCGAGCGGCGCCGGTTGATCAAGCGTGGGAGCACCGTGCAGATCGTCGCCAGCCAGGGCTCCCTGCAGGTCCGCATGAAGGGCAAGGCACTGGACAACGGTGCCCGGGGCGACCGGATCCGCGTACGCAACCTTAGCTCCGGACGTCAGATCAGCGGCGAGATGATCGCCTCCGGTGTGATACAGGTCACGCCATGAGGAGGGACAGACCGGGAAAGATGCACTTAAATTACATTTTCGGAACAAAATTCACGACTTACGATGGCTGGCTAAAGTCTGTCAATTCCTGGACGATACATTGACCGACACAGCCATTACCAGGTGAAACGACATGAGTATCGAAATCAACGGATCGGGTAACCGTCCACCGGTGGCAAGCAGCGAAACCGGCCAGTCTGCCACGGTCTCCAAGGGCGGAGCCGGTAGCGCGGGCAGGTCCTCCGCTCCCGCCTCGCCATCCGGTGCCGACACCTTCAGCCTGACCAACAGGGCGGCCCAGCTGCAGCAGCTGGAATCGCAGATCGCCAACCTTCCGGTGGTCGACACCCAGCGGGTGAACGAGGTCCAGCACGCACTGTCCACCGGCGCCCTGGAGATCAACCCGGCCCAGGTGGCGGACAAGCTGCTGAGCTTCGAGGCCGGACTGGACCCTCAGTAACCGGACAGACCACGGACACAGGATGGATGCACACGCGCTCAAAGGCCCTTTCCAGGCCACCATAGAGGCCTCGCTCGCCAGCCTGCAACAGCTGCGCGAGATACTGCTCGCCGAGCAGCAGGCCCTGCTTGGGGATCAGCCCGACACGCTCGAGCGCGTGGTCCATCAGAAGGCTGACATCCTGCAACAGCTCGAACACAGCGTGCAGGCACGTGAGCAACTGTTGCAGCAACTCGGCCTGCCCGGCGGGCTGGTTGGCGCGGAACAGTTCGCACAGCAGCATTTCCGACCCGAAGAACTGCTGGAGACCTGGAAACAGCTGGTCGGGCTGTCACGCGAGGTCAACGAGATCAACAATCACAACGGCAAACTCACGCTGGCACGCGAACGTACCACGCGCGAGGCCCTGGGCATCCTCACCGGTCGCCCCCAGAGCACCGACACCTACTCCCGCAAGGGTGGCCACAACAGCGGCCTTTCCGCCTACAGCCTCGGCAAGTGCTGACGCGGCACCGCCTGCAGCGGCGCCAGCCGGGCCTCGCCCTGCGCGGCCAGGCGCAACAGATCCTGTGGCCGGTCCACGTCCCATAACATCGGCAGCTCGGCAAGTGCCAGGCCGGACTGTGCGCAGCGCCGGCGGGTCAGTGCCGCCACGCCCGCCTCGCCCCAGGGCATGCCGCTGAACAGGTCCGGGCAGCAGCTGCGCAGGCCAAGCAATATATAACCGCCATCCTCGGCCGGCCCCATCACCACATCCGCCCCCTGCCGCAGCTGCGCCAGCGCGCGTCCCAGATAAGCACCGTCCAGCAGGGGTGCATCGGTGCCGATCAACAGCACACTGTCGGCGACCGCGAGACCCTGTCGGGCGGCATGAGCCATGCGTTCGCCCAGATCACCAGCCGGCTGTCGCTGCAGCCCGCAATCGAAATCGGCCGCCAGCGACCGCAGGCCTTGCTCTTCGGTATCCGGGGTCAGCCACAGTTCGAGCGGCGCCAGGCGGGCGCCGGCCGCGCACGCCACGGTATGCCGCAGACAGGCGGCGTGAAAATCACTGGCCCCCTGCGCACCGAGTGCCGGAATCAGGCGGGTCTTGACCTCACCGGCCCTGGGCACCCGGCTGAAGATCAGGATTCGTGCGTCGGGGTACTGCACTGACGGTAGGTTCCAGCCAAGCGCGCGGGATCGGCGCCGAGGAAATAGGCCAGGCGCAGACGCCACATCAAGGCAATGGTGCGCAGCACGCCGTGCCGCTGCCAGCGCCGGGCGGACGTACCCAGGACACGGCCCGGACAGGCCGGCCACTGCCGCCGCCGTAACCGGCGCGACAGATCGATGTCCTCCATCAGGGGGATGGGCGCGAAACCGCCCATCGATTCGAACAGCCGGCGCCGCACGAACAGTCCCTGGTCACCGGTGGCGATACCGGTGAGACGGGATCGCCAGTTCATCATCGCCCCGACCAGCCGCAGCACCGGCCCGTCCGCATCCAGGCGCACATCGAAACGCCCCCAGTCCCGCGCACTCTGCTCGATCAGCGCCAGGTAGGCGCCCGCATCCCCGCACAGCCGGGTGTCTGCATGCACGAACCACAACCATTCGCCCTGTGCCCGCGCCGCACCCGCATTCATCTGCAGGGCGCGACCGGCAGCCGCCACCACCAGTCCGTCGACCAGGGGAGCGGCCTGCTCGCAGGTGCTATCGATGCTGCCACCATCGGCCACGATCAACTCGCAATCGAGTGAACGCAGCGACTGCAGGGTCTGCAGCAGGTCGCCAATCACACCGCCCTCGTTCAGGGTTGGAACGATGACGGACAGGGTCTTGCTCATGCCAGGGCACCGCCACAACTGCTACCCTGCCCCGCGGTGCAGCCGAAGCAGTGATCGGCAACCGCTATCGGGCGTCCCTGCAGGTTGCGGGGATCGAGCTGGCTGACATGCAGGCGTTGCTCGTCCTGCTGCACAGGCATCTCCAGCATCTGATTGAAATCACAGTCGTACACCCAGCCCTGCCAGTCGATGCTGACCAGGCTGCGACACATCACATGCGCCAGGTTGTCCTCCCGGTGCGCCTCCTTGAGCAGTGCGAGATAGTCGTCGAATTCCCCGCGGGAGGCCAGCATGCTGCCGAAGCGCTTGATCGGCATGTTGGCGATGGTCAGCAACTGATCGAAGCGTACGCCGTGCATCTCCAGGCGTTCACGGTAATCGGATTCCAGCGCCTGTTGCGGCGGCGGCAGATAGGGTCCCAGCGGATTGTAGACCAGGTCCAGCGCCAGGCCGCTTCCCGGCCGGGCATAGCCCAGTCCGTTCAGGCGACGCAGGCCCTCGATGCTGGCCTCGAACACGCCTGGACCGCGCTGACCGTCGACATTCTCCTGTAGGTAACAGGGCATGGAGGCAACCACCCGGACCTGCCGCTTGGCAAGGAATTCGGCCAGGTCCTCCTGCCCGGGCTCACCCAGGATGGTCAGGTTGCAACGGTCGATCACCGAGACCCCCAGTCGCCTGGCCTCGCTCACCAGCGCCCGGAAATGCGGGTTCAGCTCGGGCGCGCCACCGGTCAGGTCCAGCATCTGCACCTGGCCACCGCGCAGCACCTCCAGTACCGAGGCGACCGTGTCCGCCTGCATGCTTTCCTTTCTGTTCGGCCCGGCGTTCACATGACAGTGCTGGCACTGCTGATTGCAACGGTAGCCGAGGTTCACCTGCAGGGTGGTGAGCGCGCCCCGCGAAAGTGCGGGAAAGGTGCCGGGAAACAGGCGTGCGGTGGTGTCCAGCATGATCGTAACCAAAGCGAGGGAAACACAATCGATCATAGCCACTCGCGGCGTCGTTGTTAAACTTTATCACCCCCCACCCAGGGTAATGTCATCCAACCCGGGTGAGGTGGGTGGAGCATATCCGCGGCGGCCCGAGGGAACGGGAAACGAGGCTCAACACCAGCGGCGGTGGCGGAAGGTCGAGGGCGCGTGGGCGAAGATCGCGGACCAGCCCACGATGAGCCAGAACAGCGGCGCGCGCAGGCCCGGGTCGGCCAGCATCCAGGCCGCCAGCCCGAGTTTCAGCAGCAGCGAGGCGCCGGTCCACTGGCGCACCAGTTCCGGCCGGTTCCAGACCTCCACCACCAGCATGGATACACCGCTCGCCAGCACCAGCCCGCCTGCCAGCGGGAAGGGAAGCTGCGCACCGAGCAGCGCGCCGCCGAGCAGCACGATGCCCGATATGTGGGCGCCGCGCAGGAACACGTCCAGCCAGCGCAGGAACTGCGAGAGTGCGGGACCAGGCACGCGGCTTCTCCTGATCAGGGATGAAGAAGATGGCGCCCCCGGCGCGATTCGAACGCACGACCTACCGCTTAGGAGGCGGTTGCTCTATCCAGCTGAGCTACGGGGGCATTGGGTCGCTATCTACCCATTGTGCAGCATTACGTCCCTGTAGCCTGGTTCCAGCCCGGCCATCCGGGCCGGGCGTTCGGTTCGCTGCGTCATGCCACCGGCATGACGGTCGACCCTCACCCAGCTGAGCAACGGGGGCATTGGGTTGGTATTCTACCCGCTGTACCACATTACGTCCCCCTTTCATCCTAACTCGCATGAACCTCGGGCCACACCCCTGATCATGGAAAAACGGGTAGGATGGGTTGAGCTCCGCGAAACCCATCAGATCGCAGCCTGAAACGGTGGGTATCGCTACGCTCAACCCACCCTACACAGCGTTTTCATCTTCTTTGTGTCCTTTGCGTCCTTTGTGGTTGAATGTTTTCCACACTAAATAAGGGCATCGTATGGAAACCTGGCAACTCCTGGCCCTGGCCGGCCTGGCCGCCGGCTGGCTCAACGTGCTGGCCGGCGGCGGCTCATTGCTGACCGTGCCCCTGATGGTATTCATGGGCATGCCGGGTCCGGTCGCCAACGGCACCAACCGCATCGCCATCCTGATCCAGAACATCACCGCGGTGACCACCTTTCACCGGCGCGGCTTCTCCGATTTCCGGCTCAGCCTTGGACTGGCGGCCGCCGCCTCGCTGGGGGCCCTGTTCGGGGCCCAGGTCGGGGTGCGGCTGGAGGGGGTCTGGTTCAACCGGGTTCTGGCCCTGATCATGCTCGGGGGCATGCTGGTGATGGGCCACGAGCACCTGGGCGGCAGGCCGGAGCCCAGCCGTCGGGAACAGGCCCCGCGGCGCCAGCTGCTGGGACATCTGCTGATGGTCGGCGCCGGCTTCTGGGGCGGCTTCATCCAGATCGGAGTCGGCTTCATCCTGATGCCCATTCTCAACCGGGTGATGGGGCTGGACCTGGTGCGCACCAATATGCATAAGGTCTTCATCATCCTGGTGTTCAATCTGGTGGCCCTGGCTGTGTTCGCCAGCCAGCTGCAACTGATGTGGTCGGCCGGACTGTGGCTGGCACTGGGCAATGCGGTTGGCGGCTGGCTGGGCGTCCACACCTCGGTGGACAGGGGCGAACGGGGCATCCGACTGATCCTCAACCTGACCCTGGCGGCCTTCATCGTCAGGCTGCTGTTTTTCTGACAACCCGGCTTCGTTATAGTCAGGGGATGCCATGTACACGCACCAGGAATCTGTACTTGTTGCCGCTGTTGCTCGCCCTGGGCGGCTGCTCCACCGAGGTGACACGCCCCGTTGTTCCGACCCTCGACCAAAAAGCGACCTTTACCGTTCCCATCGTGCCGACTTCCACACAGACGGATGTCCCCTGGTGGCAGCAGGAGTTGGGGCCCGCCTACCAGCAACGGCTCACCCAACTGCTCGCCGACAATCCCGCCATCCGACTGGCCGTCGCCGAGGTCGAACGACAGCGGGCGCGCCATGACGCGGCGACTGCTGAAACCGGCCCGGTCCTGGCCGCGAATGCCGGCAGCCAGATCAGCCGCAACGACGGCACACGCAGCACCCGGCACAGCATGGGTATCGATGCCCGGCTGCCGCTCGACCTCTCCGGTGAACTGTCCGCCACCACCGATGCCCGAGCCTGGGAATACAGGAAGGCGCTGGCCGAGCTGGCGCAGGCGCGCCTGGAACAGGTTCGCGAGTTGCTGCTGGCCCTGCTCGATCATGCCGAGGCCCTGCAACGCGATATCCTGCTTCAACAGCAGATCGAGACCACCCGCAAGCAGCTGCACCTGACCGAGATACGTTTTACCCAGGGCCTGGCCTCGTCGGTGGACGTGCTGCAGCAGCGTGAACAGATCGCATCGTTGGAACAGCGACTGCCGGCGATCAGGAACGACGCGCGCCTCGCCGCAAACCGGGCCACTGAGCTGCTGGGACTGACGCCCGCACCGGAACCGGCCTTCCCCCGCGAGCTGCCGGACATCCCGGCCGCGCTGCCCGCGCTCACCCCCATGGGGCTGTTGCAGCGACGCCCCGACCTGATTGCCCGCCAGGCGGCACTGGCCGCAGCGGATGCCGGGTTCGAGGCCGCCCTGCGCGCCCGACTACCCTCCGTCTCGGTCAGTGGCAGCACGTTCTGGCAACTGCTCTCGGGCAACCCGAGCGCCATCGTCGAGGCCGCCCTGGACGCCAGCATGGACCTGTTCGACAGCGGTGCGAAGCGCGCAGCCATCGACGAAAAGCGGGCCCTGCTGCGCAAGGCCGGGATCCGCTACCTGCAGACCTGGCTGGCGGCCGTGCGTGAGACCGACGATCTGCTCAACACCCTCGACAGCCAGGACCGGCAACTGCAAAAGACCCGGCAACGACTGGCGATCGCCGACCGGCTGTACCGGGCCACGCTGTCCCGCTACCGGCGTGGCGTCACCGATTACCTGCCGGTACTCACCGCCCTGCGTGACCTGCAGCAACAACAGCGCGAAGCCCTGCACCTGCAGGCCGAACGCGAACGCACCCTGGTCCGTCTGAAGACCGCCATCGGCCTGCCGGGCCATCGGGAGGCATCATGAGAACCCGTTCGATCCAGTGGCTCCTGGTACTGGCCGTCGCGCTGCTTCTTGCCTGGGCGGCCTGGCGCATCCAGCAGACACCGCCGCCGGCTGAACAATCACGCCCGGCCACACCGGCACCGGCGGTGGAGGTAATACCGCTCACCCCGGCTGAACACAGCATCCGACTCTATGCCTATGGGCGGATAGCGGCAAAGGATCCGTTGGACGTCCGCCCCCAGGTCGGGGGCCGCATCGTTCGTTTGCACCCCGCCTTCCAGGCCGGCGGATTGATCCGCGCCGGGGAGGAACTGGTGGACATCGACGACAGCGATTACCGGCTGACCCTGGAGGCAGCGCAATCGGCCCTGGACAAGGCACAGGCACGGCTTGCGATCGAAGGGGGCAAACGCCAGGTCGCCAAGGAGGAACTGCGCCTGCTGGCCAACTCGATGGTGCTGGACCAGCGCTCCCGCTCACTCGCCCTGCGCGCACCCCAACTGCGCGAGGCCCGTGCCGATGTGTTGAGCGCGCGCAACGCCGTGGCCCGCGCGCGCCTGCAGTTGGCGCGCACCCGATTCAGCCTGCCCAAAGACGTGATCGTGCTGCAGCGTGACCGCCCCGAGGGCGAACTGGTCGACCGCGGCGACCGCCTGGGCCGGGTCGCATCCGCCGCACAGGCGCAGATCACCCTGCAACTGGACCCGGCACAACTCGACTATCTTCAGCACAACGACGACGGGACAGCCGGCAACACGGTGACCATCCTCTACCAGGGCACGCGCTACCCGGGACGACTGGTCCGGACGCTCCGGCAACTGAGTCCGAAGACCCGGCTGGCACAGGTCCTGGTGGAGATCGATGATCCGTTTGGCCTGCAGGCGGAACATGCCGGCCGGCCACCGCTGCTGATCGGCAGTTATGTCGAGGCCAGGATACCGGCCGGCAGCTTGCCGCACAGTATCGCCATCCCACGCACCCGCCTGCGGGACAACCGGCGTGTGTGGGTGGTGGATGCCGACAAACGCCTGCAGGTCCGCACCATCGAGCCACTGTTCGAGGAGCCCGAACAGGTGTTCAGCGCTCCGCTGCCCACGGGTGACCGCCTGCTCGCGGGCAATCCGGCCGGCCTGCTGCCCGGCACCCCGGTACGCATCCAGACCTCGCCATGAGTCGTTCAGGGCCCGGAAACAGCCTGGTCACCTGGTTTGCCGACAACCCGGTTGCCGCCAACCTGCTGATGATGGCCCTGCTGCTCGGCGGGGTACTCGGCCTGCAGCACATCCGACAGGAGGTGCTGCCCGACTTCGACCTGCCCGGAGTCCAGATCCGCATGAGCTACCCGGGCGCCAGCCCCGGGGAGGTCGAAAAAGGCATCGTGCTACCCATCGAACACGCCCTGCAATCGGTCCAGGACATCGACAGCGTGAGCGCGCGCGCCGCCGAGGGCCAGGCGACGGTAACCGCCGAACTGCGACACGACGCCAGTCCGGGACAGGTGCTGCAGGACATACGCAGCGCCCTGTCACGCATCGTCACCTTTCCCGAGGAGGCTGAGCCGCCGAAGGCCAGCCTGCGCAAACACGGTTTCTACGTGATCAGCCTCGGCGTCGCGGGTGAGCTGGGCCGCCCGGAGCTGTTCGGGCTCGGCGAACGCATCCGGCAGCGTTTGCTGACCCTGCCCGGGGTATCGGATGTGCAGGTCCGCGGCGCGCTCGAGCCGGAGATCGTGTTCGAGGTTCCGTCCCTGTCCCTGAGACAGCACGCGCTCGATCCCGGCCAACTGGCCGCCAGGCTGCGTGACAGCGCCCGCGACCTGCCGGCTGGCCACCTGAGTACCGAGCAGGGCGAGATCCTGCTGCGCACCCGCGGGCGACGTGAACTGGCACATGAATATGCCGACCTGCCTGTCGCGCGCTCGGCGGACGGCGCGCCACTGACCCTAGCGCAGATCGCGCGGGTGCACGAGGGCTTTGCGAACGAGACCCAGGTGTTCGAGTTCGATGGCCGTCCCGGACTGCGCCTGGACGTCTACCAGGTCGCCAGGGAACGCCCCATCCTGCTCGCACGCAAGGTGCGTCAACTGGTAGCGGAACTAAACCGGACCCTCCCCGGCAGCATCGCCATCAGCATCCAGAACGACCGCTCCAGGCGCTTCGCCGAGCGCCGCGACACCCTGCTGAAGAACGGCGCCATCGGCCTGCTGCTGGTGATCGTCGCACCAGGCCTGTTCCTCAATCCGAGGCTGGCATTCTGGGTCGCGGTATCGATTCCGGTCGTGTTCATCGGCAGCTTCGGCCTGCTGCCGCATCTGGATGTCAGCCTCAACATGATCTCGCTGTTCGCCTTCATTCTCACCATCGGCATCGTGGTCGACGACGCCATCATCGTGGGGGAGAACATCCATGCGCGCCTGCAGCAGGGACAGGCGGTACGCCGGGGGGCCGGCGAGATGACCATTCCCGTGCTGTACGCGGTTGGGACCAATATCATCGCCTTCATCCCGCTGCTGCTGGTGCCGGGCACTGTCGGACAGTTCATGCACGACCTGCCGGTGGTGGTGGCCGTGGTGTTTGCCGTGTCGCTGATCGAGGCGCTGTTCATCCTGCCCGCCCATCTGCGCGCGCACCAAAACCCGACCCTGGCCAAGCTGCTGCGCCCGTTCGCCCGGGTGCGGCGCTTGCATGACGTGATCGCCAGCAGCCTGGACCAGCTGCGCGACCATGGTTTCCGGCGTCTGCTGGAACTCTCGCTCGACTACCGCTACCTGACCATACTCCTGTTCGCCGGGGCCACGGCCCTGGTTGCCGCCTGGTATGCCTCAGGGCGCATCAACCTGACCTGGCGTCCGGCGATCCCCGGCAACCGGGTGGACGTGGAACTCGACATGCCGGTCGACGCCTCGCTGCAGCAGACACTGGCAGCGGTACGCAAAATCGAGACCGCAGGCCTGGCCGCCATGGATGCCATGGGCGGCCGGCAGTACCTGGCGAGCCGCTTCATCCGGGTCGGCTCGCGTCGCCCCACTTTTGGCGAGGTGAGCCTGATCCTGGTACCGGACGCGCAGCGCCCCTTCACCCAGGAGGCCTTCACCCGCGAGTGGCGCCGTCAGCTCGGCGACCTGCCCGAGGCCAAGTCGCTGTTCTTCGAATACCTGGTTGGGCCGGGCGGCAACCGCTCGCTGCGGATCAACCTGTCCCATCCCGACACCCGTGTGCTCGAGGCGGCGGCACGCGACATGGCGCAACGGCTCAAGACCATCGACGGGGTGCTGGATGTGAATGACGGCATCGCCCAGGGCAAGCGCCAGTTGACCCTGCGGCTGTTGCCGGAGGGCCGGGCGGCCGGCCTGGACGAGACCGCGCTGGGCAAACAGCTGCGCAATGCCTTCTATGGTGCCGAGGTCCAGCGCATCCTGCGTAACGGCCACCAGGTCAAGGTGATGCTGCGCCTGCCGGAGCAGGAACGACGGTCGCTTGAGACCCTCTACCGCCTTCCCGTCCACACGCCCGGGGGTGGGGATATCCCGCTGGCGCGCGTGGCGTCGATCGAGTACGGGAGCGCCTTCACCACCATCACGCGGGAAAACGGCCGGCGCATCGTGCAGGTGAGTGCGAGCATCGACAAGGCCCACGCCAACAGCCGGCAGATTCGTCGTCAGGTCGAGGAGCATATCCTGCCGTCACTGCGATCACGCTATCCAACCCTGTCAGCGGACTTTGCCGGCGGCCGGCGTGACCGGCACAAGACCTTCAGGACCATCTTCAACGGCCTGATGTGGTCAGCGCTGGTAGTGTTTGCCCTGTTCGCGGTGCTGTTCCGCAGCTACCTGCAGGCAGGGATCGTCATGCTCACCATACCGGTCGCGGTCGCCGGTGCGGTCGCCGGGCACGTGCTGATGGGACATGAGCTGAGCTCGGTGAGCATCTACGGCCTGATCGCGCTGGGCGGGCTGGTGGTCAATGGCGCACTGGTGCTGACCGTGCGTTTCAACCAACTCCGCCAGCTGCCCGTGCGGGAGGCGCTGCTGCAGGCAACCCTGAGTCGCTTCCGGCCGATCCTGCTGACCGCCATGACCACCGTGCTGGGACTGCTGCCGATGCTGTTCGAGACCTCCACCCAGGCCCTGTTCCTGGTTCCCATGGCGATCGCCCTGACCTTCGGCACCGTGACCGCCTTCGTGGCCGTGCTGCTGCTGATACCGGCCCTGCATGCCGCCGCAAACGACCTCGGGTTGAACCGGTTCAGGACTTCTGGAGTTTCTTCAGGGACGCCGACAGGGAATCGCTGAGGGCTTGGTAGGCACGGCGCTGGGCCCGCTTATAGGCATTGTCCTCGCCGCGGCGGGCAAAGCTGAGACGCGCCTCGAAATAGGCGATATCCGCCTCGATGGCATTGATATCGGGACGCGGAACCACCTCAACCTTGTCCTTCTTCCCACTCATGCCATCAATATAGCAGGCACACCCGGCAGCGGTCTTCGACCCGGATCACGAAACCGTGGCCCAAAAAATGCACACACATTTATGACGATTGTCTTAAATTGAAATTTATCATGGAAGTTCCCTGGCTCCGTGCTAAGCTCCCTTTCATTACAGGCAATTACCCTCCACCAACAAAAAATTAGGCTAAACGTCCAAATGTCGGACTACCTGGAAAAGCAGAACAGGGCATCGGGTTTCTTCGGCGGCAACGCCCCCTTCATCGAGGCACTCTACGAGGACTTTCTCAAAGACCCGGGCAGCGTACCCGAGGACTGGCGCAAGCGCTTCGAATCCCTGCCCCCGGTCAACGGCCACCCACCGGAGCAGGCAGACCATTCCCACCAGGAGATCCAGGCCAACCTGGCCCGTCTCACCACCGAGACCGGCTGTCGCCAGGCGCCCCGTTTCAATGCGGCGGCCGCCGAGCGCCAGGTAAAGGTGCTGCGTCTGATCAATGCCCACCGGGTGCGGGGCCACCAGAGCGCCAATCTCGACCCCCTGCAGCTGCACGAAACCATCCTGCTGCCGGAGCTCTCCCTGTCCCACTACGGCTTCTCCGAATCCGATCTCGACGAGGTGTTCAACACCGGCTCGCTGTTCGCACCGGAGCGGCTGCCGCTGCGCGAGATCCTGGATATCGTACGCACCGTGTATACCGGTACGGTCGGCTCCGAGTACATGCACATCACCAGCACCCGTGAGAAGCGCTGGATCCAGCAGCGCCTGGAGACCTACCGCGCACGCCCGGAACTCAGCGAGCAGGACAAGCGCTGGCTGCTGCACATGCTGACCGCCGCCGAGGGCATCGAAAAGTTCATGCACGCACGTTTCGTCGGACAGAAACGCTTCTCGCTGGAAGGCGGCGAGGCGCTCATTCCGATGCTGGACGAGCTCGTTCTGCGTGCGGCCCGGGAGAGTGCCGAGGAGGTCGTGATCGGCATGGCGCACCGGGGGCGGCTCAACGTACTGGCCAACATCATCGCCAAACCACCGGCCGAGATCTTCCAGGAATTCGAGGGTCAGCGGCCACAGAAGGCCGACCGCGGCATCCTGTCATCCGGTGACGTAAAATACCACAAGGGTTTCGCCAGCGACCTGGAGACGCCCTACGGGCCGATTCACGTGACCCTGGGTTTCAACCCATCGCACCTGGAGATCATCAACCCGGTGGTCATGGGTTCGGTGCGCGCCAGGCAACAACGCTACCATGACAAAGGCGGCGAGAAGATCATTCCGGTGGTAATCCATGGTGATGCCGCCATCGCCGGCCAAGGGGTCAACCAGGAGACATTCAACATGTCCCAGGCCCGTGGCTATGGGGTCGGCGGCACGGCGCATATCGTGATCAACAACCAGATCGGCTTCACCACCAGCAACCTGCTGGACAGCCGCTCCACCCACTACTGCACCGACATTGCCAAGATGGTCCAGGCACCTATCTTCCATGTCAACGGCGACGACCCCGAGGCGGTCATGTTCGTTACGCGCCTGGCCTTCGACTACCGCATGCGCTTCCGCAAGGACGTGGTGATCGACCTGGTCTGCTACCGGCGCCAGGGCCACAACGAGGCGGACGAACCGGCGGTGACCCAGCCGGTCATGTACAACCTCATCCGCAGTCACCAGCCGGTACGTCCGCTGTACGCGGACCGGCTCATTGCCGAAGGCGTGATCACGCCGGAACAGGCCAAGCAGGAGGTCGAAGACGTACGCAACGCCTTCGAGCGCGGCGAGAGCGTCGGACGCACCAGCCTGTGCGACCTGGACGGGCGCATCCATGTCAACTGGAAGCCCTACCGGGGCATCACCTGGGACGCGCCAGTCGACACCAGCGTGGACGAGGACCGGGCGGCGGCCCTGGCCGGCCAGATCTTTACACCAGACCCTGCCTTCCCGCTGCATCCGCGCCTGCAGCGCATCCTGGAGGACCGGCAGCAGATGGCCGTCGGCGCCAAGCTGATGGACTGGGGCTTTGCCGAGAACATGGCCTACGCCTGCCTGCTGGACAAGGGCTACCCGGTACGCATCTCCGGACAGGACGCGCGGCGCGGCACCTTCTTTCACCGCCACGCCATGTGGCGCAACCAGGAAACCGGCGAGAGCTACGTGCCGCTGCAGCACCTGCACCCCGAGCAGCCCAACTTCGTCATCATCGATTCGGTGCTCTCGGAGGCGGCGGTACTGGCATTCGAATACGGCTATGCATCGGCCGAGCCGAAGGGACTCACTGTCTGGGAGGCGCAGTTTGGTGATTTCGCCAACGGCGCGCAGGTGGTGATCGACCAGTTCATCACATCCGCCGGCGCCAAGTGGGGCCTGTACTGCGGGCTCACCCTGTTCCTGCCGCACGGCTACGAGGGGCAGGGACCGGAGCATTCCTCGGCCCGCCCCGAGCGTTACCTGCAGATGTGCGCCGAGCACAATATACAGGTGTGCGTTCCGACCACGCCGGCGCAGATCTTCCACCTGCTGATGCGACAGGTACTGCGCCCCTTCCGCCATCCCCTGGTCGTTATGACGCCGAAGAGTCTGCTGCGCAGCCCGCTTGCCACCTCACCCATCGAATCACTGAGCCAGGGCGGGTTCGAGAACGTCATCGACGATGCCGACGGCCTGGACCGGGACAAGGTCACGCAACTGATCATGTGTACCGGCAAGGTCTACTACGACCTGCTGCAGGCACGCCGCAGCCGTAACCTGGACAACGTGGCGATCATCCGTATCGAACAGCTCTATCCCTTCCCGAAAGACGACTTCTGCAAGGTGATCAGGAGCTACCCCAACATCGAAAAATACATCTGGTGCCAGGAGGAACCCCAGAACCAGGGCGCCTGGGATCAGATTAAGCACCGCTTCCACGCCATGCTGGACAGCAGTATCCCGCTGATCTACGCCGGCCGCCGATCCGCCGCCGCCCCGGCCACCGGCTACTTCCGGGTGCACCAGGAAGAACAGGAAAAACTGGTCGATGACGCATTGACCGGCTATGTCGACCCCTCCATGAACAGACGAGGCTGATAATGAGCACCGAGCTTAAAGTCCCCACCCTACCGGAGTCGGTCACCGATGCGGCCGTATTGAGCTGGCACAAGCAAGCGGGCGACAGCGTGACGCGCGATGAAAACCTGCTGGACCTGGAAACCGACAAGGTGGTGCTCGAGGTCCCGTCACCGGTTGACGGCGTGTTGAAGGAGATACGGGCCGATGCCGGCGCCGTGGTCGCCAGCGATGACGTCCTCGCCATCATCGAGGCCGGCGCCAGCAAGGCCGCACCCAGTGAACCGGCCTCCACCGAGGAAGCGGCACCCGAACCGGCGGCTGCAGCGAAGGAAACACCACCACCCGCCGCCCCGGACAAGGGAGCGGAACCGGTGCTGACACCGGCGGTACGGCGACTGGTCAAGGAGCTGTCCATCGACCCGGCCAATATCCAGGGCACCGGCAAGGACGGGCGCATCCTCAAGGCCGATGTGATGCGCTACCTCGATGAGCAGAAAAAGGAAGAAGACGAGGAGGACATCCAGGCGATGCTCCCCGGCGAGGAGGCCAACGCCCCGGTGCGCAATGACCAACGCGTGCCGATGAGCCGGCTGCGCGCGCGGGTGGCGGAACGCCTGGTCGAGGCCCAGCAGACGGCGGCCATCCTGACCACCTTCAATGAGGTGGATCTGTCCGAGGTCATGGCGCTGCGCAAGCGCTATCGCGACAGCTTCGAGAAGGCCCACGGGGTACGTCTTGGCTTCATGTCCTTCTTCGTCAAGGCAACCATCGAGGCACTCAAGCGCTTCCCGGCGGTCAATGCCTCGGTCGACGGCACCGATATCGTGTATCACAACTATTTCGATATCGGTATCGCGGTCGGTTCGCCGCGCGGCCTGGTGGTGCCCATCCTGCGCGACGCCGACCAGCTGTCGTTTGCCGATATCGAATCGCGCATCAAGCAGTTCGGCCAGAAGGCCCAGGAGGGTACGCTCAGCTACGAGGAACTGACCGGCGGCACCTTCACTATCTCCAACGGCGGGGTCTACGGCTCGATGCTGTCCACGCCGATACTCAACCCGCCTCAGAGCGGCATCCTCGGCATGCACAATATCGTGGAGCGCCCGGTAGTGGTGGACGGCGAGATCGTAATCCGGCCGATGATGTACCTGGCACTCTCCTACGATCACCGTATCATTGACGGGCGCGAGGCGGTGCAGACCCTGGTCACCATCAAACAAAGCCTGGAAGACCCTGCGCGCCTCATGCTCCAACTCTGATGCGGAAGGCATGACATGACCACGATCAAGCAGGATGACCTGATCCAGAGCATCGCCGATGCCCTGCAGTTCATCTCCTACTACCACCCGGTGGACTACATCCAGGCGGTAGGCGCCGCCTGGGAGCGCGAACAGTCGCCCGCGGCGAAGGACGCGCTGGCCCAGATCCTGACCAACTCGCGCATGGCCGCGCTCGGGCACCGGCCCATCTGCCAGGACACGGGCGCGGTGGTCGTGTTTCTGCGCATCGGCATGCAGGTCTGCTTCGATACCGAACGGTCGCTGCAGGAACTGATCGACGAGGGTGTGCGGCGCGCCTATCTCGATCCCGATAACATCCTGCGCGCCTCCATGGTCGACCCACCCATCGGCGAACGCAGGAACACCCGCGACAACACCCCGGCCATCGTCTACCAGGAACTGGTGCCCGGCGACAAGCTGGAGATCGCGGTCGCCGCCAAGGGCGGCGGCTCGGAAAACAAGGCGCGCTTCGCCATCCTCAATCCCAGCGACAGCCTGGCGGACTGGGTCGAGCAGACCGTGCCCGGCATGGGCACCGGCTGGTGCCCGCCCGGCATCCTCGGCATCGGTGTCGGCGGCACCGCCGAGAAGGCCATGCTGCTGGCCAAGGAATCGCTGCTGGCACCGGTGGACATGCACGAACTGCAGGCGCGCGGCCCCTCGAATCCGATCGAGGAACTGCGCCTGGAGATCTTCGAGCGGGTCAATGCGCTGGGCATCGGCGCCCAGGGCCTGGGGGGACTGGCCACGGTGGTGGACGTCAAGATCAACACCTATGCCACCCACGCCGCCTCGCTGCCCGTGGGCATGATCCCCAACTGCGCCGCCACCCGGCACATCGAGTTCACCCTGGATGGCAGCGGCCCGGCGAGGCTGACGCCGCCCTCGCTGGACGACTGGCCGCAGGTGACCTGGCAGCCGGGCAGCGATGCGCGCCGCGTGGACCTGGACAATCTGACGGCCGAAGAAGTCGCCGCCTGGCAGCCCGGTGAGCGCCTGTTGCTCTCGGGCAAACTGCTGACCGGACGCGACGCGGCGCACAAGCGCATCCAGCAGCTGCTGGAATCCGGCCAGGGGCTGCCGGAAGGCGTGGATTTCCGCAACCGCCTGATCTACTACGTCGGCCCGGTGGACCCGGTACGCGACGAGGTGATGGGACCTGCCGGCCCCACCACCGCCACGCGCATGGACAAGTTCACCGAGATGATGCTGAGCCGGACCGGCCTGCTCGGCATGGTCGGCAAGGCGGAAAGGGGCCCGGCGGCCATCGAGTCCATCAAGCGCCACAAGGCCGCCTACCTGATGGCCGTGGGCGGTGCCGCCTACCTGGTCTCACAGGCGATCCGCGCCGCGCGCGTAGTGACCTTCGAGGATCTGGGCATGGAGGCTATCTACGAGTTCGAGGTCGAGGACATGCCGGTCACCGTGGCGGTGGACAGCCATGGCGTGTCGGTGCACCAGACCGGACCGGCCGAATGGGCGGTGAGGATTGCCGATATCAAACAGCGTACACAGGGTTGAACAGCCACCAGCCACGACCCAGAATTGCGCCATCACACCCAACGGAGACATGCGATGCGCATGCAGGAACAGATCACGCAAACGCTGCAGTCCGCCTTCACCCCGCTGCACATCGAGGTCGAGGACGAAAGCCATAACCATAACGTCCCCGAAGACAAGCAGTCGCACTTCAAGGTCACCCTGGTGACCGAACAATTCGGCGGAAAACCCTTGATCGCCCGTCACCGGGCGGTCAATGCGATCCTCAGGGAACACGACATCATGGACCGGATCCACGCCCTCGCCCTGCACACCATGACCCCGGAGGAATGGTTTGCAAAAGGCGGCCAGGCACCCGATTCGCCGCCCTGCCTGGGCGGCGGAAAGGATCAGTGATGATGCCCGTCCGGGCCATGCGCATGACCATGGGCGATCTCTTCATCTGAGGCAGCCCGCACGTCGGCAACCTTCAGTTCGAAACGCAGATCCATGCCGGCCAATTCGTGGTTGCCGTCCACCGTGACCCACTGGTCGTCGACATCGGTCACCGTCACCACCATCTGCGAACCATCCTCCATCTGGGTCTGGAAACGCATGCCCGGCTCGATGTGGTCGACCCCCGGGAAATTGCTGCGTGGCGCGCGATCGACCAGCGCATCCATACGCTCACCGAAGGCCTGTTCAGGCGTCAGTTCCACACTCAGTTCATCGCCCACTTCGTGGCCACTCAGCGCTTCCTCCAGCGCCGGCAGCAGCTGTTCCGCCCCATGCAGGTAGACCAGGGGACCGTTCGCCTCGGACGAGTCGATCATCTTCCCGTCCTTGTCGAACAACTGAAAATCAGCGGAAACAACGGTATTTTTTTCGATAAGCACAAATTTTTCCTCAGGGCTAACCCGAATATTTCACAAATAAAAAGGGCAAAACCCGTGTAGTTCGTTAAAATTCAGTTGGTTACACTGGATCCGAACAAGGTTTTGCCCGTGACAAAATGTACCCAAGAAAGCTT
>JAKRWE010000420.1 GCA_024712425.1 Chromatiales bacterium
CGGTGACATCGTCTGCGTTGCGCTGCTTAGGCTTGCGACGGCGGTAGGTGATCTCTTCGGTGGGCTCCGGCTCGGTCGGTGGTGGGGTATCGCCCAGCAGGGCGCTCAGGTCGAGCTGATCCGGATGCTCGATGATCCGCTTCTCGGACTTGCGCCCGAACAGCTGGCGCTTGAACCAGTCGAGTTGTTCTTTGAGGCTGGCGACTTCG
>JAKRWE010000421.1 GCA_024712425.1 Chromatiales bacterium
CAAGCGAGTCTTCGATCTCGTGAAAGATTTTGGGACATCCGAGTCCCCAAAATCGACTCGATCTTCGACAACTCATTGGTGCCCCGGCCGTCCTGGTCACCCGGCGTTCCGCCACAACATCGCAAGCTCGTTGCGGCTACACACCGGTCTCCCATATGACTGGACGCCGCGTTCGGATGCTCCCTTGGGATCCCCTTTGGCGCCTTCGG
>JAKRWE010000422.1 GCA_024712425.1 Chromatiales bacterium
TGCCCATGACTGGTGGACCAACCAGTTCCGTCTGCTGTTATCCAGCCTGGCCTATGTGCTGATGGAATCTATCCGTCGGCTGGCGCTGCAAGACACCGAACTGGCTCATGCCCAAGTCGGCGCGTTGCGGCTCAAGCTACTCAAAGTTGGCGCGATCGTCTTGCGCAATACCCGGCGAATCCGGTTCCTTCTCTCAACCGCTTTCCCT
>JAKRWE010000423.1 GCA_024712425.1 Chromatiales bacterium
TGATCTATACACCCAGATACTGGGTATCCAGGCACCTTGGCAGGTCACCGATGTGGAGGTGGATATGCCCCAGGGGCAAGTCACCGTCCACGTGGAGCGGGAGGCAGGTGCAAAGCTGTGCGCCCGACCTGTGGTCAACCAGCGCCGGGCTACGACTCGCGACGTCGCCGCTGGCGCCATCTGGATACGTGTCAGTACAAGACAATCC
>JAKRWE010000424.1 GCA_024712425.1 Chromatiales bacterium
TGGAACAACAGATCCGGGAAAAGGGGCTCGAAGGCCAGGCCAAGCTGGACTACCGCAGCCACCATGCCCTGCCGATCGCAGACGCCTTCTTCGCCTGGTGCCACCAACAGCGCCAGCGGATAGACCTGGTCAACACCGACCCCCTGGCCAAGGCCCTGGTGTATGCCGACAACCACCAGGAACAGCTCAAGGTCTATCTCGGTG
>JAKRWE010000425.1 GCA_024712425.1 Chromatiales bacterium
GTACGTCGGCTTCCAGGATTGTCTTGTACTGACACGTATCCAGATGGCGCCAGCGGCGACGTCGCGAGTCGTAGCCCGGCACTGGTTGACCACAGGTCGGGCAACACAGCTTTGCACCTGCCTCCCGCTCCACGTGGACGGTGACTTGCCCCTGGGGCATATCCACCTCCACATCGGTGACCTGCCAAGGTGCCTGGATACC
>JAKRWE010000426.1 GCA_024712425.1 Chromatiales bacterium
GCGGTTGAGAGAAGGAACCGGATTCGCCGGGTATTGCGCAAGACGATCGCGCCAACTTTGAGTAGCTTGAGCCGCAACGCGCCGACTTGGGCATGAGCCAGTTCCGTGCCGTGCGGCGCCAACCGACGGATAGATTCCATCAGCACATAGGCCAGGCTGGATAACAGCAGACGGAACTGGTTGGTCCACCAGTCATGGGCA
>JAKRWE010000427.1 GCA_024712425.1 Chromatiales bacterium
GCGGTTGAGAGAAGGAACCGGATTCGCCGGGTATTGCGCAAGACGATCGCGCCAACTTTGAGTAGCTTGAGCCGCAACGCGCCGACTTGGGCATGAGCCAGTTCCGTGCCGTGCAGCGCCAACCGACGGATAGATTCCATCAGCACATAGGCCAGGCTGGATAACAGCAGACGGAACTGGTTGGTCCACCAGTCATGGGCA
>JAKRWE010000042.1 GCA_024712425.1 Chromatiales bacterium
CAAAGCTTTCTTGGGTACATTTTGTCACGGGCAAAACCTTGTTCGGATCCAGTGTAACCAACTGAATTTTAACGAACTACACGGGTTTTGCCCTTTTTATTTGTGAAATATTCGGGTTAGATCGACCACAGGGTCAATCCGTGTCCCCGGTCCGTTGATAAATGGCAATGGCCTCTGTCAGCCGCTCGATGACGGCCTGGCGTAGTTCGGGCGGGTCGATCACCTCAACATTGGGACCATAGCGCAGGATGTCGAGGATCAGCTCGGTGGGGTCGGCGTAGGGCAGGCGCAGTTCATAGCGGCCATCTGCTCGCCACCGAGCCTGTTGTTCGGGATGCCACTGCTCCTGTTCGATCCAGCGCGCGCGTTCGGGGGTGAAGGCGAGCACAGCAGTGTGCCGGGGTGCGCCGGTGAAGATGCCATAGCTCTGATCGAATGCCTTGTCGAGTCGTTCGTGCGAGATTGGATGGAAACCTACCTCGGCCTTACCCAGGGGTTCGATCCGCTCGATGGCGAACAGGCGTAACCCCTCCCGCAGGTGGCACCAGGCCTCCAGGTACCAGTTGTCGCGGTAACGGGTCAGGCGGTGGGGGCTGATATCACGCTCGCTTGCCTGGCCTCGCCCGCGGGCGTGGTATCGGATGTGCAGGGGACGCCTGGCGAGGGTGGCGTCGGCGAGTTCGCGAAAGTGACGCCCGGGCGCGCGGGCTGCGGTGGCGATCAGGCGAATGCGCTGATCGATATCGGCTCCGGCGGGATGGGCCTGCTTCAGCATCTGGTCGATGCGTTGACGGATGGGGTCCAGTTGCGGATCGAGCAGGCCGGGCTCGACCTGGTGCAGCAGTTGCTGCATCAACAGCAGGGCCTGGAGTTCGCTGGGGTTGAACCAGAGACCTGGCAGCTCGAAGGGGCGCTCCCGGGTGTCGTAGTAGTAGCCGTTACGCTCGCGATCGTATTCGATCGGTGCGTGCAGATAATCGCGCATCGCCTGGATGGTGCGTTTGGCGGTGCGGTCGCTGCATTCCAGCGTTTGTTCTATGTGTTGGCGCGGTGCCGGCCGGCGAGAGGCGTTGAGCAGGTGGTGGAGCTGGTAGATACGGTCGAAACGGTCCATGTTGCTATGCTCCTCGGCCCCTCAGATAGGTGATCCTGCCAGCGGCATCCCGGGCTCCGCCGCGTCCTGTTTTTTTCCCCAGGTATTGCAATCATAAATTGTCCCCGGTGACACCCGGGTGAGGTGCTTGAACCAGAAACACACCGGTTGAGCTGCGTCGTGGGCAATGGGGCTTCATGCCGATAGCAGCGCCTCGTCGCCAGTGGCATGGGCGCGCAGGTGGCCCTGGTGTGCATAGTCGAGAATCTTGCGGTCTTCGGTGATCAGGGTGAGGCGGTGATGCCGGGCGGTGGCGACGATAAGCCGCCCGTCATTTCTTCTTGTCATCCTAGGGCGTTTGCTCCACGGTCCCCAGCCCTTCGTAAAAATGCGCCTCCTCCCCCAGGCAGGCCTCCCAATCCTCGCCTTCGATGGGCGCCATGATGTCGCCGGTGATCCTTGCGGTGCCGGCCATGCAGCCGAAATAGCTCGGCTGGCTGTCTTCTTCTGGCTCCACCGGGCTCGGCTTGGCCACGGGCTTGCCACGCTTGGTGATGGTGATGGTTTCGTGGGTCTTGGCCACTTCATCCATCAGTTTCAGGCACTTGGCCTTGAATTCGGTTGCCGTGATTTCCATGGGGTGTTCCAAATGGTCGGATTGATATGACCATTATAGTCAATCTGGTCATTGCTGGATGACCAGTTGGGATGCGCCGGCCGGCGCGGCGTCTTCGTGGGAGTTAGGTGTTTGGGGGGCGACATTCCATGTCTCCCTCTTCAAGTGGATGCTATTTGGATTCCCGCTCGCGGCTGAGTCTTTCGGCGGTCTCTGGGTCGAGTTCCCAGAGTTTTTCGATCTGGTAGTAGTCGCGCACCCGTGGTTGCATGACGTGGACGATGACGCCGTTGAGATCGATCAGCGCCCATTCGCCATCCTGCACGCCTTCCTGGCCCAAGGGGATCTCGCCGGCCTGCTTGGCCTTGAAGGCGACCGCTTCGGCGGTGGACTTGACGTGGCGCTCGGAGGTGCCGGAGGCGATCACCAGGTAGTCGGCGATCACGGTGCGGCCGCGCACGTCGATCACCGTGATGTCGTTGGCCTTCATGTCTTCGAGGGTGGCGACCACCAGGTCGCGCAGTTCTTCAACCTGCATGTTGTGTCCGGTATTACAGCTGTTGAGGAGATTCTAAACCATCGCCGGGCATCCTGCCGGTCAGCGGTAGAGCTCTTCGGCGCGGATGTAGTCGATGACCGGGGCCGGGAGCAGCCAGCTGGGATCGCGTCCGCTGGCGATCCGCTGCCGGATGTCGCTGGAGGCGATGTCGAGCTGGGTGACGGGGATCTCGGCGATGGCGCCAGCGGGCTGGGTCGCCAGGATTTCGGCGGGGTAAAGACGTGGCATGGTGAGAGCGGTGAGTTGCTCATCCTGCGGCCTGTCTTCTCCTGGTCGGAACAGGATGGCCAGGTTGGCCAGCGCCAGGATGCCCTCGGGGTCGCGCCATTGCATGAAGCCCTCGTAGGCGTCGGATCCGAGCAGCAGGCACAGCGTTTCGCCGGGCAGGTCGGCGCGTAGCAAACGGAGGGTGTCGATCGTGTAGGAAGGGCCGCCCCGGCGGATCTCGCGGTCGTCGATGCGGTACAGGGGGTGGCCGGCGGTGGCCAGCCGCAGCATCTCCAGACGCTGTTGCGGGCTGGCGATCGGCGGTGCCCGGTGGACCGCCTCACCCAGCGGTATCAGGCGGATTTCGGACAGGCCGAGGACCTCGGCGGCATCCAGTGCGATACGCAGATGGCCATGGTGAATGGGGTCGAAGGTGCCGCCGAGGATGCTAATCATGGGTAAGAAAAATTCACTACAAAGAACACAAAGGGCGCAAAGTGAGTAAGGGTTACCCGGCTGGCGGCACCGCTCGAATTCGACGCGCAAGGGAATGCCAATGGATCAGTCATTGTCCATCTTCGTGTTCTTTGTGCCCTTCGTGGTGAGTACTCATTCAGCTTCGGATATGCCCGTCCCCCAGCACGATCCACTTCACCGAGGTCAGGCCCTCCAGGCCGACCGGGCCGCGCGCGTGGAACTTGTCGGTGGAGATGCCGATCTCGGCGCCCAGGCCGTATTCGAAGCCGTCGGCAAAGCGTGTGGAGGCATTGATCATCACGGAGCTGGAGTCGACCTCGCGCAGGAAGCGGCGCGCTTTGGTGATGTTCTCGGTGACGATGCTCTCGGTATGCTGCGAGCCGTGCCGGGCGATGTGATCGATCGCCCCATCGATGTCCTCGACCACCCGGATGGAAAGGATAGGCGCCAGGTATTCCTCGTCCCAGTCGGCCTCGGTCGCCGGTACGCAGCGATCGCCCAGGATCCCGCAGGTGGTGTCGCAGCCGCGCAGTTCCACCCCTTTTTCCACGTAGGCATCGGCCAGGCGCGGCAGTATGTCGGGCGCCACGGTGCTGTTCACCAGCAGGGTCTCCATGGTGTTGCAGGTGCCGTAGCGCTGGGTCTTGGCGTTGAGTGCCACGTCGAAGGCCTTGGTCGGATCGGCCTCGTCGTCGATGTAGACGTGGCAGACGCCGTGCAGGTGCTTGATCACTGGCACGCGGGCATCCGCGCTGATGCGCTCGATCAGGCCCTTGCCGCCGCGCGGGATGATCACGTCGATGTATTGCGGCATGGTGATCATGGTGCCGACTGCGGCACGGTCGGTGGTTTCGAGCACCTGCACCGCCTCGGCCGGCAGGCCGGCCGCCTCCAGGCCGCGCGCGATGCTGGCCGCGATCGCCTGGTTGGAGTGAAAGGCCTCCGAGCCGCCGCGCAGGACCGTGGCATTGCCCGATTTGAGGCAGAGTGCGGCGGCATCGGCGGTGACGTTCGGACGCGACTCGTAGATGATACCGACCACGCCCAGCGGCACCCGCATGCGTCCCACCTGGATACCCGAGGGACGGAAGTTCATGTCGAAGATCTCGCCGATGGGGTCAAGTAATGCCGCTATCTGCCGCAGGCCCTCGATCATGGAATCGATGCGCGCGTCGGTCAGTTCCAGGCGGTCCAGCAGTGCGGCGTCCAGGCCCTTGGCGGCACCGGCCTCGAGATCCTTTTTGTTCTCGCCGATCAGGCCGGCGCGGTTTGCCTCCAGGTCGTCCGCGATGGCATTCAGCGCCCCGTTCTTGGCATGGGTGTCGGCAGCGGCCAACGCGCGCGAGGCAGCGCGTGCCCGCTGGCCCAGTTCGGTCATGTAGTTTTCGATGTCAGTGATGTTGCCCTGGCTCATGACGGTTCGTTCCGTAGGATGCAAAGACTGGCCATTGTATCGGAATTGCAGCACCTGATTCAGGTGGCGAGGCGGGCCAGGATCTCCTCGAACAGCAGCCAGGGATCGCGCGGGTCGGCGCCCTTGGCCGCGGCGTCGGCGGCCTGGCATTCATCCAGCAGGGCCAGCCATTGTGCCGGCCTGAGACGGCCTAGGGCGCGCCGCAGCAGTGGTTTGCGTTTGTCCCATACCCTGGCCCGTGTCATGGCGTGGTCGATGCTCATACCCTTGGCGCGGTCCACCGCGATGGCGCCGAGCTGGGCGATCTCGCGGTGCAGGGCCCACAGCACGACCGGTGCGGCGACGCCTTCCCCGCGCAGGCCCTCGAGGATGTGCAGGCAGCGCACGGCTTCGCCACGCAGCGCCGAGTCGACCAGTTCGAAGACGTCGTAGCGTGCGCTGTCGGCCACGGCAGCGGTCAGTTGCTCCGCGTCGATCGGGCCGGCGCCGTGCAGCAGCAACAGCTTTTCGATCTCCTGCTGCGCCGCCAGCAGGTTGCCTTCGACGCGCTCCGCCAGTATCTGTACCGCCTCGCGGGTGGGCTCGAGCCCGGCGCTGCGCATGCGCCGTTCGATCCACTGTGGCAGTTGTGCGGGTTCGACCGGCCAGATCTGTACCACAGCGCCCAGTTTCTCGATCGATTTGAACCACTTGCTGCCCTGTTGCTGGCGATCGAGCTTGGGCAGGGTGAGCAGGAGCAGGGTGTCGGGCGGCGGGTTGCCGCAGTACTCGGCCAGCGCCTTGCCGCCTTCGCGCCCCGGCTTGCCGCTCGGGATGCGCAGGTCGATGATCTTCTTTTCGGCAAACAGGGAGAAGCTGGCGGCCTCGGCGAGCAGGGTGTTCCAGTCGAAGCCGGTGCCGGCCTCCATCACCTCGCGGTTGTCCGCGCCGGCCTCGCGGGCTGCGGCGCGGATGGCGTCGCAGGCCTCGTTCAGTTGCAGTGGCTCGTCGCCGCTGACCAGGTAGACCGGCGCCAGTCCCTTGCCGAGGTGCTGCGTGAGCTGTTCGGCGCGCAGGCGCATCTACAGCTGGGAGGCGAGACGCCGGATGAGCTGATTGACCAGTTGCTGTCGCATGTCGGCCCGGACCCTGTCCTCCTCGTGCTGGCGGGCCAGTACCTCGCCCTGGGGCCTGAGCAGGGTGCGCACCACGCGCACCACCTGGTCGTGAACCCGTTCCCCCTGCTGCGGGATGCGCAGGGAGAAGTGCAGGGATTCCTCCAGCTCGGCCTCGGCCTCACGGTTGCGGGCATCCAGGCTGAGCAGGCGCTCACCGTGACTGATGTCATCGATACGCAATACCGCGCCGGCCTGCTCCGCCTGCAGGGTCATGTCGGCCCCTGCCTGGGTGAGCTGTCGGCGCAGTTCCCGGCCCAGCGGCGAGTAGGGCTCCACGCCGGCAAGGTACAGCGGCTGGGGCAGGCCTCGCAGTGGCACGACCTGGCCGCGCAGTTGGAGGCCGCAGCCGCTCAGCATGGCCAGCAACAGCAGGCCCAGTGCCAGTCGGGTCGTGATGCGTTTCATCTTGGGTGCGGGTTTGCGCATGGGCGTATTCCGTTCTCAGTTGGCGACGATGTTGACCAGTTTGCCGGGGACCACGATCACCTTGCGTACCGTCTTGCCCTCGACGAAACGTTGTACGTTCGCATTGGCGAGTGCTGCGGCCTCCACGGCCTCCCGGTCGGCCTCGGCCGGGACCTGGATCTTTCCACGCACCTTGCCGTTGACCTGGGCCACGATCTCGATGCTGTCCTGGCGCAGGGCCTCCTCGTCCACCTCGGGCCACTCCGCCTGCAGGATGTCGTCGCCGTAGCCCAGATCCTGCCACAGGCGGTGCGTGATATGCGGGGCAATGGGGCCGAGCAGGCGCAGCATGATGCCCAGCCCCTCGCGCAGCGCCTCGGTCTCCGGCGGCGTGTCGCCCAGCTTGTTGAGCGCGTTCAGCATGCTCATGCAGGCCGAGATAACGGTGTTGAAATGCTGGCGCTGGTAGTCGAACAGCGCCTTCTTCAGGTTGCTGTGGAGTTCGTGACGCACCGCTGCGGTATCGACATTGCCGCTGTCGGTGCCGGACCCCTGGTCCAGTTTCAGTGCCAGGTTCCACAGGCGCCTGAGAAAACGGTGGGCCCCCTCGACACCCTCGTCCGACCATTCCAGCGACTGTTCCGGCGGGGCGGTGAACATGGTGTACAGGCGCACCGTGTCCGCGCCGTAGCGGTCGATCAGGTCCTGCGGGTCGATGCCGTTGTTCTTGGACTTGGACATCTTCTCGATGCCACCGGGGGTCACCGGTTCGCCGTCGGCCCGCAGCCGGGCCTGCACGGTGCGGCCCTTGTCGTCCCGTTCCACCTCGACATCGGCGGGGTTGAACCACTCCTTCGAGCCGTCCGGGTTCTCCCGGTAGTAGGTCTCTGCCACCACCATGCCCTGGGTCAGGAGGCGGGTGAAGGGCTCATCGTTGTCCAGTAGCCCCTCGTCCCTCATCAGCTTGTTGAAGAAGCGCGCATACAGCAGGTGCAGGATGGCGTGCTCGATGCCGCCGATGTACTGGTCGACCGGCAGCCAGTACTTGGCGCGCTCGTCCAGCATGGCCTGGTCGTTGTCGGGGCAGCAGTAGCGGGCGTAGTACCAGCTGGACTCGAAGAAGGTGTCGAAGGTGTCGGTCTCGCGCCGGTCGCCGTTGCCCAGGTCATAGAAGTCCGGCATTTTCTTGAGCGGGGAACCGGAGCCGTCCACCACCACGTCCTCGGGCAGGCGTACCGGAAACTCGGCCGCCGGCGCCACCGAGCCGTCGGCCTTGCGGATCATGGGGATGGGGCAGCCCCAGTAGCGCTGACGGGAGACACCCCAGTCGCGCAGGCGGTAGTTGACCTGTTTGCCGCCCTTGCCGTGCTGTTCCAGCCAGCTGGCGATGGCGTCGAAGGCGGCCTCCGAGCTGAGGCCGTCGAAGGGCGCGGAGTTGGCCAGCACCCCTTTCTCGGTGTAGGCGGCCTCCTCGATGCGGCAGTCCTGACCTTCGCCGCAGAAGATGACCTGTTTCCTTGGGATGCCGTATTTCTCGGCAAACTCCCAGTCGCGCTGGTCGTGTGCGGGCACCGCCATGACCGCCCCGGTGCCGTAGCTCATGAGCACGAAGTTGGCGGCATACACCGGGACCCGCTCGCCGTTGATCGGGTGCACCGCGTCGATGCCGAGGGCAAAGCCCTTCTTTTCCATGGTCTCCAGTTCGGCCTCGGATACCCCGCCCTGCCTGCATTCGTCGATGAAGGCGGCCAGTTCAGGATTGTCCTCGGCCGCGCGCAGGGCCAGTGGGTGCTCGGCGGCCACCGCCATGTAGGTGACGCCCATGATGGTGTCCGGGCGGGTGGTGAAGATCTCCAGGGTCTCGTCCGAGTCCTCGATGCCGAACACCACCCGCACGCCCTCGGAGCGCCCGATCCAGTTGCGCTGCTGGGTCAGCACCGCCTCCGGCCAGCCGGGCAGCTTGTCCAGATCCTCCAGTAGTTCCTCGGCGTAGTCGGTGATCTTGAGGAACCATTGTTCGATGTCGCGTTTCTCCACCGGCGCGCCGGAGCGCCAGCCGCGGCCGTCGATGACCTGCTCGTTGGCCAGCACGGTCTGGTCCACCGGGTCCCAGTTGACCGTGGCGGTCTTGCGGTAGGCCAGACCCTTCTCCACCAGGCGGGTGAACAGCCATTGCTCCCACTTGTAGTAGTCGGGGTCGCAGGTGGCCAGTTCGCGTTCCCAGTCGTAGCCGAAGCCGAGTCGCTGCAGCTGGCCTTTCATGTAGGCGATGTTGTTGCGGGTCCACTCCGCCGGGGGCTTGCCGTGTTTGATCGCGGCATTCTCCGCCGGCAGGCCGAAGGCGTCCCAGCCCATCGGCTGCAGCACGTTCTCGCCCAGCATGCGCTGGTAGCGGGTGATTACGTCCCCGATGGTGTAGTTGCGCACATGGCCCATGTGCAGGCGTCCGGAGGGGTAGGGGAACATGGACAGGCAGTAGAATTTTTCCCGCTGCGGGTCTTCGGTGGCGCGGAAGCTGCTGTTGCGCTCCCAGTAGGCCTGGGCGTCCTGTTCGATCTGTTGCGGCTGGTACGGCTGGTCCATAGGGTCTGTCGGAATGGGCTGCGGTTGTCGTGGATTGAGCTAAAGGGCGAAGGATACCGCAAAAGCGGGGTCAGCCCGAACATGGCGCCGCCAAATGCACAGGGTAACGTCATCTAACTCGGGTGAGGCGGGTGGTCTGCTCGGAAAAACGCCGTGAATACATCCATGGCCGCTTACGGCTTCCTGCCTCCCGCGGCACTCGCACATCCCTGTGCATCGTAGGCTCTACGGCGGCATCCCTGCCGCCGAAGTTTTCCGAGCAGACCACCCGCCTCACTTTTCAGTGAGTTGCGAACTTGGATGACGGGGCCCTGGCGAAATGCACGGTGGGGTCACCTGGCCTGCCGCAGACGTTTTCGGCAGATCCTGCCTCCCGCTCTTCAATGGCTTCAGGCCAGGCGCTGGTCACAGGATGCCGCTGCCCGACGGGTTGTTGGCCTGCACGGCCTCCCAGTACGGTTGGAAGTTTATGCCCCAGCGCGTGGCGGTCGCCGGGAGGCGCTCGTCCAGACCCCGGAGTTCCGGGGGAGAGCGGAAGGCCATGATCAGTTGATTGTCGTGCCCGGGTACCGGCAGGCACAGCGTGAGGCGTTCGAAGACCTCGCGGATGCCGGCCAGGGCGCGGGTGTAGTGCTGGCGGTCTCTCGGGATCAGGTTGACGGTCAGGACGCCGTCCGCTGCCAGGCACTCACGGCAGGCGGTGAGGAATTCCGGGGCGTTCACCCACGCAGGGGAATACTGCGCCTCTTCGAGGTCGACCAGGATGAAGTCGTACCGGTGCCGGGTGTCGTTGATGAATTCGCGCACGTCCTGTTCATGCATGTCCCAGTTGCTGTTGGGTGGGGGTAGTCGAAGTATTCGCGCGCGATGCGGATGACCTGCGGGTCGAGCTCCACCGCATCGCCGCGGGATTCGGGTCTGCGTGCGTGAAACCAGCGCCCGATGGCACCGCCGCCGCCACCGGCGAGCAGGATGGAGCGGGGTTCCTGTCCGAACATCAGGTGCGCGAGCATGGCGCGGTTGGCCGGGTTGGGCAGCACCGCCGGATCGCGCAGATGGATCTCGCTCTGCAGGATCACATCGTCGAACCACAGGCTGAGCCGGTCGTCCTCCAGCCACAACACGATCTCGCCATGTGGCGTCCGCTCCCGGTGCACCAGCTCCCGGGTCATTCGAGGAACACGGTGGCCAGGCCGAGGAAGGCGAGAAAGCCGACCACATCGGTGACCGTGGTCAACAGTACCGAGCCGGCGAGCGCGGGATCGATGCCGAGTTGCTTGAGCAGCAACGGCAGCACCGCGCCGGAGAAGGCGGCGAACAGCAGGTTGATGGTGATGGCGGCGGCGATCAGTACCGCCAGCGATATACTGGAGAACCAGGCCCCGGCAATGGCGCCGACCACCAGGGCCCAGATGATGCTGTTGATCGCGCCGACGGCGAGCTCCTTGAGCAACAGGTGGCGGGCGTTCTTGCCGGTCAGCTGTCCCAGGGCGATACCGCGGATGGCCAGAGTCAGGGTCTGGCTGCCGGCGATGCCGCCCATGCTGGCGACGATCGGCATCAAAACGGCCAGCGCCACGTATTTCGCGAGGGTCGCCTGGAACAGCCCGATCACCCAGGAGGCAAGGAAGGCGGTCAGCAGGTTGACCCCCAGCCAAACGGCGCGTCGCCGGGCACTGGGCAGCACCGGTGCGAACATGTCCTCTTCCTCGGACAGGCCGGCCTGGCTCATGAACTGGTGCTCCCCCTCTTCCCGGATGACGTCGACCACGTCGTCGACCGTGATCCGGCCGAGCAGGCGGCCATTTTCATCCACCACCGGGGCCGAGTTGATGTCGTGCGTCTCGAAGTAGCGTGCCACCTCGGAGTCCGGCATATCGACGGGCAGGGGCTTGAGGGCGAGGCTCATGACCTCCGCCACGGTATCGTCCGGGTTGCCGGAGACCAGTTTCCACAGCGGCAGTACCCCGAGGTATTCGTCGTCGCGGTTGACCACGAACAGGGCGTCGGTCTCCGGCGGCATCTCCTCCCCGAGACGGCGCAGGTAGCGCAGGACCACGTCCAGGGTGACCTCCGGGCGGACGGTCACCGTGTCGGTGTTCATCAGGCCGCCGGCGGTGTCCTCCGGGTAGGAGAGCATGGTCTCCAGGCGGTGCCGGTGCTGGTCGTCGAGCGCGCTCATGACCTCGCGTACCACGGTCTCCGGCATGTCCTGGACCAGGTCGGTCAGATCGTCGAGGTCGAGGTTCTCGGCCGCCGCCAGCCAGCTTGCCGCATCCATGTCCTTGACCAGCTCGGCCTGTACCTCGTCACTGACGTTGACCAGCACCTCGCCCTCGATGGCGGGGTCGACCAGGCGCCACAGGATCTCGCGCTTGGTGGGCGGCAGGGATTCCAGCAGGTGTGCGACCTCGGCCGGCGCCAGGCTGTTGAGCAGGCGCCCGGCCGAGCGCAGCGCCCCGGAATCGAGAATCTCCTGCAGGCGCGACAGGCGCAGATCTTCAGGATTGTCGATAGCGGCGCTCATGCTGAAGGGGGTCCTGTCCGGTGGGGGTGCGGGGAGTTTAACCCAGTTTGGCGTTACGCATCGCGTGCGGGGAGAGATTCAATTCAGCGGCGAGAAGGGCTCTCCGGAATAGAGCCGCTCCAGGAACTGCTCGGCGGTGGTCTGCAGGATATCGAGGTCGTAACTTCGGATCAGCTGCTTGACGTCCAGCAGCGCCGAGGGCTGCATGCTCAGGCTGTGCAGCCCCATGCCGAGCAGCAACGGGACGAAGCGCGGATCACCGGCCATCTCGCCGCACATGCTCAGCGGGGTGCCGGCCGCGCGGGCCGCCTGTATGACGTGCATGATCAGTTGCAGTACGGCGGGGTGGTAGGGGTCGTACAGGTAGTTGACCTCGTCGTCCACGCGGTCGATGGCCAGGGTGTACTGGATCAGGTCGTTGGTGCCGATGGAGAGGAAGTCGAGCGCCTCGGCGAATGCCGGTGCGGCCAGGGCGGCGGCCGGGACCTCGATCATGCCGCCCACGGGCATGTTGGGGTTGAAGGGCAGCCCTTCGTACTCCAGTTCCTGCATGCAGCGGCGGATCATGGCGCGTGCCTGCTCGACCTCCCACAGGTTGGTCAGCATGGGCAGCATGAGGTGCACATCGCCGAGCGCCGAGGCGCGCAGGATGGCGCGTAATTGGGGTCGGAACAACTCCGGTTCCTTGAGGCACAGGCGGATGGCGCGCAGGCCCAGTGCCGGGTTGCCACAGCCGGAACCGTCCCGGGTGCCCGGCAGCGGCTTGTCGGCGCCCAGGTCCAGGGTGCGAATCACCACCGGGCGGTCCTGCATGCCACGGATGACCTCGCTGTAGGTGGTGAAGTGCTCCTCTTCGTTGGGTATGTCGAGGCGGTTCATGTACAGGAATTCGGTGCGGTACAGGCCGATGCCGTCGGCACCGTTCTGCAACGCACTTTCCACGTCGCTGGCCAACTCGATATTGGCCAGCAGTTCGACGCGCCGGCCGTCGATGGTCCTGGCCGGTTCGTCGCGGTGCTTGCGCAGCTCCACCGCGCGCTGTTGCTCGAATTCGCGCCGGTCCTGGAAGTAATCGATCAGGGACTGCGGGCAGTCGGCCAGAATGCAGCCGTGGTCGGTGTCGAGGATCAGCCGTTCGCCGTGCTGCAGGCAGCGGCTGGCGCCACGTGCGCCGACCACGGCGGGAATACCCAGGCTGCGTGCCAGTATGGCCGTGTGTGACATGGGTCCGCCGTATTCGGTCACGAAGCCGCTCACCTGCTGGTTATGCAGCATGATGACGTCGGCGGGTGAGAGATCCTCGGCGAGCACGATGTGTCCGAGCAGGTTGCCCACCTGGGGCTCGTTCTGGTCGAGCAGGATCTTCTGGACCCGGTTTACCACGTGGTCGAGGTCGTCCTTGCGGGTCCGCAGGTAGCTGTCCTCCATCTGCTCGAACACCTCGACCAGTGCATCACGATGCTGTTGCAGGGCCCATTCGGCGCTGGCCTGTTTGTGCCGGATCAGGTTGATCACGCCGCTGCTGATCGCGTTGTCCTCGATCATCAGCAGGTGGCTGTCGATGAACTCGCTGATCTCCTGCGGGGTGCTGGCGGGAATCTGCTCCCGGATGTCGACCAGTTGCCTGGCCGCCGCATCCAGCGCCTGCCGGAAACGCGCCACCTCGCGGTCCACCTGTTTGGGGCTGATCCAGCTCGGTGTGACGCACACCGGTCCGTGGCACAGCAGGTAGGCATCGCCGATGGCGATGCGTGCGCCCGCACCGATACCGATGCCGACGCAGCTGACGATCACTCGTCTTCCCCGAAGCGGTTGCCAATCAGCTCGACCAGGGCCTGCATGGCGGCTTGCTCGTCTTCACCGCTGACCTGCAGTCGCACCACAGTGCCCTTGCTCGCGGCCAGCATCATCACCCCCATGATGCTCTTGCCGTTGACCTCCTGGCCGTCCTTGGAGACCAGCACCTCGGAGCCGAAAGCGCTCGCGGTGTTCACCAGCTTGGCCGCGGCGCGGGCGTGCAGGCCCAGCTTGTTGATGATGGTGACTTCCTGCTCCAGCATGTCATATGTCCTCGCATGAGCCGATGCCACGGGTGGCGCCCTGAATGGCCGTGGCGCACATGGCCTGCAGGTCGTTGTCGGGGTAGTTGAACAAGCGCACCAGCATCGGCAGGCTGAGACCGCTCAGGATGGCGACACGCCCGGGTTGGGCCAACTGACGCGCTATGTTGTTCGGGGTGGCGCCGAAGATGTCGGTCAGGACCAGCACGCCGTCCCCGTTGTCCAGGCGCTGGACGAGCTCCTGTGCCTGGCTGTGGATCCTGTCCAGGGGGGCGTCCAGCGGCACCTCCAGGCACTTGGCGCGTAGCGGGCAGTCGACCACGATGCGCCGTGCGCTGTGCAGGATGGCGTTGCCTATGCCCGGGTGGGTGATCATCAGGATGCCGGTGCTCATGCCAGCTCCCGGTGCGAACAGAGTACCGCGCGTCCCAGCTGTTCGAAGCTCCGACGCAACCGTTCCGCCAGGTAGACCGAGCGATGCTGGCCGCCGGTACAGCCAATGGCGATGCTGAGATAGCTGCGCCCCTCGGCCTCGAAGCAGGGGATCCAGCGCTGCAGGAAGGCATGCAGCTCCTCGTACATCCGGTTTACCGCCTCGCTGTCCTCGAGAAAGTCGGCAACCGCCTGGTGCCTGCCGGTCAGCGGCCGCAGTTCGGGGTGCCAGTGCGGATTGGGCAGGCAGCGCACGTCGAACACGAAGTTGGCATTGCGTGGCAGGCCATGTTTGAAGCCGAAGGACTGCAGCATCAGCGAGAGCTCTCCGCTACGCCGGTCGGCGACCCGTTCTCGGATGATCTCGCGCAGCTGGTGCAGGGTGGTGCGCGAGGTGTCGATGGTGAGGTCGGAGGCGTCGGCCAGTGGCGTGAGCAGCCGGCGCTCCTGCTCGATCGCGGTCTCCAGGTCGTGGCTGCTGTCGGTCAGCGGATGACGCCGCCGGGTCTCGCTGAAGCGCTGGATCAGGATGTCGGTATCCGCCTCGAGGAAGATGATCTCGCAAGCGATTCCGTGGTCGCGCAGTTGCCGGATCAGGGCCGGTACCTTCTCCAGCTCGTTGCATGGTGCGCGTGCATCGATGCCGATTGCGGTCAGCGAGGCTGGGGCGTTCGCCTCGCGCATGTCACGGGCCAGGGTCTCGAACAGGCTGACCGGCAGGTTGTCGATACAGTTGTATCCCGCATCCTCCAGGGCGTTCAGCGCAATACTCTTGCCTGAGCCGGAGAGTCCGGATACCAAGACCAGCTTGGCGTGCTCGGTATTCATGAGAAGGGATTATAGAGGAGGACCGGCGCGCGCGGCCCGGATCGTTGTCAATTCCACTGCGTCGCCCCGCCATGTTCCGGCAAGCGGGATGAATCAGGATTTATATTCCCGTTTGCCGGGTCTGCTTCAGTTGTCCGTCTCATCCATCAACGCCTGCTGCTGGCGTTCGATGAATACCTCGGTGGCGTCGTATCCTTGCATCTTGAGCGGGTGATTGCGCACCGCGGATTCGACCAGGATGGCGAGGTTGCGGCCGGGGGCGACGGGTATGGTGACCTGCGGGATATGCACGCCCAGCACCTCCCGGTTCTCGTCTTCGGGGGAGAGTCGGGCCATCTTCTCGATTTCCGGGGTGCGCATGCGTTTCAGGTGCACGATCAGGCGCAGGTACTTGTTGTGCTTGATGGCGTTGTCACCGAACATGGCGCGCACATTCAGCACCCCGAGGCCGCGTACCTCGAGGAACTCGCGCAGCATGGGGGGGCAGGCGCCGCTGATGATGTCCGGCGCAATGCGCGTGAATTCGGGTGCGTCGTCGGCGATCAGGCGGTTGCCGCGGCTGATCAATTCCAGTGCCAGTTCGCTCTTGCCCGCCGCCGGGTCGCCGGTGATCAGGACGCCCATGCCCAGCACCTCGAGGAATACACCGTGCAGGGTGGTCTTGTCGGACAGGCGCGGCGCTGCGAAATGGTGCAGGTGGTCGAGCACCACCTTGTCCGGCAGGGAAGTGCTGAACAGCGCGATACCGGCGATATCCGCCTGCCTGACGAGCTCATCGTCCACCTCTACGCCATCGAGCAGGACCACGGCGCGGGTATGCTCACGAAACAACTGTTCGAGGGCCTGGGCGCGGCTGTGTCCCAGGTTGTTTAGGTAGGCGCTCTCCGCCTTGCCGATGACCTGTATGCGGTTGGGGTGGATATAGGTCAGTGGGCCGGCAATGATATAGCTGGAGGGGTCCAGGGTGGCGTCCAGCAGTGGCCGGTCCAGTCCCGGCTCGCCTGCCCGCAGGTGCAGTTTCAGACTGTCCTTGAGGGCCTCGTAGAGATCCCGGACCCGGACGCTATGCGGCATCGTGGGNTGCCGCTGATGATGTCCGGCGCAATGCGCGTGAATTCGGGTGCGTCGTCGGCGATCAGGCGGTTGCCGCGGCTGATCAATTCCAGTGCCAGTTCGCTCTTGCCCACCGCCGGGTCGCCGGTGATCAGGACGCCCATGCCCAGCACCTCGAGGAATACACCGTGCAGGGTGGTCTTGTCGGACAGGCGCAGCGCTGCGAAATGGTGCAGGTGGTCGAGCACCACCTTGTCCGGCAGGGAGGTGCTGAACAGCGCGATACCGGCGATATCCGCCTGCCTGACGAGCTCATCGTCCACCTCTACGCCATCGACCAGGACCACGGCGCGGGTATGCTCACGAAACAACTGTTCGAGGGCCTGGGTGCGGCTGTGTCCCAGGTTGTTTAGGTAGGCGCTCTCCGCCTTGCCGATGACCTGTATGCGGTTGGGGTGGATATAGGTCAGTGGGCCGGCAATGATATAGCTGGAGGGGTCCAGGGTGGCGTCCAGCAGTGGCCGGTCCAGTCCCGGCTCGCCTGCCCGCAGGTGCAGTTTCAGACTGTCCTTGAGGGCCTCGTAGAGATCCCGGACCCGGACGCTATGCGGCATCGTGGGCGTTGAGCAGGGTGAGCAGGCCCAGTGCCTGTTCCGCGTCTGCCTTTCTCAGCTTGTCGCGCAGTGCGGGATCGTGGAACAGGCGTGCCAGGTCGGCCAGCAGCTTGAGGTGTTCGTCGGTGGCGTCTTCCGGCACCAGCAGGGCGAACACCAGATCGACCGGCTGGTCGTCCATGCTGTCGAAATCCACTGCGTGCGCGAGTTTCAGAAAGGCCGCCCGGGTCTGCTGAATGCCCGGCATGCGGGCATGCGGCAGGGCAACGCCGCCGGCCAGCCCGGTGCTCCCGAGGCGCTCCCGCTCCAGCAGTCGTTCGAATATTCCCTCGCCCAGCTCGTTGTCCTGCTGGGCCAGCAATTGCGCCGCATGTTCGAGCACGCGTTTCTTGCTGTGGGAATCATCATCCATACGGATGCTGTGGATATCGAGAATGCCCTGGTTCTGCATGGGACTGGCCGTTTCGGTTTGTTGTTACGGTGCCTCGGCAGGCTCTACCACGCGGGAACCGTTGCCCCGGTGGCTCTTCATTTTTTCCTTGTGCTTGATGACCTGACGATCGAGTTTGTCCACCAGCGAATCGATGGCGGCATACATGTCTTCGTTTACGGCCTCGGCGAATGCATCGTTGCCGGCGAGGTGGAGGGTGGCCTCTGCCTTCTGCTCCAGTTTTTCCACGCTGAGGATCACATGCACATTGGTCACGTGGTCGAAGTGCCGGGTCAGCCTGGCCAGCTTCTCCTCCACATAGTTGCGCATGGAATCGGTGATTTCGACATGATGACCGGTCAGGTTCAGTTGCATAGCATTCTCCTTCGTTTGTACGCCTATGCCAGGCGCTTGCGCTCGTTCGATGGCGGTATGTTCATCGACTCGCGGTACTTGGCGACGGTGCGTCGCGCCACTTTAATCCCCTGTTCAGCAAGGATGGTAGCGATTTTGTTGTCTGACAAGGGCTTGTTGGGTTTTTCCGCTGCGATCAGCTTCTTTATCAGGGCGCGGATCGCGGTTGCGGACGCCTCGCCGCCACCGGTGGTGCCGACGTGACTGGAAAAAAAGTATTTGAATTCAAGGGTTCCCCGGGGGGTGTGCATGTATTTCTGGGTGGTGACCCGGGAGATGGTCGATTCATGCATCTCCACGGCCTCGGCGATGTCGCGCAGTACCAGCGGCTTCATCGCCTCTTCACCGTATTCGAAGAAGTTCTGCTGGACGTCCACGATGGCGCGCGCCACCTTGAGCAGCGTTTCGTTCCTGCTCCGCAGGCTCTTGATGAACCAGCGCGCCTCCTGCAGGTGGTTCTTCATGGTGACATTGTCGCTGCTGTTGTCCGCGCGCCGTATCATATTGGCGTAGGTGGCGTTCACCCGCAGGCGCGGTGCCGCTTCGGGATTCAGTTCGACCACCCATTTTCCGTTGACCTTGCTGACGAACACATCGGGCTCGATATAGCTCGGTGGCGCGCCGGGGATGGCGGTGCCGGGATGCGGGTTGAGCGAGCGGATCAGGCTGGCGGCCTCGGCGAGTTCCTCGTCGCTGATCTTGAGCTTGCGTTTCAGCGCAGCCTGGTCGCCGTTGGCGAGGAGATCGAAGTGCTTGCCCAGGATCTCGATCACCAGTTCCCTGGAATCGAACTCGTTGCCCAGCTGGCGTGCCTGTATCAGCAGGGATTCACGGGGATCGCGGGCGGCCACGCCCGGGGGGTCGAAGGCCTGGATGCGGTGCAGGACGGCCTCGACCTCCTCTGCCTCGACCTCCGGGTCGTCGATCGCGGCGACGATGTCCTCGATCGATGTATGCAGGTAGCCATCGTCATCGATGCTGTCGATGATGGCCTCGGCGATCTGCTGGTCGAGCGGGTTCAGGTGGGACAGCTGCATCTGCCAGGTGAGGTAGTCTTGCAGGGACTCGCTGCTGCTCTGCTGGGCCAGGTAGTCTGAAGAGTCGCCCGCGCTCGAGGCCGTGGCGCCGACCCCGGGGGCGCTGTCGTACAGTTCCTCCCAGGCCGTGTCGACCGGCAGCTCGTCCGGCATGTCCTGTGACTCGATCCGGATCTCCTGCTCGTTGTTGATGTCGTTGCCGGGGGCGTCCGAGGCAGTCTCGTTGGCGGCGTTGTCCGGTTTCTCGGCGCCTTCCACCGCGGCCCGTTCCTCCTCGGTCTCCAGCATGAGATTGGATTCGAGCGCATCCTGGATCTCCTGCTTGAGATCGAGTGTCGACAACTGCAAAAGCTTGATCGCCTGCTGCAGTTGCGGGGTCATGGTCAGGTGCTGACCGAGGCGGAGCTGTAAGGTGGGCTTCATTCAGCGGCTACGGCTACTGGTTGATTGGTATGTATTTTGTATGTCATTCCCTGGCTTCATTCTAGCGCAATTGGCCGCAGTGCAAACCCATGGGCGCGATTGTTTTGTTTTCGGTCAAGTATGGGTGCATATCCCCGCAGGGCCCCGTCATCCAAGTTAGTAACTTATTGGTAAGGTGAGGCGGGTGGTCTGCTCGGAAAAACGCCGTGAATACATCCATGGCCGCTTACGGCTTCCTGTCTCCCGCGGCACTCGCACATCCCTGTGCATCGTAGGCTCTACGGCGGCATCCCTGCCGCCGGGGTTTTCCGAGCAGGCCACCCGCCTCACCCGGGTTAGCCCGAATATTTCATCCGCTTCTCGCTTTTCCGGGCGGTCAGTGGATGGAAGATGTGGTGCCTCGAACGGGACGTGGAAAGGCTCGTGAAGGGCTATTTTCTAGGCTGCAGGCAC
>JAKRWE010000043.1 GCA_024712425.1 Chromatiales bacterium
GGTCAGCATTTTCCAGTGCATTGGGCCTCTTGGGTCAACTCAACTCGCAACAATGGCCGTCGATCCCCTCCGTCTGGTGAAAACAGGGCAGAATCGGCACGGTTTTCAACAGCCTGCTAAGTTCGTAACTAACTGAAAAGTGGGGTGGGTGGTCTGCTCGGAAAACTTCGGCGGCAGGGATGCCGCCGTAGAGCCTACGATGCACAGGGATGTGCGAGTGCCGCGGGAGGCAGGAAGCCGTAAGCGGCCATGGATGTATTCACGGCGTTTTTCCGAGCAGACTACCCGCCTCACCTGGGTTAGATGACGTTACCCAGTCGCTATCGTGGTGAAGACGTGACAAAGGGGAATTAACCCGGCAATCTATTGACACCCGGCGCGTTGGGGCGTCGCGCCATAAGCTCACCAGTTCAGATAAGGATCAGACATTGAATCTTCATGAGTTCCAGGCCAAGGGCCTGTTCGGGAAGTACGGCATACCGGTACCCCATGGCATCGCGGTCGATACGGCGGAGCGGGCAATGGAGACCGCGCGGACGATGGGCGGTGAGCGCTGGGTGGTCAAGGCCCAGGCGCATACCGGAGGCAGGGGCAAGGCCGGCGGCGTGGTGCTGGCCGACTCGATCGAGCAGGTCGGGGCGGAATCACAGCGTCTGCTCGGCAGCCGGCTGGTCACCCGCCAGACCGGGGAGGGTGGTCTGCCCGTCAGCTACGTGCTGATCGAGGAGCCAAGCGCCATCGAACGCGAACTGTATCTCAGCGTGCTGGTCGACCGTGCCTCGCGGCGGATCATGGTCATGGCCTCCGAGGCCGGTGGCATGAACATCGAGGAGGTGGCCGCCGAGACACCGGAGAAGATCGTCACCACGCTGGTCTCGCCCGCGGCCGGCCTGCAGCCCTACCAGTGCCGCCGTATCGGTTTCGCCCTGGGGCTGGCGGGTGATCAGCTGAAGCAGTTCCAGAAGATACTGTTTGGGCTGGCCGACCTGTTTCAGAAAGAGGACGCCAGCCTGGTCGAGATCAATCCGCTGATCGTGAACAAGGACGGTCGCTTGCTGGCCCTGGATGCCAAGATCAATATCGACGACAACGCCCTCTACCGGCATGCCGATATCCGGGATATGCGCGATATCAGTCAGGAGGATGAACGCGAGGCGCGCGCTGCCGAGCACGATCTGAACTATATCTCGCTGGACGGCAACATCGGCTGCATGGTGAACGGGGCGGGCCTGGCCATGGCGACCATGGACCTGGTCAAGCTGCACGGCGGGCTGCCGGCCAACTTCCTCGATGTGGGCGGCGGCACCACGGCCGAGCGGGTCGCCGAGGCGTTCAAGCTCATCCTGTCGGATGATAAGGTGAAGTCGGTGCTGGTGAATATCTTCGGCGGCATCGTGCGTTGTGACCTGATCGCCGAGGGTATAATCAATGCGGTGAAGGAGGTCGGCATCGAGGTGCCGGTGGTGGTGCGCCTGGAAGGGACGAACGCGGAACAGGGGCTGAAGATGCTGAACGGGAGCGGGTTGGCGCTGGAAACGGCGGCGGGGCTGACCGAGGCGGCGCAGAAGGTGGTGGCTGCCGCAGGAGGTGCCGCATGAGCATACTGATCGACGGTGATACCCGCGTGATCTGCCAGGGCTTCACCGGCCGGCAGGGAACCTTCCACTCCGAGCAGGCCATTGCCTACGGAATCAACCTGGTCGGCGGCGTGACGCCGGGCAAGGGTGGCCAGAGACACCTGGACCGGCCGGTGTTCGACACGGTGCATGATGCAGTGGCGGAAACCGGCGCCAATGCCACCATGATCTACGTGCCGGCCGCGTTTGCCGCCGATGCGGTGCTGGAGGCGGCAGATGCCGGCATAGAGGTGATCGTGTGCATCACCGAGGGCATCCCGGTGCTGGACATGCTGCGGGTACGGGCCGAACTGGACGGTCGGCCCGCGCGCCTGATCGGCCCCAACTGCCCCGGCATCATTACCCCCGGGCAGTGCAAGATCGGCATCATGCCCGGTGCCATTCACCAGCCGGGCCGGGTCGGTATCGTCTCGCGCTCGGGAACCCTGACCTACGAGGCGGTGCACCAGACCAGCCAGGCGAGCCTGGGCCAGTCGACCTGCGTCGGCATCGGTGGCGATCCCATTCATGGCATGAGTTTCATCGATTGCATCGGGCTGTTCGAACAGGACCCGCAGACCGAGGGTATCGTCATGGTGGGCGAGATCGGCGGGACTGCGGAAGAGGATGCCGCCGAATTCATCCGGGCGACGGTCTCCAAACCGGTGGTGGCCTATATTGCCGGTGTGACCGCACCTGCGGGCAAGCGCATGGGCCATGCCGGTGCCATCGTCAGTGGCGGCAAGGGGACGGCCGAGGGCAAGTTTGCCGCGCTGGAAGCGGCCGGCGTGCGCACCGTACGCTCCCCGGCAATGATCGGCGCGGCCATGGCCGAACTCCTCGGCTGAGACTCATCCGGCATGCGAATCGCCATTGCCCAGTTGAACCTGGTGGTGGGTGCCATCGAGCGCAACGCGCAGCGCGTGATCGAGGTGGCCGGCGAGCTGTCGACGCGGGGCGTCGGGCTTGTCGTCTTCCCGGAGCTCACCCTGATCGGCTACCCGCCGGAGGACCTGCTGTTGCGCGAGGACTGCCAGGTGCGCGTGGATGCGGCCCTGGAGCGGATCCGGCGCGAGGTCCATGGCATCACCCTGGTGCTGGGTTACCCAGGTGAGCGGGATGGTAACCGCTACAACCTGGCCGGTGCGATCCGTGACGGTGAGTTGCTGGCCGAATATCGCAAGCGGGAGTTGCCCAATTACGGGGTGTTCGATGAAAAGCGGTATTTTGCCGCCGGTGAGGCAGCGAAGGTCTTCGAGCAGGGCGGCCTGCGCCTCGGGCTGGCGATCTGTGAGGACGTGTGGGTTGAGCGGCCGGTGGCCGATGCGGCCGCTGCCGGCGCGCAACTGATACTGAATCTGAATGCCTCGCCATATCATCGCGACAAGGTGCAGGAGCGTGAGCTGCTGGTGAGTGGGCTGGCCCGGCGTGAAGGGGTCGGCATCGTGTATGCCAACCTGGTCGGTGGGCAGGACGAACTGGTCTTCGATGGCGCCTCCTTCGCCTGCAATGCGCACGGGGATGTGGTCGTGCGCTGCGCGCAGTTCGGGGAGGCGCTGCAGTTGCTGGAGATCGGGGCGGATGGCCAGCCCGAAGCGGGGGAGCGCCGGTCCTGGCTGGGTCCGCTGGAAGAGGTCTACCAGGCGCTGGTGTGTGGTGTGCGCGATTACGTGGACAAAAACGGTTTCCCCGGCGTGGTGCTGGGCCTGTCCGGCGGCATCGATTCGGCCCTGACCCTGGCCATCGCAGTCGATGCGCTGGGAGTGGAGCGGGTCGAGGTGGTGATGATGCCGTCACGCTACACCGCCGATATCAGCAACGAGGATGCGGCGATACAGGCGCAACGCATGGCGGTAAAGCACCAGGTGATACCCATCGAACCCGCATTCAAGGCCTTCCTCGGGATGCTGGAGGCGGCCTTCGAGGGTAGCGAACCGGATGTCACCGAGGAGAACATACAGGCGCGCTGTCGCGGCCTGGTATTGATGGCGATCAGCAACAAGAGCGGCCGCATGCTGCTGACCACCGGCAACAAGAGCGAGATGTCGGTCGGATATGCCACGCTCTACGGCGATATGAACGGCGGTTTCGCGCCGCTCAAGGATGTGCCCAAGACCCTGGTCTACCAACTGGCGCGCTGGCGGAACCAGGATGGCGAGGTGATACCCGAACGCGTGATCGTCCGCCCCCCCTCCGCCGAACTCCGTCCCGATCAGAAGGACAGCGACAGCCTGCCGGATTACGATCGGCTGGACGAGATCATCGAGCGTTTCGTGGAACGGGACCAGTCGTTCGCCACCATCGTCGCGGAGACCGGCTTCGGGCAGGCCGAGGTGGAGCGGATAACACGCATGGTGATACGCAACGAGTACAAGCGCCGCCAGGCGCCACCCGGGGTGCGTATTACCCAGCGCGCCTTCGGGCGCGACCGGCGCTACCCCATTGTGAACGGTTGCTTGTAAATTCCGGTCGCCAACGGCTATGCTCCGATACCACGCCTATTTCTGAAGTAACGAGGAACCGTACATGAAAAAGATCGAGGCCATCATCAAACCCTTCAAGCTGGATGATGTACGCGAGGCCCTCTCGGGTATCGGTATCACCGGTATGACGGTTGCGGAGATAAAGGGCTTCGGGCGTCAGAAAGGGCACACCGAACTGTATCGTGGTGCCGAGTACGTGGTGGATTTCCTGCCCAAGCTGAAGATCGACATCGTGGTGGCCGAGGCCCAGGTCGAGGAATGCATCGAGGCGATCACCAACGCGGCGCGTACCGGCAAGATCGGTGACGGCAAGATCTTCGTCAGCCCGGTCGAGCAGGTGATCCGTATCCGTACCGGCGAGAGTGGCGAAGAGGCGATTTAAGTCCCCTGTATTGCAACCCCTCTCCGCTTCTGCGGGGGGGTTGGACGCGCATTTATACGTAAAAGCGTATATTTTGACTATATTCGTTATGGCGTATATAGTTTATATATGCCATAAAGCGTATAGTTAAGGGGCCTCTGATTAAAGAGAAGATCATTCGCAGTAATACGGATCTCGGTGCGGCAATCCGCCTGGCGCGCAAGTGGCAGAACCTGAGGCAGATCGATATCGCGCGGAGGGCCTCCGTCCGGCAGGCACTGATCTCGGATATCGAGAACGGGGAAACAACGGCGAAGCTCGACACCATCATACGGATACTGGCGGCGCTCGATCTGGATCTGGCCGTCGTCCCGCGCCGGACCAGCGGATTCGATCCCACGGAGTATTGAGCGTGGGACGCAAACGCCAGGGGCGGGTGCTGGATGTCTATGTCGGGTCGAGCAAGGTCGGCCGGTATGCCCGCGCGCCGGATGGAGCGACGTCGTTCCGCTATGATCCCGACTGGCTGGCATCGGAGCGGTCGTTTCCCATTTCACTCTCCATGCCGCTGTCGGACCGTGTCTGGTCGGGGGGTGCGGCCAGCTACTTCGACGGCCTGCTGCCGGATGACCGTGGCGTCCGGGAAAAAATTGCGGCGCGCGAGCATGCCGAGAGTGCTGGCGTCTTTGATCTGCTGGCCGTTATCGGTCGTGATTGCGTCGGCGCTTTGCGCTTCGTTCCAGAAGGTACGGACCTTGGCGATCCGACACAGATGAAATACCGTCCGGTCAGCGACGATGAAATCGCCGCGCGGCTGGCCGCCCTGGGCGCCAACCCGCTGGGCCTGTATGGCAGGGAGGACGACTTCCGCATCTCGATCGCTGGCGTACGGGAAAAGACGGCGTTTCTCTTGATCGACGGTCAATGGCAGCTGCCACTCGGACCGACACCGACCTCCCATATCTTCAAGCCTGCGATGAGAGAAGGACCCAATGGTGCGGATTTCTCTGATACGCCCTGGAACGAGTGGTTGTGCCTGACACTGTGCCGCGCCCTTGGGTTGGACACCGCCAGGACGGAAGTTCGCCTGTTTGACGGCAAGCCCGTGATGATCGTGGAACGCTTCGACCGGGCTTGGTGGGAGGGTGTACTGTACCGGCTGCCACAGGAGGATCTCTGTCAGGCACTGGGCGTGCCGCCCATGCGTAAATACCAGAGCGATGGTGGCCCCGGTATCACGGATGTCATGGCCGTTCTTAATGGAGCAGTCGCTCCACACGAAGACCGGCTGACCTTCATGAAGGCACAGATCGTGTTCTGGCTGTTGGCGGCCATCGACGGTCATGCCAAGAACTTCTCGATCTTTTTATCCCCCGGCGGCTACCGGCTGACCCCCTTCTATGACGTGCTGTCCGCAGCGCCGTACCCGGAATTTCCCACCCAGAAGGCCAGGTTGGCGATGGCAGTCGGGGACAAGGGGTATTATCGCCTCAACCAAATACAACCCCGGCATTTCTACCAGACCGGTAAAACGGTCGGCCTGAGCGAGCAGGATATGGATGGTCTTTTCTCGGATATAAGCGCGCGGATAGATACGGTGCTCGAAGAGGCTGCTGCACTCGCTACACAAGCCGGCATGCCGGAATCGACGGCTGGCCCGATACTGGATGAGGTGAGAAAACGGGCGGGAAGGGTTTGAGGATGTGGGGTTAGCTGCCCCGCCCGGCCCATCCGATGGGCAGCGGGTGGGGCACATGCCCAGCCGGCCTGCCGGCCTCAGTTCTTGTCCAGCTCGAAATAGTCCCACAGCTTGCGCCCCCAGCTCTTCTCCCGCATTTTCAGCGGGTCGGGAATCAGCGCGCCGGATTTCTCGTTTGCGGCCAGCACCCGCTGTGCGTCTTTGGCCAGATCGTCCATGCCGAGGCGGCTGTAGGCCTCGATCAGCACTTTCAATGCATCTTTCATTGCGGGGGTGCGCTGGTAGTTCTCGACCACGTAGTTGGCGCGCTCGGCAGCGGCCACGAAGGCCCCGCGCTTGATGTAGTAACGCGCCACGTGAACCTCGTAACGGGCCAGGTTGTTGCGCAGGTAGAGCATGCGCTGGCGGGCATCCTCGGCGTAGTCCGAGTTGGGGAACTCCTTCACCACGTGTTCGAAGTCCTTGTACGAATCCAGGGCGGCGCCCGGGTCGCGCTGCGAGTTGTCGGTCGGAGTGAAGCGGACCAGGAAACCCAGGGAACGGTTGAAATTGACCAGGCCCTTCAGGTAGTAGGCATAGGCCACCGCCGGGTGTCCGGGGTGGAACTTGATGAATCGGTCTGCGGCGGCAAGGGCCGACTCGGGTTCTTCGGCCTTGTAGTAGGCGTAGGCTACGTCGAGCTGGGCCTGGTGGGCATACTTGCCGAAGGGATAACGGGATTCGAGCTTTTCGTAATACTCGATGGCCTTTTCGTAGCTGCCGGCCGCCAGCTCAGAGGAGGCCTCGTTGTACAGCTTCTGCTGGCCCCAGTTCTTGGTTTCGTCTTTTTCTTCCAGAAACGAGCAGCCGCTGAGCAGCAAAACGAGCAACAATGGCCAGAGCAGGCGTGACATGGGCGATAATCCTTCTCCAATACAGCTGCCAAGTATATAACGGATCCACAGTGACGGACGAACCGACAGAATCGATTCTGCAGGCCCGCATCGACGCCGGGCTGGCCGGGAAGCGCTTGGACCAGGCGGTGGCCAAGCTGTTCCCGGATTATTCACGCAGTCGTTTGCAGACCTGGATCCGCGAGGGCCGGGTCACCCTGAACGGCGCCCAGGTGCGTCAGCGCGACAAGGTCTCACTGGGTGACGAGGTGGTACTGCGTGCGGTGCGCGAGGAGCAGGTCGAATGCCGTCCCCAGGGCATCCCGCTGGATATCGTGTACGAGGATGAGCACCTGCTGGTGATCGACAAGCCGGCCGGGCTGGTGGTCCATCCGGCCGCCGGCAATCCTGACGGCACCCTGCAGAACGGCCTGCTGTTCCACGACCCCCCCCTGGCGGAGCTGCCGCGTGCGGGCATCGTGCATCGCCTGGACAAGGACACCACCGGGCTGATGGTGGTGGCCAGGACCCAGCTGGCCTACCAGCGCCTGGTGGCCGCGCTCGCTGCACGCGAGGTGAAGCGCGAATACCGTGCCCTGGTCCTGGGGCGGCTCAATGTCGGTGGTACCATCGATGAGTCCATCGGACGCCACCCGACCCAGCGCACCCGCATGGCGGTCAATCCTCTTGGCAAGCGTGCGGTAACCCATTACCGGGTGTTGGAGCAGTTTTGCTCGCACACCCTGCTGAAGGTCAATCTGGAGACCGGCCGGACTCACCAGATACGGGTGCACATGGCCTATATTCGTCACCCCATCTTCGGCGACCCGGTCTATGGCGGGCGCCTGCAACTTCCCCCGGGGGCCAGCGAAGAACTCAAGGCCCTGATGCGTTCCTTCGGGCGCCAGGCCCTGCACGCGCACCGCCTTGGGCTGACCCATCCCGTAACTGGACAGGCGATGCAGTGGGAGGCGCCCCTGCCGCTGGACATGGCAGAGCTGCTCGAGGCCCTGCGCGCGCATGCTCATGGTGAAGGCGAAGATTTTGGCGAGGCCTTCTATGCGGCCTTCAGCGACGAGGGCTGCGAGATCGATGACGAACAGGGAGACGATTGAGTGTCTGGTGCCAGACTGGCCGGCACCACCCGGGATCCGGGCGGCGTCCACCACCCGCCGTGGCGGCGTCAGTGAAGGGCGTTGGGCGACGCTGAACCTTGGGGCGCACGTCGGCGATGACTCGGCGCATGTGACAGCGAACCGGGCGAGCCTGGCCCGGGCGCTGCGGCTGCCGGGCGCCCCCGTGTGGCTCAATCAGGTGCACGGTAGCGAGGTGGCCATCCTGCACGGTGGCGAGGGCGCGCTCGATGCCGATGCCGCCTTCACCCGGGTACCGGGTGTAGTGTGCGCGGTCATGACGGCCGACTGCCTGCCTGTGCTGTTTGCAGCGCGCAGCGGCGGGGCCGTGGCGGCGGCCCATGCCGGCTGGCGGGGCTTGGCCGCGGGGGTGCTGGAGGCGACGGTCGCCTGCTTCGACGACCCGGGCCAGGTCGATGCCTGGCTGGGGCCTGCGATCGGGCCGGCGGCCTTCGAGGTCGGTGCCGAGGTGCGTGAGGCCTTTCTGGATGACGATGTGGATGCGGAAGCGGCCTTCCGTCCCGGGTGCGCGGGGCATTGGCTGGCCGATATCTACCGCTTGGCGCGCCTGCGCCTGACGCGGGCCGGTGTGCGTGCCGTATACGAGGGCGGGCGTTGCACCTTTTCCGAGCCCGGGCACTTTTTCTCCTACCGGCGGGACGGAATTACGGGCAGAATGGCAAGCCTGATCTGGATCGAAGAGGGGACGGCTGGTGAGTGACAAGTGGCAGATGCTGACGCTGATCGGAAAGGATGCGCCGGGTATCGTGGCGGCGGTGACCAGCGCGCTGGCGGATTCCGGGGTGAGCCTGGGCGAGACTTCCATGCTGCGCCTCGGGGGGAATTTCACGGTCATGATGATGGTCTCGGGGGGCGCGGACGAGGCGCGCCTGCGCGAGCTGCTGGGGCCGGTGATCGAGGCGCGCGGCATGTGCCTGCACGTGGACCCGATCGATGCCCATCTGCACGAGCACCTGGTGCCCAATGTGCAGGTAACGGTCAGCGGGGCCGACCGGGTCGGTATCGTGGCGCAGGTCACGGCTGCATTGGCCGAGGGCGGCTTCAATATCCTGGACCTGGACTCGGACGTGGCCGGAAGTGCGGACGAGCCGGTGTATATCCTGCTGATCACCGGCATCGCCACCGAACCGGTGGAGGCGATCGAGCGCCGCCTCGAGCCATTGCGGGCGGACGGTGTCTCGGTCAATGTCACACCCATCGAGACCTACATCGGCTGATGGCGATACTCGAGATTCTCAAGGTGCCGGACCCGCGGCTGAAGCAGGTGTCCGAGCCGGTCAGCGAATTCGACGATGTGCTGCAGGCCTTCATCGACGACCTGGAGGAGGCCCGCCAGGACGGGCCGGCCGCGGTCGGTATCGCGGCGCCCCAGGTGGGCATGTTCAAACGCATCGTGATCATCGACTGCTCGGGCACGCGCAAGCCGGTGCCGAATCACGGCCACCTGATCCTGGTGAACCCCGAGATCACGCACTGGGAGGGCTACGAGCCAGGCCGGGAGGGCTGCTTGTCCGTGCCGGACTACACCGGCAACGTGATCCGCGCCACCCATATCAAGCTCAGTGCCCTCGACCGCCACGGCGAGCCGCTGGAGTTCGAGATGGAGGGCTACGAGGCGCGTGCGGCCCAGCACGAGATCGATCACCTCGATGGCATGCTGTTCATCGACCGGGTGGTCAGCCGGCGTACCGATCTGTTTCAGCGCAAGGTGTATCAGAAGGGCGGCAAGCGCAAGAAGGGTTAATGGGCCCGGTTCCCCCGGGTTTCGCGTTGCTGCACCCGGGCTACGGTTGTGGGCGTTCTGTTGTAGCCCGGATGAAGTGCAACGGAATCCGGGAGGCACCTTGTAAATTCCCGGCGAGTCCCTATATCTCATCCAGTTAACCGGATTTTTGGAGAGACCCCCCCATGCGGATGGATCGATTGACCAGCAAGTTCCAGATGGCCCTGGCGGATGCCCAGAGCCTGGCCATAGGCCGCGATCACCAGTTCATAGAACCGGTGCATCTGATGACCGCCCTGCTCGACCAGGAGGGCGGCACGGTGCGCCACCTGTTGACCCAGTCGGACGTAAACGTCAACCAGTTGCGCTCGGCGCTGGGTGAGGCGCTCGACCGCATGCCCTCGGTGGAAGGCTCCGCCGGCGAGGTGCATATCTCGAACGACCTGAGCCGTCTGCTCAACCAGACCGACAAGCTGGCCCAGCAGCGCAAGGACCAGTACATCTCATCCGAGCTGTTTGTGCTGGCGACAGCCGATGACAAGGGCGCCCTGGGCGATATGCTGCGCAGCGCCGGCGCCAACAAGCAGGCCCTGGAGAAGTCCATCGAGCAGATCCGTGGCGGTCAGGCAGTCGATGACCCGAATGCCGAGGAGCAGCGCCAGGCGCTGGAGAAATACACCATCGACCTGACCGAGAAGGCCGAGCAGGGCAAGCTCGATCCGGTGATCGGGCGCGACGACGAGATCCGGCGTTCCATCCAGGTGCTGCAACGTCGCACCAAGAACAACCCGGTCCTGATCGGCGAGCCCGGCGTGGGCAAGACCGCCATCGTGGAGGGCTTGGCCCAGCGTATCGTCAACGGTGAGGTGCCGGAGGGACTGCGCCACAAACGCCTCCTGTCGCTGGACATGGGGGCCCTGATCGCGGGTGCCAAGTTTCGCGGCGAGTTCGAGGAGCGCCTCAAGGCGGTGCTCAACGACCTGACCAAGCAGGAAGGGCAGATTATCCTGTTCATCGACGAGATCCACACCATGGTCGGCGCCGGCAAGGCCGAGGGTGCCATGGATGCGGGCAACATGCTCAAACCGGCGCTGGCCCGAGGTGAGCTGCACTGCATCGGCGCCACCACCCTGGACGAGCACCGTCAGTACATCGAGAAGGATGCCGCGCTGGAGCGCCGCTTCCAGAAGGTGCTGGTGCTCGAGCCCAGCGTGGAGGACACGGTGGCCATCCTGCGCGGCCTCAAGGAGCGCTACGAGGTTCACCACGGGGTCGAGATCACCGACCCGGCGATCGTGGCGGCCGCGACCCTGTCGCACCGCTACATCACCGACCGGCAGCTGCCGGACAAGGCGATCGACCTGATCGACGAGGCGGCCTCGCAGATCCGCATGGAGATCGACTCCATGCCGGAGGAGATGGACAAGCTCGACCGGCGCCTGGTGCAGCTCAAGATCGAGCGCGAGGCGCTGAAGAAGGAGTCCGACGAGGCCTCCAGGAAGCGCCTTGCCGCGCTCGAGGACGAGATCGCGGAACTGGAGCGGGAGTTCGCCGACCTGGAAGAGGTCTGGAAATCGGAGAAGGCGGCGGTGCAGGGCGCCACCCATATCAAGGAGGCCCTGGAGCAGGCGCGCCAGGACTTCGAGACCGCGCGCCGCGCAGGTGACCTGCAGCGCATGTCCGAGCTGCAGTACGGCCGGATCCCGGAGCTGGAGCGCCAGCTCGACATGGCCACCCAGGCGGAGATGCAGGAGACGCACCTGCTGCGCAACAAGGTGGGTGACGAGGAGATCGCTGGTATCGTGTCCAAGTGGACCGGCATCCCGGTGTCCAAGATGCTGGAGGGCGAGAAGGACAAGCTGCTGCGCATGGAGGAGAACCTGCGCAAGCGCGTGATCGGTCAGGAGGAGGCGGTACGGGCCGTGTCCGACGCCATCCGCCGTTCACGTGCCGGCCTGGCGGATCCCAACCGGCCCAACGGCAGCTTCCTGTTCCTCGGCCCGACCGGGGTGGGCAAGACCGAACTGTGCAAGGCCCTGGCCGAGTTCCTGTTCGACACCGAGGAGGCCATGGTGCGGATCGACATGTCCGAGTTCATGGAGAGGCATTCGGTGGCGCGCCTGATCGGTGCCCCGCCCGGCTACGTGGGCTACGAGGAGGGCGGCTACCTGACCGAGGCGGTGCGGCGCCGGCCCTACAGTGTGATCCTGATGGACGAGGTCGAGAAGGCCCACCCGGACGTGTTCAACGTGCTGCTGCAGGTGCTCGATGACGGGCGTCTGACCGACGGCCAGGGGCGCACCGTGGACTTCCGCAACACGGTCATCGTGATGACCTCCAATCTGGGCAGCAACCTGATCCAGGAGGTGGCCAAGGTGGACGACTACGAGGCCATGAAGACCGCGGTGATGGAGGTGGTCGGGCAGCACTTCCGGCCGGAGTTCATCAACCGTATCGATGAGACAGTGGTGTTCCATCCGCTGGGCCGCGAGCAGATCCGCGCGATCACCGAGATCCAGGTGCAGCATCTGCGCAAGCGCCTGGCCGACCGCGACGTCGGGCTGGAGATCAGCGTGGCGGCCCTGGATCGCCTTGGCGAGGCCGGCTTCGACCCGGTGTACGGGGCCCGTCCGCTCAAGCGGGCCATACAGCACGAGCTGGAGAACCCGCTGGCGCAGAAGATCCTGGCCGGGGAGTACGGCCCGGACGACGTGGTCAAGGTGGATGCCGGCGAGCATGGCCTGGTGTTCGGCAAGGGCCGGGCGGCGGAGGCCGCCCCGGCCGACGACGAGGTCATCGAGGCCGAGATCGTCGACTGAGTCCGGGTTCTGTTCGGGCAGGGAAAAGGCAGGGTTCGCCCTGCCTTTTTTGCTGTCATCGACCGTAAAAGGCGCTACCCCGAATATTTCATCCGCTTCTCGCTTTTCCGGGCGGTCAGTGGATGGAAGATGTGGTGCCTCGAACGGGACGTGGAAAGGCTCGTGAAGGGCTATTTTCTAGGCTGCAGGCACACCTTTCCCTTACCCCCATTGTTTGTCAACGTGCCGGGGCGGCACTCTTAGTCCAAAGCAGTAATGTCCCCTTTGTCCAATTCTAAAATGTCCCCTTTTGATTTCGGGAGGGGTGGTGACAGAGGAGACCATTGCGATGACACAGAAGACGGTGGACCGGCTGGGGTGGTTCAGCAGGTTGTCGACCGGCAGTTGCGGCAGAAAGAGGCGGCACGGCAGTTGGACTTGAGCGTGCGGCAGATCAAGCGCCTGGTGGTCCGATACCGGGCCGAGGGAGCGGCTGGACTGGTTTCCCGCCACCGGGGCAGGCGCCCCAACAACCAGATCGCCGATGCGCTCCGGCAGGAGATCCTCGACAAAGCATCCACGCCACCGTCGAGAAGGCCAAGACCATCCAACTCAACCGCAGGACCCACAGGCCTGCACCGGACCATCCCTGGAGATGAGGCGCCCCCTCGTCCCCTCATGACCCCGGACTCACCAAGGGGACATTTCAGCTTGGGAGAAAAGGGGACATTTTAGAATTGGGTTGACAGAGCCAAAAAACATTTTGATCATAGATAGTGAAAAGGAGGACCTGCAGGCGTATGCGAACGCCTTGCACAAAGAGGGTTATGAAGTCGCCACAATAGGCAGCGGCAAGCAGGCATTGGAACTCGCAGGATTGGGCGGGTTGCCGGACTTGGCAGTGATCCAGGTGTGTCTGCCCGACATTTCAGGCCTGAAGGTGGCGCAGGAACTGCAGTCGTTGGGGGGTCTCTAACCCGAATATTTCATCCGCTTCTCGCTTTTCCGGGCGGTCAGTGGATGGAAGATGTGGTGCCTCGAACGGGACGTGGAAAGGCTCGTGAAGGGCTATTTTCTAGGCTGCAGGCACACCTTTCCCTTACCCCCATTGTTTGTCAACGTGCCGGGGCGGCACTGTTAGTCCAAAGCAGTAATGTCCCCTTTGTCCAATTCTAAAATGTCCCCTTTTGATTTCGGGAGGGGTGGTGACAGAGGAGACCATTGCGATGACACAGAAGACGGTGGACCGGCTGGGGGTGGTTCAGCGGGTTGTCGACCGGCAGTTGCGGCAGAAAGAGGCGGCACGGCAGTTGGACTTGAGCGTGCGGCAGATCAAGCGCCTGGTGGTCCGATACCGGGCCGAGGGAGCGGCTGGACTGGTTTCCCGCCACCGGGGCAGGCGCCCCAACAACCAGATCGCCGATGCGCTCCGACAGGAGATCCTCGACCAAGCATCCACGCCACCGTCGAGAAGGCCAAGACCATCCAACTCAACCGCAGGACCCACAGGCCTGCACCGGACCATCCCTGGAGATGAGGCGCCCCCTCGTCCCCTCATGACCCCGGACTCACCAAGGGGACATTTCAGCTTGGGAGAAAAGGGGACATTTTAGAATTGGGTTGACACAGGGCATGGACGCGTTGACGCAACAACGTCAGTTGGTCATGCACGACATAGCGGGCATCGCGGGGGTCGGGGAGCCTCGCATTGACCGCCTCGAGCAACCCCAGCCGTCGATCGACTTGCCGGAGCAACAACAGGCCACCATCGCTGGTGATATCCCCGCCTGAAAATCGGGCCTCGATCCGGTGGCGTTTCAGCGGTGGAAAATCAAAGCTTTCTTGGGTACATTTTGTCACGGGCAAAACCTTGTTCGGATCCAGTGTAACCAACTGAATTTTAACGAACTACACGGGTTTTGCCCTTTTTATTTGTGAAATATTCGGGCTAGCTCCATCATCTGGGCAACAACTTCTTCGGATGGACCGGCGAACTGTACCGATCCCTGTTCCATCAGTACCGCCTTGTCCGCGAGGCGAATGTGGCTGGGGCGGTGACTGACCATCACGATGGTTCGTTTTCCGCGCAGACGCATGAGCTGCTGCATGAAACGCTGATCGCTGTCCGCATCGATGGATGCGCCGGGTTCGTCCAGCAGCAGGATGCGGGCTGGGCTGACAAAGGCCCTGCCCATGGCGAGTCCCTGCATGAAGCCCGGGGGCAGGTGCTCTATGCTGCTGTCACCAATGCGGGTGTCGAAACCCTCCGGCATGGCCAGGATGTCACCGAGTACACCTGCCTCGTCGGCGGCTTCGCGCAGCTGGGTGTCGGTCGCGAGGGGATTGTTGAGGCGCATGTTCTGGGCGATGGTGCCGTGGAACAGCTTGGTGTCCTGCGGCACATAGGCGATTGCCCGGCGCAGATCGACCGCATTGAGCTGACGCAGGTCCATGCCGTCGATACTGATGGATCCGGCCCGTGGCTGGTACATGCCGGCGATCAGCTTGAGCATGGTTGACTTGCCGGACCCGGTATTGCCGGTGATGGCCACGATCTCTCCCGGGCGCACCTCGAAACTGACACCGAGCAGGGCCGGGTCCTGGTCGGGGCCATAACGGAAACTCACACGATCCGCACGAATATGCCCGCGGAGTTTTTCCAGGATAAGCCCGGAATGTCCCTGGTGGCGTTCTTTTCTCAGGCGCATCAGCTGATCGATCTGGCACATGGCTTTGCCGATCTGATCGACCCGGGGATAGGCCAGGAATGCGCTTTGGAGCGGGCCCAGTACCCGCCATACTAATGCCATGGTAGCGATCAGGGCGCCTATGGTCAGGTTGCCGTCGAGCACGCCGAGGGTGCCGAAACCCACGACCGCCAGGCCCGCAAGCGTCATGGTGCCTTGTGCCACGTGATGGATGAGATTGTTGACCATGAAGGTGCGGTGGCTGGCCATAACGGCTTCGCCGGACACCTCACGGAAGCGCTCCCACCACACGCTTTCACCGCCGATGGCCTTTATCTCCCGACGTCCGGACAGGGTCTGCATGAGCATCCGTTGTTTGTCGGTGCGGGCCTTGCCCGAGCGTAGCATCTGGCTGCCAAGATAGGGGAACCAGACGGCGCCCACCACGATATAGAGCAGGAGCATCGCGAGCGGGATCATCGCCAGCCATCCGGCCACCAGCGCGATCACACCGATGAACAAAACGGCAAATGGCAGTTCCAGGACAATGGCTGCATTCGGTCCGGTGAAGAAGTCACGAACGGAATCGAACTGCTTGAGCCGGGACAACTGCGCTGCGACCGTGGAGCGTTCGGTAAACAGGGGAGGAAGGTAGAGCAGTTGCCGGAAGGTCTCGACCCCGATCAGGTAGTCCAGTCGCCCGGCTACCGATCCCAACAGCTTTGCCCGCAGGTAACGCATCATCAGGTCGGTTGCCATCAGGATGCCTATTCCGCTGAGCAGATAGGGCAGGGTGTCGGGCGACTTGGATCCGATGACCTTGTCATAGACCACCATCACGAACAATGGCGTCAGCAGGGCAATGGTATTGATTAGCAGTGTCATCCCCAGCAGATGGACGATCAGTCCGCGGAATCGTTGCAGCAGGTTGAAGAACCATCCTTCCTGTGCCGTATCCTGCGGGGTTATGCCATGCGTGGGATGAGTGTCGGTGAACACATAGGCGGTGCCCTTCCAATGCCCGATGTTGTCGGTTTTCTCCTTTTGTTTGTTGGCGTCGAAGTAGCGTATGCCATCCTCATCGGTGTGCATCAGTACATGCGCGCCGCCATTGTTGGCGACAAACAGGCAGGGATAGAGTTCCTTTCGAAGATTGGCTATGCGCGTTTTTATTGGGGAGCTTTCGTAACCGAGCTCCACCAGGATATTGCGCAGGTCGACCAGATCGATGTCGTCCGCAAAGTGGGGCAGCGCCTCGATGAGTTCGCGCGCGTAGTTGTGCCAGCCGAGCTCACGCAGCAGGGGCAGGAGGCAGGCGGCGTAGGGTGATGTGTAATGCAGTTCCGCCGCCTGGCCGTTGCGCAGTGCTTCCGCCACTTGTTCACTGAGTGGCTGCGGTCGTGGCGGCGTTGATGTGTCGACAGCGATTTCGTTCATGGCCATTTCCTCACGCCCGGGCCTTGCCCGGGAGCGAATCTGAAATATCCGTATTGCGAACCCGGGTGGGGTGCGTCAGTGCGTTCGTAATGTCCTCCAGTCGGCCGGCTTCCAGTTTGAATTGGCGGTCGCAAAGACGCATGAAAGAGGGGCGGTGCGAGACGATGACAATCGTGTGCTTTCCTTTCAGGTGTTCGATCACCCGCTGCAGGCGGTTGTCGTTCTTCAGGTCGAAGTTGGCGTTGGCGTCATCGAACAGGATGACGGGCGGCATGCCAACGAGTGACCGGACCATGATGATCTTCTGACGTACGCCTTCCGCCAATGTATCCACGGCAGCGCCGCCGACTCGCGTGTCTAGTCCTTCCGGAAGGCGTGACACGATCTCGTCAAGTCCAAACATGCGTGACAGTTCCACCGCCTGCGCAATGGCGTCACCTTCGCGGTAGAGGGTCATGTTTTCGAGTATGGTGCCCTCGAACAGGATGCCGTTCTGCGGCACGATCCCGATCTGGGATCGCAGGTATTCGAGATCATATTCCCTGATGTCGTGGCCATCGAATAGCACCTCCCCCCTGATCCGGCTGTACGAACCCGGCGATCAGGTTGATCAGGGTGCTTTTTCCGGCCCCGTTATTGCCCGTAATCGCGATAGCCTCTCCCGGCTTTATCGGCAGCGAGATGCCATCGATAAGCGGGTTTTCCTGCGTGGGGTACTTGAAATGGAGATTACGTAACTCGACGGCGCCCTGTAATCCCTCGGCAGGGATAAATTTTCCGCCTTCCTCTTTCGGCATGGAGAACAGCTGGCCGAGCTTCCTGTGGGCGATCCGGATGGACTGGAACTGGGTCCAGAGCCCCATCGCCTTGAGGCCGGGTTGCAGCACCCGGCTCGATAGCATAGTGCCGGCGGCCAATGCGCCGATGGTGAGATTGCCGGAAATCACCTCCAGGCTGCCGATGCCGACGAAAGTGACCACGGCCAGCTGCGAGAAGCTGGCGCCCAGGCCCTGCACGATACTGTTGATGCGGCTCAGCTCGAAGATGCTGGTTGCCGATTGATGCTGCAGGCGCTCGTAGCGCCGCGACATCAGGGATTCCATGGCCATCGATTTGACCGTATGAATCCCTTTCAGAATCTCGATGATGAAGTTCTGCCGCTGATCTTCCATGCGGGAACGGGTCAGGAGCGCATTCTGCAGATGGCGGCCGGTGATGATCGATGTAACGCCAAACAGTCCCAGGAGGCCGATAGGAACCAGAACCAGGTGGCCGGCAATGGTCCAAACGAGTGCCAGGAAGATGATCGCAAAGGGGAAATCCATTATCAGGAGCAGGGACTGGCCGGAATAGAACTCCTACATTTTTTCCAGCGCCTGCATGCGATCGAGATAGTAGCCGGCCGGTTTTTCCTCGAACTGGAGCGTGTCGGCGTCGAGAATACGGTTCATGGCCTTGAGGCTCTCCCGATGGTCGAAGCGTGCGCCCTCCCAGCTGAGGATCAGGTGTTAATGCCCATCTATTCTGACCCACCTATGGCCAACAATTTTGACCCACCCATCGGGGCATTCCGGGCCATGTGGCCGTACCCTTTCCGTCGTTTTTTGACACGGGCGACGGGAGGC
>JAKRWE010000044.1 GCA_024712425.1 Chromatiales bacterium
GGTGTGCCTGCAGCCTAGAAAATAGCCCTTCACGAGCCTTTCCACGTCCCGTTCGAGGCACCACATCTTCCATCCACTGACCGCCCGGAAAAGCGAGAAGCGGATGAAATATTCGGGCTAAGCCGGTGGGTACGGATCCCCTATCGGGGACTCTAAACTGGAAGGCGCAGGTTGGAAGGACTAGAATCGGGACAAACCGATCATTGTGATCAAACTGGGCAGGCCATGAAGATACTCAATGCCAGTGATGCCAAACGGCAGTTCGGTGAGGTGCTTACCAAGGCGCAACGGGGTCCTGTTGGAATCAACCGCAACGGCAAACCGATTGCCGTTGTGATTTCGGCATCGGAGTATGCACAGATCGAGGCGCTCAAGGAAGCGCATCTCAAGTTGGCCATTGAGGCGGGACTCGCGGATTTGCAGGCGGGAAGGTTCAGTGATGGGGAAACTGTCATCGACAGACTGCGCCAACGGGTGAACAGCGACGAGTGAATAGCCAGGAGAACCCGCACTACCGGCTCACCGACCGGGCGGAGCGTGATCTTGAAGAGGTTGTCGACTACACCGTCCAGGAGTGGGGCGCTTCGCAGGCCAATGCTTACCTGGGCGGTCTGGAGTCGCGTGTGCAACTCCTTGCAGAGAATCCAGATCTCGGAGTGGCGCGTGATGCGATCTCTCAGGGCTTGCTGAGTTTTCCGTACGAAAGCCATATCCTGTACTATAGAAAACATGCCAGCGGTATCGTGATCATACGAGTGCTGCATCAGCATATGGACCCAGTAAGGCATCTTTGATTTATGCGGGGCTTGCTGGGTCGGGCCTTGCGGCTCACAAAGACAGTCCCTGGCGCAGCAGCCCGAGTGCCTGTGACCAACGATGACTCCACCCATGCCCTGCCAGCGCGCGCCGTTGCCCCGCCTGCCCGATACGGGCGAGTTCGTCGGTCCGCTCGGCGTATTGCCGCAGCATGTTTACCAGTTCATCGGGGTTGCGGTAGAACAGGATCTCCTCGCCCTCGCGGAAATACTGTGACAGCACCGGGCCCCGGGTCGTGAGATAGGCGGTGCCGGTCAGGGGTATCTCGAAGTCCCGCCCCTTTACGGCTGTCTTGCGCCGGCTGTGGCCGGTATATCCGAAGCCAAGGATGATGTGCGATGCGGCATAGATCGTGAGCATCTCCTCGTGGCTGACCGGGCCCTCGGGCCATCCTCCCCCCCGGGTGTACACCGCTATCCCGTGCGCTCTCAGGTGGTCGATGTATTCCTTCCTCACGCCGTAGCATTGGCCGACGAAGCTGACGAAATACCGTTTTTCCACCTTAGGCAGGTTCGCGAATGCCTTGGGGTTGCCGCCGGGTGGCAGGTACAGCGCGCGTGCCCCGGCCAGGCGGTATTTGACCAGGTCGGCCGGGTGCTGGGCGGTGATGTTGAGGTCGTAAGCGGGGGCGATGCTGGCAATCCCGGTCCAAAGTCCTTCCCGTCGTTTTCCCCAGAACCGGTGGCTGTCGTCGAAACTGAAGTTGAGGGTGATGATGCCTAGTGCGCCGATGCGCCAGATGGTCTCCGGGTACAGCCAACGACCCGACAGGTAGGAAAAGAAATGGGTCAGCGGTTTCTCTTTGTGTGCGGCCTGGACCCGCTCGAACAGTTCATCGTTGAAGGCGGCCTTCTGTCGTTGGTACCAGTCCGACGCATGTTGGTCGTAGCGGTTGCCCCAGTCCCAGGGGACGGTCTCGGCGACATCGGCCCAGCTGTCGATCAGTCCGGCCTGTTCCCAGTTGTGGTGTTTGACGGCGATGAACACGCGCGGCTCGGCGCTGGCGAGGAATTGCCGTTGTTGCGCGTCGAAGCGTTGCGCAAAATGTTTTCGAAGTACCTGTTCCAGGTTTTGTGCGGGCAACAGCGGGTCGAGCGATTGGGCCGTGGTTTCGAGGCGCAGAAGTTGTACGAGCATTCGCAACATTGGTTCAGATTCTCTGCGCGCAGCCGCTGATACAGGGAGGTATCCGTATATCCTGATCGTACCGGGAAAGATGAGACGATTGTCTGGTATGCGGGCTGGCTTTGCCAGCAAAATAACAGCACTGTGGTACGGCAGGACTGGAACGGGCAGATGGACAAATGAGCAGAGAACTGTTTAACCGGGCAGGAATCGTTGGCGCGACACGCGTGTTCGCCCTGGCGGCGCAGACCCTGACGTCGATCCTGGTGGCCCGCGCTCTGGGGTCGGAGGATTACGGTATCCTGGCCTTTGCGCTTACCCTGGTCAACCTGGCTGCCGTGCCTGCGGTCAGCGGGGTCGGCACACTGGTCGTTCGCGAGGTTGCCCGCTTCCAGGCGGGCCGTGCGGTCGCCGGTGATCTGCGCGCCATGCTGTCGACAGCGGGCACCTGGATATCGTTTGCGTCGCTGGCCATGATTTTCCTGCTCGTGGTTTTCTCGGTTCTGTTGATCGATGAGACACGCCGCAACGAGACCATCCTTTTGGCGGCGCTCTTCGTGCCCCTGCTGTCTCTCATGCCGTTCTATTCAGCCATATTGCAGGGGCAGGGGCTTGCCGTGCGGTCCCAGTTCGCGGAATGGCTGCTGGCCCCTTTTTCCTACCTGCTGCTGGTGGTCGTACTGTGGGCTGCGGATGGATTGACCCGCCTGACCGCCATAGGCAGCGGGTTGGCGGCTTCCGGTGTGGCCCTGCTGTTTCTTTACAGGCAGGCGCGGGCCTCTCTAGGGATACTGCCAGCGCTCCCCAGTGGAAATATCAATGGGCAGTGGTTTCGGGTTTTGCGACCCTTTGCCCTGCTTCAGGCTGCGATTCTGGTAAACAATCACGTGCCAGTGCTTGTGCTCGGCGTTGCGGCAGACGACCATGCGGTCGGAATCTTTCGGGTGGCCGAGAGTATCGCCAGCCTGGTCGCATTGTCGCTGGTGGTGGTCAATCTCGTTGTGGCGCCACGAATCGTGGCGCTGCATGCCGACCAAGACCGGCGTGGCCTGCAACGCCTGGCGCAGGGATCGATCCGACTCGCTTTCGTCGCGTCGGCATCCCTGAGCGCTGTCCTGGTACTGGTTGGCGAGCCGCTGATCGACCGGGTGTTTGGAGCGGCTTACCATGAAAGCTACAGGGTGTTGCTGGTGCTTCTTGCAGGCCAGCTCGTCAACGTGGGGTGTGGATCCTGGGAATGCTACTCAATATGACCGGCCATGAACGCGATTATCTGCATGCGCTGGGCATTGCCGTGGTGCTGAACACCCTCTATGTGCGCGGTGCTGGTGCCATTTTTCCATGCCATCGGAGCAGCCATCGGCGCCGCCGCTTCACTGGCGACCTGGAATCTGTGTCTGACAGGCCGGGTGCGTAAGCGCTTGGGCATACACCCCGCCATTCTGTGAGCGAGAGATGCGATGAGCAGGCCCAGACCCAATTTCTTCATTATTGGCGCCCCGCGTTGCGGCACGACGGCGATGAGCGAGTATTTGAGGGGGGCATCCGGGTATCGGGTTTTCGGACCCGAAAGAACCTCATTTCTTTGCAGCAGATCTGCCGGGGATCCGGGTATGTGATACAGAAGAGCAATATGTCAACGGGTGTTTCTCGCACCTGTCTGGTAAGACATGGGATGCAATTGGCGAAGGCTCGGTCTGGTATTTGTATTCCAGGGGGGCGGTGGAACGGATACTGGAATACAACCCGGGTTCAAAGTTTGTGGTTATGGTGCGAAATCCTGTTGACATGGTTAGGGCCTTTCATGAGAAAGCAATCGAATCGCTGGACGAGGACCAGATAGATTTCGAATCCGCATGGCGCCTGCAGTCACAGCGCAGGCGCGGGCGTAATATTCCCAGACGATGCAGGGAGCCATCCATTCTTCAGTATGGAAAGATCGCGAAGCTGGGTGAGCAGATTGATCGGCTGCATACGCTGGTTTCGAAGGATTGGCTTCACATCATCGTGTTCGACGATTTCATAAATGAAACCCCCCCCAGGGTTTATCGCGATCTCTTGCAGTTTCTGGGTGTCCAGAATGATGGCAGGACTGAGTTTCCGCGTATCAATGAAGGACGCCGTGTGCGATACTGCTGGTTATACGAGTTGGCTTGGTGTCCTCCGCCGTTTTTGATGAAGGGGGGTTGAAATAGTCAAGTACATAACACGCGTTGAGCGCCTGGGGATTCTGCCGGCCGTGCGAGAACGCTTGTTGATATCGCGTAAGGAGAAGCCTCCGGTTTCCGAAGCCTTGCTGGAGGAAATGAGAGCGTATTTTTCGGAGGATGTGGATCTTCTTGGATAAATCCTGGGGCGTGATTTGTCACATTGGTTGTCGCCAAGTGAGCGTAGGAGTATCGATCGTCATGCTTAAGGCGTCGTACCGGTGCCGGTAATGGCCGGGGGCCAGCGAGTACTTTTGGTTATTTCCACACTCGCGGCAGGTGGGGCCGAGCGCGCGTTGGTGGAGATTGCCCGCGGGCTTTCGGAAAGGGGTATGACGGTGGGGGTCATGACGCTTTCGGGCGGGCTCGATGACCACTATGTGCTGCCAATGGCAGTCGAGCGCATACGGCTCGATATCATGCAGGATTCGGTATCGGTGCTGCACAGCCTGAAAAACAACATTTGGCGGAGCCGTATATTGCGTCATGCAATACGCGGATACGCGCCGGATGTGGTCATCAGCTTTGTCGACCAGACCAATGTCAGGGTATTGGCAGCCCTGCTGGGCACAGGTGTGCCGGTTGTGGCGTGTGAACGTATCGATCCGCGACGCCATCGAATCGGTGCTGCATGGGAGTTTGCGCGCAGACTGAGCTACCGTTTTGCAATACGGCTGGTGGTGCAGACCGCATCGGTCGCGGTTTGGGCGCGGGCGCTGGTTCCGGCGGATCGCGTCCGGGTGATGCCAAATTTTGTCAGGGATCTGCCATTGCCGCCGGCACCGGAGCAACGGAACCCGGGATTGATCCTGGCGGTTGGGCGTTTGAATCGGCAGAAGGGATTCGATGTGTTGTTGCGGGCCTTTGCGGCCAGTGGATTGATGGCGCATGGTGCCAGTCTGTGCATATTGGGAGAGGGGCCTGAGCGGGCTGCATTGCAGTCTCTTTCACAGCGGCTTGGGATAGATTCCGTGGTGTCCATGCCGGGCGTGGTAAAGGCGCCTGAGGACTGGATGGAAAGGTGTGGAATCTATGTGTTGCCGTCACTTTATGAAGGGTTTCCGAATGCCTTGCTGGAGGCCATGGCGATGGGCTGCGCGGTGGTTGCGTCAGACTGTCCGAGCAGCCCCTCCGAGATGATCGAGCACGGCGGGAATGGGCTCCTGGTGGCGCCGGGTGACGTGGATTCACTGGCGGATGCATTGACAAACCTGTGGGGTGACCAGGCGTTGAGGACCCGGATTGGCCGTGTTGCCGCGCAGTCGGTTCGTGAGCGGTATGCGAAGGACAAGGTGATGGACATGTGGCTCGACCTGGTGCGGGAGGTGACCGGCAGTTGAAGGACAGCCCGCACAAGATCGTATACGTCATTGGATCCCTGGGGCGGGGCGGCGCGGAACAGCAGACGCTGTTATTGATGTCCGCAATGATGGAAAGGGGCGTGGATGTGCGTCTGTTCGTTTTGCAGGGACGTGGCGACCTGCACGATGAACTGGAGGAGATGGGCATCGAATCGATCGATGGCGGCTATGATCCCGGTGCCTCCCGTCCCGGCAAGGTGTTTGCTTTGCTGAGGGCGACATGGCGTCTTTGGCGTTATCTGCGCCGCGAGAGGCCAGTCGTGATCCATGGTGTATTGCCGCTGACCAATCTGCTGGCGGCGGTGCTCGGGCGGTTGGCCGGTACGCCACGGGTGATTACCAGCCGCCGGGCGCTCAATACACACCAGGAGCGGGTGCCTGGATGGCGTTATGCGGACATGATCTCGACCTGGCTCAGTCATCGGGTCGTTGCGAATTCCGAGGCGGTAAAGCGGGATACCCTGGCGAGGGAAGGTGGCAAAGGTGAGAAGATCCATGTCATACACAATCGGATCGATATCGTCCGTTTTCGGGTCGCGCCGGGTACCCGTGAGCGCCTGCGGGAATCCCTCGGCCTGCCGGCGCAGGCGAAGGCGAAGGCATTGCTCATCGTGGCCAACCTGATCCCATACAAGGGGCATGAGGACCTCCTGCGCGCCTTGGCGAGGCTCGGGGATTATCCGGCGCTTCGCCTGCTCGTGGCAGGGGAGGATAGAGGCATAGACGCTTGCTTGAAAGTAGAGGTGGTGGCGCTGGGGGTGGCCGAACGGGTAGGCTGGCTTGGCCTGCGTCGCGATATTCCGGAATTGCTGGCGGCTGCCGATATCTATGTCAGTGCCTCTCATGAAGAAGGGTTCTCCAATGCCCTGCTGGAGGCCATGGCCGCGGGAAAGCCGGTCGTCGCAACCTGCGTGGGAGGCAACCCGGAGATGCTGGAGGATGGTCGAGCCGGGGGATGCCGGGGGTTTGGCTGGCGGTATCGAGTATCTTCTGCTGCACCCGGATGAGGCCGCCGGCATGGGCGAGCGCGCGAGCGCAACGGTGGCCAGTCGGTATGCCGTGGAGTCCATGGTGGACGACTACCTGGATGTCTACGGGATGACAAAGGATTGAGGGGGGGAGCTGTAGTGTGTGGTTTCGCAGGGTTCGTTGGGGCGGTCGCTGGGGACATGGCCCCTGTATGCCGCGCCATGACGGATGCGATGGCACACCGCGGCCCCGACGACAGTGGGGTCTGGGTGGACCAGGCCGCGGGTGTGGCGCTGGGGCACCGCCGCTTGTCCATTCAGGATGTCTCCCCCCTCGGGCATCAGCCCATGGTCTCTGCGTCCGGCCGTTACGTGGTGGCCTACAACGGCGAGATCTACAATTTTCGTCAGCTTCAGGAGGAGCTGTCTGCCCGTGGTTGCGGCTTCAATGGCCATTCGGATACCGAGGTGTTGCTGGCGGCGGTCGAGACCTGGGGTATTGGCGCCCCGCTGGAGCGTTTCATCGGGATGTTTGCCTTCGCCCTGTGGGGCCGGCAGGAACAGACGCTGTCCCTGGCCCGGGACCGGCTGGGCGAGAAGCCGCTCTATTACGGTTGGCAGGGCAACAGTTTCCTGTTTGCCTCGGAGCTGAAGGCGCTGCGCCGGCACCCGGCGTGGGAGGGGAACATCGACCGGGACGCCCTGGCGCTGTTCATGCGCCACAACTATGTGCCCGCGCCCTACAGCATCCATAGCGGGATCCGAAAGCTCGAACCGGGAACCCTGTTGCAGCTTCCGCTGAACGGGCAGTGTGGCGATCTGCCCGAGCCCAGGCCTTACTGGTCGGCCATGACCATCGCCCGGGAGGGGCTGCGCAACCCCTTCCCGGGAAGCGATGCGGACGCGGTGGAGACCCTGGACCGGCTGCTGCGCGATACCATCGGGGACAAGATGATATCGGATGTGCCGCTGGGCGCCTTTCTTTCGGGCGGTTATGACTCCTCCCTGGTGGTGGCCGTCATGCAGGCGCTGGCTGGGAATCCGGTGAAGACCTTCTCCATCGGCTTTCACGAGGCGGGCTATAACGAGGCCCATCATGCGGCCGCGGTGGCCCGCCACCTGGGCACCGACCACACCGAGCTCTATGTCACGCCGGACGAGGCCATGGCGGTGATACCGGAGCTGCCGCACCTGTTCGATGAGCCGTTTGCCGATTCCTCGCAGATCCCAACGCTGCTGGTCTCGCGCCTGGCGCGTGAACATGTCACGGTCAGTCTGTCCGGCGATGGCGGGGACGAGCTGTTTGGCGGATACAACCGTTACGCCCAGGGCAAGGCCCTGCTCAATCGCCTGCAGCGTCTGCCGGACCCCCCTCCGTCGCCTGTTCTCCGGCAGTCTGCGGTGCCTCCCGCCTGCCGCCTGGGACCGGATCTTCGCTGCGTTGGAGCCGGTACTTCCCGCGCGCCTGCGGGTGCCTCTGCCGGGTGACAAGTTGCACAAGCTGGCCGATGTGCTGGGCAGCGGCGGGGAGCGCGCGCTCTACATGCGCCTGGTCTCCCACACTGGGAGGATCCGGCGCGTGTCGTGACCGGTGCGCAGGAGCCCCTGACGGCGCTGACCGATCCGGCGCGGCAGCCGGGGCTGAATGATTTCACCGACTACATGATGTTCACCGACCTGGTCAGTTATCTGCCGGACGACATCCTGGTGAAAGTGGACCGGGCGGCCATGGGCGTGAGCCTGGAGACCCGTGTGCCGTTGCTCGATCATCGCATCGTCGAGTTTGCCTGGCGCCTGCCACGGCACATGAAGGTCCGGGACGGCGAGGGCAAATGGCTGTTGCGCCAGGTGTTGTATCGCTATGTCCCGCGTGAGCTCATGGAGCGGCCCAAGATGGGCTTCGGTGTGCCCATCGACCACTGGCTGCGCGGTCCCCTGCGGGACTGGGCGGAATCCCTGCTGGACGAACGCCGCCTGCGCGAGGAAGGTTATTTCGAGCCGGCGCCGATTCTCAGGAAATGGCATGAGCACCTCGGCGGCCAGCGTAACTGGGCCTACCACCTGTGGGACGTGCTCATGTTCCAGTCGTGGCTGGAGCATGGCCGTGCCTAAACTGGTCTTCCTGGTGACCGAGGACTGGTACTTCGTGTCGCATCGCCTGCCCATTGCCAGGGCCGCAGCGGCGGCGGGATACCAGGTGACGGTGATCACCCGCTGTGGCGGGGAATGTGAGCGGATCGAGGCGGCCGGTCTGCGGGTGGTCCCCTTCGGCATGGACCGTCGCGGCATGAATCCGTTCAGGGAGTTGCTCACGACTCTGCGCCTGGCGTGGTTGCTGCGCCGGGAGCGGCCGGAGCTGTTGCATACCGTGGCCCTCAAACCGGTGTTGCTGGGCGGCCTGGCGGCGCGGCTGGCGATGGTCCCGCATCGGATAGCGGCGGTGGCGGGCATGGGCTTCCTGTTTACCGAAGGCCGTCGTGGTGGCCTGTTCATGCCCCTGGTGCGCGGTCTGCTGGGTCTTGCCCTGAAAGGGGGGCTGGTGATCGTGCAGAATCCGGACGATGCGCGGCTGCTCGCGGACATGGGCGTGCCTGCCAGTGCGCTGCGGCTCATTCGCGGTGTGGGCGTGGATCTGAAACGGTTCCCGGCCGTTCCGGAACCATCCGGCCTGCCGCTGGTGATGCTTCCCGCCCGCCTGCTGTGGGACAAGGGGGTGGCGGAGTTCGTGGAAGCGGCGCGCAGGTTACGGGAGGGAGGCGTGGATGCCCGTTTCGTCCTGGTCGGGACGCCGGATCCCGATAATCCGGCCGCGGTACCGGAGGAGGCGATCCGTGGCTGGGTGGATCAAGGGACGGTCGAATGGTGGGGCCATCGCAGCGAGATGCCACAGGTGCTGGCTCAGGCGCACATCGTGTGCCTGCCTTCGTATCGCGAAGGCCTGCCCAAGGTGCTGCTGGAGGCGATGGCCTGCGGCCGCGCCGTGGTCAGCTGCGATGTGCCCGGCTGCCGCGAGGTGGTGCAGGACGGTGAAAACGGGCTGCTGGTCGCGCCCCGGCACGCCGCGGCCCTGGCCGGTGCCATCCAGCGCCTGTTGCGGGATGCGGCCCTGCGTCAGCGCCTTGGCATGGCCGGGCGCAGGCGGGTGCAGCGGGATTTCTCCCAGGATGCCGTAATCGGGCAGACACTGGCGGTGTACAGCGAGGTATTGGCCGCTTCCGCAAACGGAGTGCCGGGATGCTGACTGGTGGCAAGGGGCAGGTGCTGGTCACGGGCGCGTCCGGGTTTGTTGGCCGGGTGTTGTGCCGCCGCCTGCAGGCGGACGGCTTGCGGGTGCGGGCGCTGCTGCGACGGGATGTGCAGGGACCCTGGGACGATGTGGTGGGTTGCGAACTGGGGCGCGAGCCCCTGCCGCCACGGGCGCTGGAAGGCGTTGATACGGTTTTCCACCTGGCGGGTGTGGCGCATGCCCGAGGGGTTCCAGATGCCTTGTATCGCCAGGTGAACGTGGAGGGCACGCGGGCGCTGATGGCGGCGGCCGTGGCCGCAGGCGTTGAGCGTTTCGTCTTCTTCAGTTCGGTAAAGGCGATGGCCGACCCGCCGCCGGACGAATGCGTGGACGAGAGCTGGGCGCAGGTGCCAGCGGATGCCTACGGCCTGTCCAAACGCGAAGCGGAGCGCATCATGCTCGAAGCGGGCGCCGATGCCGGCCTGCATACGGTGCTCCTGCGCCCGACCCTGGTCTACGGCCCGGGGGTGAAAGGCAACCTGCTCAGGATGATGTGCCTGGTGGAGTCCGGTTGGTGCCCACCGTTCCCGGATACCGGCAACCGGCGATCCATGGTGCACGTGGAGGATCTGTGTGGGCTGGCGCTGCAGGTGCTCGACGAACCGGGCGCCAGCGGGAAACGGTACATCGTGGCCGACCCACAGCCATATTCCACCCGTGCGTTGTATGCCGGGTTGTGCACGGCACTGGGGCGACCGATCCCCAGTTGGCATGTGCCGGCCCCGCTGTTGCGCCTTGGCGGGCGGGCGGGTGATCTGGCGGGCACACTGCTGCATCGTTCGCTGCCGCTCGATTCCGGCGTCGTTTCGCGCCTGCTCGATTCGGCCTGCTACAGTCCCGGGCTGTGCATGCGGGAGCTGGGCTGGCAACCGGGGCATGAGCTGCTCTCCAGCCTGCCCGAGATGGTGTCGGCATGGCGTGCCGCGGGGGGCGCATGATGCCCGCATGGGTGGCAGTCCCTGCGGCCATGCTGCTGAGCTGGTTGTTGTGTCGCTGGTTGCTGAGTGCCGGAGGCCGCCTGATGGATCAACCCAACGAGCGCTCTTTGCATGATCGACCGGTGCCCCGGGGCGGCGGGCTGGGTATTCTGGCCGGGCTTGCCGCCGCCCTCGTGTTCCTGTCCCCGTTGCCGGATGGCCTGTGGTGGGTGGTGGCGCTGACCTTCGCCATCGGGGCTGTCTCTTTTCTGGGCGATCTCTATCACCTGACCGCCCTGGCGCGTCTGCTGGTACAGATGCTGCTGGCGGCATGGCTGGTGCTACAGACGGGCTGGCCGGCACAGCTTCCGGTACCGGGCGAGGCCTGGCACTGGCCGGCGCTGCTGGGTGCGCTGTTCGGCTGGTTGCTGGCCGCGTGGATGAGCAATCTCTACAACTTCATGGATGGCAAGGATGGTTTTGCCGCTGGCATGACGCTGATCGGGTTCGTGACGCTGGCGATACTGGGCTGGCAAGTGGGGGACGGGCGTTTCGCCCTGCTCTGCCTGGTGGTGGCCGCCGCCGGGGTGTTTCTGCGTTTCAATTTTCCTCCGGCGCACCTGTTCATGGGCGATGTGGGCAGCGCCGCCCTGGGCTTTCTGGTCGCCGGGCTGCTGTTGTGGGCCGACCACAGGGGGCTGTTCCCGCTGTGGGTGGGTGTCCTGGTCTTCTCGCCATTCGTGGTGGACGCGACGGTGACCCTGCTGCGCAGATTATGGAACGGCGAGCGCGTCTGGCAGGCCCACCGCAGTCACTATTACCAGCGCTTGGTGCGCCTGGGCTGGGGTCATCGGCGCACGGTGCTGTGGGAATACGCACTGATGCTGCTGTGTGGCGCAAGCGCCATTGGCGTGATGCATGCCCCGGTCGCGATGCAGTGGGGTATCCTCACGGTCTGGACTGTGATCTATGGTCTTATTATCTTGGGGATGGAACGGCGTGAGTGTCGGTCGGGCCAGCCAAAGGGTTAGCCGGGGACCGGCCAGGTAGGAATGGATTGCATAACAGGTCGATAGAAACAGGATGGCGCAAGCTGCTCGACAGGGCGCGCTGGGCCACCGTGGTGGCCTTGATCGATCTCGGCATGATTCCGCTGGCGTGGATCGGTGCCTACTGGCTTCGCTTCAACCTGGGGGCGATACCGGGTGAGTTGACCGGCCCGATGTGGCAGGCGCTGTGGGTCATGGTTCCGGTGCAGGGCGCATTTTTCTGGTACTTCGGGCTCTATCGGGGCATGTGGCGCTTCGCCTCCATGCCGGACCTGCTGCGTATTCTCAGGGCCGTGCCCGCCGGGGTGGTGGTCTCCTTTCTGCTATTGCTCCTGTGGACCCGTCTCCAGGATATTCCCCGTTCGGTACCGCTGTTCTACACCATCCTGTTGCTGGGGCTGCTGGGCGGCCCGCGTTTCTTCTACCGCTGGTTGAAGGATACCCGCGGTCAGGCCGTATCGGGTCCACGGGTCTTGATCGTGGGGGCGGGGCGTGCGGCCGAGGCGCTGGTGCGGGATCTGCTGCGTGATGCCCGTGACGATTACCGCATTGTCGGTTTTGTCGATGACGATCGGGGTAAATGGGGGCGGGAGATCCATGGCATACGCGTGCTGGGGGCGTGTGCCCGCCTGCCGGAACTGGTCGAGCGGCTGTCGGTCGACTGGCTGATCCTGGCGATTCCCTCGGCGAATGCAGTGCAGATGCGCCGCCTGGTCGCCCTTGGCGACGAGGCCGGTGTCCCGATGCGAACCGTGCCGAAGATCGATGACCTGATGTCCGGCCGGGTGAGCGTGAACGAACTGCGCGAGATCGCCATCGAGGATCTGCTTGGACGCGAGCCGGTGTCGCTGGACTGGGATGCCATCCGCGGTGGTCTGTCCGGAAAGCGGGTGCTGGTGACCGGCGCGGGTGGATCCATCGGCTCGGAACTGTGCCGCCAACTGGCGCGCCTGGGGCCGGCGCAGTTGATCCTGGCTGAGAACAGCGAGTTCAACCTGTATGCGATAGAAATGGAGCTGGCCCGGGATTTCCCGGCGCTGGAACTGGGCATTCACCTGTGTGATGTGCGCCTGGAGGAGGCCGTGGCGTGCCTGTTCGGACGCTACCGGCCGGAACTGGTGTTTCATGCGGCCGCCTACAAGCATGTGCCCTTGCTGGAGCACCAGGTCAAGGAGGCGGTGCGCAACAACGTGCTGGGTACCCGGGTGGTGGCCGAGGCGGCGGATCGGCATGGCTGCGGGAAGTTTGTCCTGATATCCATCGACAAGGCGGTGAACCCGACCAATGTCATGGGCACCACCAAGCGGGTGGCGGAACTGTTCTGCCAGAATCTCAACGACCGCTCCGATACCGCATTCATCACGGTCAGGTTCGGCAATGTGCTGGATTCAGCCGGGAGCGTGGCGCCCCTGTTCCGCCAGCAGATCGAGGCCGGCGGCCCGGTGACCGTTACCCATCCCGAGATCGAGCGTTATTTCATGACCATTCCCGAGGCCAGTCAGCTGATCATGCTGGCGGCCGTTATCGGGCAGGGTGGCGAGATCTTCGTACTCGACATGGGGGAACCGGTGAAGATCAGCTACCTGGCGGAGCAGATGATACGTCTCGCGGGCAAGGAACCGGGAGAGGAGGTCGAGATCGTCTATACGGGGCTGCGCCCCGGCGAGAAGCTGTTCGAGGAGCTGTTCCACGAGCAGGAGGCGCTCACCGCTACCGGGCACGAGAAGATCCTGCTGGCGCGCCACCGTGAGGCTGGCTGGCAGCAGCTGTGTGAAGCGTTGGATGCAACGGAGCAGACCTGTTCCAGCCACGAAGAGGCGCGGCTCAAGGAATTGCTGCACGAGGTGGTCCCCGAATACAGGCCTGGCTGATAGCACCTGGTCGTATGTTGTGGCTGCTCCTTCCGCAGCAACCGGGCCAATCGTCGGTATTGTGGAATCGTGCTATAATGCTATCACATCATGATGCAATGGCGTCATACAGTGAGAGGGGAAAACCATGCGCACGACTATCGATATCGAGGATGATGTATTGGCAGCTGCAAAGGAGATTGCGCGCAGCCGGCATGTTTCTGCCGGAAAGGTGGTATCGGAACTGCTGCGCAGGGCGCTGTCCGGCGGAAACGAAAGAGACAGTACCGAGCCCGTGGTAGGTGGCTTCCGGCCCTTTTCGTCACCGGATCAGCGCCTCGTGAGCAATGATGAGATAAACCGCCTGCGTGACGATGAGGGCATCTGATGCGCGCCTTGCTGGATGTGAACGTCCTGATTGCCCTGCTGGATTCAGGACACGTGATGCATCACACCGCCATGTCCTGGCTGCAGCGCGAGATCGGCAATGGCTGGGCTTCCTGCCCGATTACGCAGAACGGCGTCATCCGGATCATGTCGCAGCCGGCCTACCCGAATACAAAGACACCGGCACAGGTGGCCGGTCGTCTCGCAGAGGCCTGTACGAGTCCGGACCATGCATTCTGGCCCGAGGGTATCAGCGTGCTTTCGGATGGTGTACTGGATTGGAGCCGGATCCTTGGCCACCGGCAGGTGACCGATGCCTACCTGTTGGCCCTTGCGGTCCGTCACAAAGGTCGTTTCGTGTCTTTCGATCAGGGGATTCCGTTGGATGCGGTGCCGACAGCCAGAGCTGAAAACCTGTGTGTTATCTCCTGATTTGGCGCTTTCGTGTAGAGCGGGTTTGAACCCGACATGTCGGACTGAAGTCTGATCTACAAAGTGGGCGACCCTGGGAACTCAATACTCAATTGCTCGTAGAGCGCCAGGGTCCGGTCGAGCATCTTGTCCAGGGTATAGGAATTTTCCGCCGGAACGAGGGGGGAGCGATCCAGTAATTCCAGGGTTCGAGTGACAAGTGCCGTCTGGTCCTGGAGCGGAACCGCTCCCGGGGGGTAAATGTCGCCCAGGACCTCGCCCACGCCCCCATGATCCCAGCCGATCACCGGCACCCCCATGCTCAGTGCCTCGACCACGGTGCGTCCGAAGGATTCCGGCTTGCACGAGAGCGAGAACACGATCTGGCTGATCGCATAGATCTCACGCATGTCCGAACGCGCCCCGGTAAAGGTGATGTGTTCCTCCAATCCCTGTTGTGCAACCGCCTCGCGCAGCTCCTGTGCGTAGGCCTGGCGGCGCGGATCCTCGCCGCCCACGATCAGACCGTGTACCGGCTGCCCCTCCTGCACCAGTGTCCTGATCAGACGGATGAACTCGTGATGCCCCTTGAGCCGGGTCAGGCGCCCGGGCAGGGTGAGCAGGATGCGCTCACGGGCATTGGGGAACTGCTCGAAGAAGGCGTGTTGCCAGGCCTCCGTTGGCCGGTAGCCGCACGGGAACTCGGCCGGGTCCACGCCGCGCGGGATGACCTCGATCCGCTCCGGCGGGCACTGCGGGTAGTTGTTGCGGATATAGTCGCGCACGGTATTGGAGACCGCGATCAACCGCTCGCCGCGGGTCATGATGGCGCTGTAGCGTGAGACCGAGTACAGGCCGTGTACGGTGCTGATGCGAACCGGTCGTTCGTCTGGTGGCATGCCGCGCAGGGCGAATTCCAGGATCCATCCGGGCAGGCGGGAGCGCACGTGCACGATATCGATCCGTTCATCGCGTAGCAGGCGCCGCAGTGGACGTATCCAACGCAGGGTGGCGAGGTGTTTGCGACCGACATCCCAGGCGATGTGTTCGCTGCCTTCGATCCGTAGCTGCTCGACCAGGCGTCCGCCCGCCGAGACGACCAGCGAGCGGTGGCCGTGTTCGACCAGGGCGCGTGCGACCTCCAGGGTGCCGCGCTCCACGCCGCCGCCCTCCAGCTCCGGGAGTATCTGCAGGACGCTCAGCTTTCGGCCGGCCATCTTCGAAGGATCTCCTCTGCGCAGCGCCCCGCTTCGTCCATGGCTGGCGGAGGCGGCAGTTGCGGATCGGTTCGCCATTGAGCGTAGGGGGTGACAGTCCCCTCAGCGATCAGGTGGTCGATGCCCCGGGTAACGCGGTTTTCGCGTTGGCGCGGGACCTGCAGCAGCCCTGTCGGCGCGCCACTGCCCAGGGACTCGTACAGCATGGAGACGCTGTCTTCGCTGACCCAGACCTGGCCGGCACCGGCCATCATCTGCTGTATCTCCCCGGGTTCGGTCTGTTCCCAGGGAATGAATTCGGCCTTCTCGACACCTGCCAGCGCCAGACGGGTGTCCGCGGGTGTTCGCGGAGAGTCGCCGATCCGGAAATGCACGCCGGGCTGTCTGCTGACGATCTGGTGCACCTGCTCGATGATTTCTTCGGTGCGCCAGTCGTAATGGCGTGAAGGGCCGCCCAACAGGATCAGGCCGGTGTCCGGATCGTGTCTGTCGGAAGGACGCACTGTCGTGAGCACGCCCCGTGTTGCAATCACGTTCGGACGTTGTAGTGGGGCGTCGTGTTCCGGTATCAGGCACAGGTCGAACCAGGCCAGCGGCAAGGAGGGCTTCATCAGTACCACGATACGCCCGCCCCGTGCGCGCCGGGCGGCCATTGCCGGGAGGTGGGTGCTGTGACCGGCGGCCAGGATGAGGTGTGGGTCCGGCTGGTCCCGGCCAACGGGAAAGTAACCGCCGGCCCAGGCGGCCAGACCAGCAAGCCGGCCGGGCGTGGGGATGTCGTGGATCTGGATGACACAGCGATCCGCCAGAGCCTGGGTCAGCCCCAGAATCTGGGTCAAGTGGCCGCGGCGTCCGTCGAGCAGGCGCCAGAGGATGAGGGGGGGACGCCTGCCCAAGATCAGTCGACGGATAGCGGGCCGGGTAAGGCCAGACTGTCCAGATTCAGATTGGCCATGCTATAGGCCCGCACCCGGTTATAGGTCTCGAACAGCATGGGAACGGCCATGAGGGCATCAACGAGCGCTTGCGCAAGTTGTGCCGGGTCTTGCATGTACTCGTGAATCAGTTTGTTACGCAGGCGTCGAACGCTGATCCAATCGCTTGCGCTGGTAACCACACCGAGCCGCTCGGCCCGGTTGAGGACCTCGATCAGGCTTCCCGGTGTTTCTTCCAGTGCGGTCAGCCAGCGTGGCAGTAATTTTTCGCCGATGGTGTCCTGCATACGACCAAAGCGGGAGGCGAAGGCATCCACCTCCACCGCCAGCATGGGGTCCTGCTCCAGGCGCCGGGCCCAGGCAGCATCAATCATCTGTGACGCCAGTCGTTGATGGCTGAACTGGAGATGTTGGCCTTCTCTGTACAGCAGGGTCTGTAGCAGCCGTTCCTCTGGTGAGAATAGGGGCTCATCGGTGTTCATAGTGCGATCCCGGTACGTCGCGCCTGCTGGTGAATCGGCTGTAACTGGACATCGGGGTCGATCACCAGGATGTCGATCGGTTGATCCCCCAGCCGCATCTGAAGTTTTGCACCCAACTCCAGCTCCTTGTGGAAGCGGTCGGCAATCGGCGCCTCGCTTTCGACCAGCAGATCGATATCGCCGCCCCGGGCCTGATCGTCGGTACGCGATCTGAACAGGCGCACGCTGGCGTCGGGGCCGAAGACCTCGCGGGTTGTTTCACGGATGATCCGTACTTCGTGGGGCGTCAGGCGCATGCGCATGTCCGGTAGCCGGTTTTCCGACATTATAAGGGGGCGGCAGGGCGTGCTCCAGCATGGGACCGAGCAACGAGGCGCCGTAAAGGGATAGGTGGTCATCGTCCCGGTACAGCGATTTGCCGTTTCTCTCGATGGCGCACCGGGTAGCGTCGCACAGCACATCGGCCGGATCCAGTACCTGCACACGATGGTCACGGGCCAGGTTGTCGAACACCCGGTCCACGAAGCGCTGGCGGGTCCGGTGGCTGGCCAACGAGGTATCCAGCCGTGACAGTGGCATGCCTTTGTCGATCAGCCGTGTAAGCTCGTTGGGTACCCAGAAAGGGTATTCGGGAACCTGGCGGATGATTACCGGCCTGCGGGCACCATGCGCAAGCAGGCGTTCGATGGTGTCCTGGAAATAACGTGCGAACAGCTGCCTGCTGCGTTTGGCGGTGCGTGTCTTGTTCGGGCCATCGGCATAGAACATCTCCGGGTTGCTGGCATCCAGGGCACGTGGGTCATGGCCTTCCACATAGACCGGCCAGCGGGCAATCATGACGATTACCGGGTAATCAGCTGCGTGCTGGATCAGCCTCGCGTTGCTCTTGGCGCAGGGACAGTCGTCGAGGCTGTTGGCGCGGTCGGTCACGTAGACCCCGGCGATCGGTGGGCACCCGAGCAGCAGGTAGTTCTGTTGGCGCTGTGCCGCGATGCGATCGATCTCAGACCACAGTGCTCCAAGATGACTGTCCCCCCATACGGCAAAGGCGGGTGGGGCCTCAGTACGGTTATGCAGGCAGACAACGCCGGATTTGTCCTTTTTTGGGGACTGCATCCCTGTCAACCCAATTCTAAAATGTCCCCTTTTCTCCCAAGCTGAAATGTCCCCTTGGTGAGTCCGGGGTCATGAGGGGACGAGGGGGCGCCTCATCTCCAGGGATGGTCCGGTGCAGGCC
>JAKRWE010000045.1 GCA_024712425.1 Chromatiales bacterium
CATGGTTTCCGCAACAAGGAGCGCTTTGCCAATGCCATCTACTTCCACCTTGGTGGACTCGATCTATACCCGGAGGGTATCTGCCGGTGAATGTTACCCACCTGATTTGGTGAAGAGCCACAAAAAGAACCGGCATGAGACAAACTGTCTCGAATGCCATAGACGGGGCAAACCCGGCAGTGTGGGTGGCGCCATACGGATAAGCTATTCCATGAAGTCCATTGACGGGGTATTCGTTGCCGGACTGTGGAAGAAATTCTGGATGACCGCCATCTTCTTCACCCTGGGCATCCTCGTCCTGATGTGGCTGATGACCCGATTGGTTACCACACCCGTAAACCGAATCAAGGAATGCCTGAACGATATTGCCGATGGCGAAGGTGATCTGACCCAGACTCTCGATCAGTCCGGCAGAGACGAGTTTGCAGAACTGGCAAGCTGGTTCAATCAGTTCGTTGCCAGGCTGTGCAGCCTGATAGGCGAGATCAGCCACTATGCCAACCAGCTGTCTCATGCCTCTACTGAAATGGACAATGCCATCCGGCAGATAGGCGACAGCACGGTCGATCAGCAGGCGAAAACCAGTGACGTTGTACAGTCCATGGATGAAATGAATGCCATGATCAAAGAGATCAACTCCACAGCGCTCGAAGCGGTGGATGTTGCAACCGAGTCCAGTCAGTGCGCAGAACATGGGAGCGAGGTGATTGGCACAGCCATCCAGACCATCAACGGACTGGCCAACGCCGTAGGGGAAGCGGCGACAGTGATCCAACAGGTGGACGATGAAAGCAGGGACATCAATGTCGTATTGGATGTAATTCGCAGCATTGCTGAGCAAACCAACCTTCTAGCCCTGAATGCCGCTATCGAGGCCGCGCGCGCCGGAGAGCAGGGGAGGGGCTTTGCTGTGGTCGCTGATGAAGTACGCACCCTCGCCGAACGTACCCAAAACTCGACCCTTGAGATTCAGCAACGCATAGAAAGCCTACAGAAGGGGGCGTCAGATGCTGTGGAGTCATGATGCACGGAAAGCAGCAGGCAACCCTCAGCGTCGAGCAGATCGACAAAGCGGGTGAGTCCCTGAATGCAATAACCGGGTCAGTCGCGGCGATTGCGGAGAAAAACGTACAGATCGCCAAAACAGGCGAGGAACATCGCGCAGTATCACGCGACATCAACAATAGCGTGCGGGAGATAAGCACGATGGCTGATCAAACCGCTTCCGAAACACGGGGCATGACTGCCTCCAGTAAACACCTGGCCGAGACGGCGGAGGAATTGCAACAGATGCTGCGTCAGTTCCGGATCCAGTGATTCCGGTTTGTCGCATCCTGCCAGGCACAGGAAAGCAGATATACCGCCCACTCACCATCCGATTTCATACAAGGCCGGCCATTTCTTTCCGGTGACGAACAGGCGCCCGCCCATCCGGTCGTAGGCAATCCCGTTGGCCACGCCCATCCCTTTGTGGCCGGTGGGGATGACCGGTGTCAGATCGATCCAGCCCAGTACCCGGCCGGAGTCCGGGTCGATCCTGACGATGTAGTTGGTGCCATAGACGTTCGCAAGGACCTGGCCGCGGACGTACTCCAGCTCATTGAGCTGGCCGATGGCACAATCGCCCTCGTGCACCTTCAGGCTTCTTTGCACCTGGTAACTGACCGGGTCCAGGAAATACAGAGTATCCGACCCGTCACTCACGATCAGCCGGGTTTCCGAATGCGTGAGGCCCCAGGCCTCGCCGGGCAGCGTGAACTGCTGCAGCTGTTCGAGGCTGTTCGCGTCATAGACGAATCCCACACCGGCCTTCCAGGTGAGCTGGTACAGCTTGTCGCCCCAACAGGTGGCGCCCTCGCCGAAATAGTCGCGCGCCAGGGCATGCAACTGGCTGATCCCGCCATCCAGCCCCACCCGACGCAGACTGGACTGACCGCACAGCCCGGTGCTCTCTATGAAAGCGCCTGCCCGAAAACACAGGCCCTCGGTGTAGGCCTCGGCATCATGGGGATATTCATGCAGCACCCTGGCTACCGCGACGGGCGCGCTCTGGGGCGCCGGCAACACGGGCCCGGGCCTGTTCAGCAGGCGCCAGGCCAGGCCAGCGGCGGCAAAGAACAACAGGGCAAAGCCGATGAGACGGGACCAATCGAATGGCAATGGCAATCCGGACCGAAACATGCCGTCGATAATGCCAGCAACCGGCATTTGATGCGAAAATCGTCGTCCCGCCCCTCGAAGGAAATCCCATGTCCGGATCCAGCACCAAGGTCATCCTCGCCGCACTGGCCGGCAATACAGCGATTGCGATCACCAAGTTCGTCGCCGCCGGCATCACCGGCAGCTCGGCCATGCTTTCCGAAGGCATCCACTCCCTGGTCGATACCGGAAACCAGGGCCTGCTGCTGTACGGCATGCGCCAGGCCAAACGCCCGCCCAGCGAGGAATTCCCGTTCGGCCACGCCAAGGAGATCTACTTCTGGAGTTTCGTGGTGGCGATCCTGATCTTCGCCGTGGGGGCGGGGGTGTCCGTCTACGAGGGCATACGCCATATACGCGACCCGCAGCCGATGAGCAGCACCCTGATCAACTACATCGTGCTCGGCCTGTCCATCCTGTTCGAGGGCGGCAGCTGGTTCGTCGCACTCAAGGAGTTCGGCAAGACCAAGGGCTCGCTGGGTTACATAGAGGCCGTCAGGCGAGGCAAGGATCCGTCCATGTTCGTGGTCCTGTTCGAGGACTCGGCCGCCCTGGCCGGACTGGTCGTGGCATTGATCGGCATCACCCCGGCAGAACTTACCGGGCAGGCCTGGTTCGATGGCGCGGCCTCGGTGGTGATCGGCATCATCCTCGGCATCACGGCCATCTGGCTGGCCATGGAAACCAAGAGCCTGCTGATAGGCGAGTCGGCCTGCGCCCATGTCATCCGCGGCATACGCCAGCTGCTGCACGAGGAACAACGCATCGAGAAGATCAACGAGGTGTTGAGCATGCACATGGGACCAGACGATGTACTGGTCACCATCAGCGCGGACTTCCGTGACGATGTGCCGGCCGGCGAGGTGGAACAGGCCATAGAGCGCATCGAGCAGGCCATCCGGGCACGATATCCCGAGGTAAAACGGATCTTCATCGAGGCGGAATCCGCGGCCACCGCCCGGGCCATCACCTCAACCTGAAGGCCGCTACCGACCCTTCGGTTTTTTCTGCAGGGTCGCGGTCGTCACCTCACCGCCACAATGCGGGCAGCGCAGCAGCTCCTCCTTTTCCTTCTCCAGCAGCAGGCGCGTCTGCACATCGTCCAGGCCCAGCTGACGCCCGAGCTTGCGCAGGTCGCGCGCCTCGCGCAGGCTGAGATGCCCGTCCTCCATCGCGCAGCGGGCCCGTAACTCGTACAACTCGCGCCGGCGCTCGATCTCGCGGGTAAAGCCGGAAGCCAGGATACCGGCCGGCAGTGCGGCCATACCCACGCCCGCGATGGTGATCAGCAGACCGAAGGCCTTGCCCAGGCCCGTGACCGGTACCACATCGCCATAGCCGACCGTGGTCAGGGTGACCGTGGCCCACCAGATGGCCTGCGGGATGCTGCCGAAATGCTGTGGCTGGATATCCCTTTCCAGGTAGTAGATGCCACTCGCCGCGAACAGGATGATCACAATCATCACGAAGGTGGCCGAGAGTATCGCGGCATATTCCCGCTTGAACACCGACACCAGCATGTCCATCGAGTTGGAGTAACGGGTCAGCTTGAGCATCCGCAGCAGGCGCAACAGACGCAACAGGCGGGCATCGAACTCGGCAAAGGCACCGACATAGCTTGGCAGAACGGCCAGCAGGTCGACAACTGCGCGGAATGTCAGCATGTAGCGAAGGCGCCCCGTCAGCGGATGGGCGAACTGCCGGTCTTCGACGATCACCCACAGGCGCACCAGGTACTCGATCGTGAACAGGACCACCGAGCCGATCTCGACGAGATAGAACCAGCCGCCAAAACGGCTTTCCAGTGATTCCACGCTCTCGAGCATGACCACCAGGACATTGAGCAGAATCAGGCCGATGATAGTGCCGTTCACCAGGTTGGCGGTGAGCGAATGCTCCTGCCCTTCCAGAATGTCATAGAGTCTCTTACGCAACACCAGCAACTGTCTTCTCCCCTGCTCTCAGGGCCCCGTCATCCAAGTTCACAACCCACTGAACGGTGGGGCGGGTGGTCTGCTCGGAAAACTTCGACGGTAGGGATGCCGTCTTAGCCTACATGGATGTATTCACGGCATTTTTCCGAGCTGACCACCCGCCTCACCCGGGTTAGATGACGTTATCCTGCCTCCGGTCTGTTGAGGCATGCAATGCCCGGTCGGGATCAGGGTAAGATGACAGGCCATGAATATCCACCTCATTGCCGTTGGCGACCGGATGCCCGCCTGGGTTCAACAGAGCTACGACGAATATGCCAGGCGCATGCTCGCGGCCATACCCAAGGGGGCCCGGGTGATCGCACTGGAAGTGAACGGCCGTGACTGGTCCACCGAACAACTGGCCACGCAACTCGAGGGCTGGATGGGCGGCGGCCAGGATATCGCCCTGCTGGTCGGCGGGCCCGAGGGGCTCTCGGACGAAGCGCGTGCCGCCGCCTCGCAACAATGGTCGCTGTCGCCCCTGACCCTGCCACACCCGCTGGTGCGCGTGATCCTCGCGGAGCAGTTGCACCGGGCCTGGAGCATCCTGCGCAACCACCCCTACCACAGGGCCTGAACCGTGTTGATACTTGCCTCCCAATCGCCCCGCCGGGCCGAGTTACTGCGCCAGATCGGGGTTGCATTCGATACCGCGCCGGCCGATATCGATGAAACCCGGCTGGCGCACGAATCGGCGCATGCATACGTCGAGCGCATGGCCATCGAAAAGGCCCGAGCCATGCATGCCCTGCACCCGGACTATCCCGTACTGGGTTCAGACACATCGGTGGTGCTCGGCGAACGGATCCTGGGCAAGCCCCGGGACCGCGAGCACGGCATCGCCATGTTGCTGGACCTGGCCGGACACACGCACCGGGTGCTGACCGGCGTGGCGCTGGTTCATGCGCGTATCGACTACCTGCTGTCAGAGAGCCGGGTCCGCTTCGGACCCATCAGCGAACAGGCCGCGGCCCGCTACTGGGACAGCGGCGAACCCCGCGACAAGGCGGGCGGCTACGCCATTCAGGGCCTGGGCGCGGTGTTCGTGGAACACATCGAAGGCAGCTATTCGGGCATCATGGGACTGCCGCTGTTCGAAACCGCGAGACTGTTACGCAGTGCCGGTATCGAGGTGGTTTGAGGTGTTAGACTCCGGCACATGAGCGAAGAGATCCTGATCAACGTCACACCGCCCGAGACCCGGGTCGCCGTGGTCGAAAACGGGGTGGTCCAGGAGATCATCATCGAACGTACCGCCAAGCGCGGACTGGTGGGCAACATCTACAAGGGCAAGGTGTGCCGCGTCCTGCCCGGCATGCAGGCAGCCTTTGTCGAGGTCGGCCTGGAACGCGCCGCCTTCCTGCATGCCTCCGACATCCATACCAAGAGCGGTCGCAGCGAGCAGATCACCGACCTGGTCCGCGAAGGCGGTGAGATCGTGGTCCAGGTGGTCAAGGGCCCGATCGGCAGCAAGGGTGCCCGCCTCACCACCAACATCTCCATCCCCTCCCGTTACATGGTGTTCATGCCCAATATGCAGAGTGTCGGGGTCTCGCAAAAGATCGAGGACGAGGAGGAACGCAACCGGCTGCGCCGGATACTCGGCAGTTTCGCCGAGGAATCGGCGCTGCCATCCGGCTTCATCGCCCGCACCGCGGCCGAGGGTGCCAGCGAGCAGGCCCTGCACCACGACATGCAGTTCCTGCAGCGCCTGTGGCAGTCTATCCTGGAGAAGGCGCGCGAGGTAAAGCCCATGCAGGTCATCCATGAGGACCTGCCACTGGGGCTGCGCGCCATCCGGGACCTGATCAGCCCCGAGGTCGAGCGGGTGCGTATCGATTCACGCTCCACCTTCGAGAAGGCACGCCAGTTCGCGCACAAGTTCCTGCCCGACAGCAATACCCAGATCGAGTACTACCCGGGGGAACGCCCCATATTCGACCTGTACGGCGTCGAGGACGAGATCGAGAAGGCCCTGCGCCGCACCGTGGAACTCAAGTCCGGCGGACACCTGGTGATCGACCAGACCGAGGCCATGACCACCATCGACGTCAACACGGGTGCCTTCGTCGGCCACCGCACCCTGGAAGAGACCATCTTCAAGACCAACCTGGAGGCTGCCCAGGCGATCTGCCGCCAGCTGCGCCTGCGCAACCTGGGCGGGATCATCATCATCGACTTCATCGACATGACCGACCGGGAGCACAAGCGCCAGGTCATCCGTGCCCTGGAGCGCTGCCTCGCCCACGACCACGCCAAGACGCATATCTCCGAGGTCTCCTCGCTCGGCCTGGTCGAGATGACCCGCAAGCGGACCCGGGAATCCCTGGAACACGTGCTGTGCGAATCCTGCCCGACCTGCCGCGGTCGCGGCACCATCAAAACGGCCGAGACCACCTGCTACGAGATATTCCGCGAGATCCTGCGTGAAAGCCGCCAGTTCGACGTCGAGCAGCTGCTGGTCCTGGCATCACCAGAGGTCATCGACCGTCTCCTGGACGAGGAATCACAAAACCTCGCCGAACTGGAACAATTCATCGGAAAACCCATCAAACTGCAGGCAGAGGCCCTCTACACACAGGAACAGTATGACGTCGTCCTTGTTTGAACAGGACACCCCGCCACGGCGATCCGCCACATGAACCGCATCGCCCACCGGGCCCGGAAGATCCTGATCACGCTGATTCTGGCGTGGGGCCTGCTGGCGCTCGCCATCCGCCTCAGCACCCCCCTGCTGCAATACGCCCGCGAACCCATTGCGAACTGGCTGAGCAAGGCGGTCGGCCAGCCGGTTCATTTCGAAAGCGTACAGGCCAGCTGGTGGGGCATCGGCCCACGCCTCCGCTTTCAGCGGGTCTCGCTGGGACCAGCGGGCAGCACCATTACCGTGGATAGCCTCAGCATGGACCTCAGCCACGCCAGTCTCCTGAAGGGGCAGTTGCTGGACGCCCTACGACTCACCCTGGACGGCTTCGAACTCAGGCTGGTACGGGAACCGGACCGGCGCATGCACGTGATCGGCATCCCCTCGGGCGGCGGCGCCTCCCTGCCGCTGCCCCGCCACCTGCGCCTGCGCCACACCCGGCTGCACTGGGAGGATCGCTACAAGGGCTCCGCACCGGTTGAGATCGATGACCTCGACCTGGACCTGGTGCGCCACGGCGAGGAACTGGCACTACGTGGCCGCCTCGACAGCCGACTGGGGCGAGCCCGTTTCAGCGCACAGATCCAGGGCTTTCTCAGCGGGCCGGCATGGCGCGGCAACAGCTACCTGAAGGTGGAGGGGCTGGCGCTGCAGCCGTTGCTCAGCAGCTACATGCCCCCGTCGCTTCGACTGGATGACGGCAAATTCGATGTCGAGCTGTGGCAGGACTGGGAGCAGGCCATCGAGACCAGCGCGCGCGGTCACTTCGCCATCGGCCAGCTGGCGCTGTCCCGCGATGGCGCATCGCCCACGCACTTCCTGGCCGCGCGCATCGCGGGGAACATCGACTACCGGCGACGCAATGCGGAGGAGTGGCGCATCGTGGCCGATGAGCTGGTCCTGCAGGCCACTCCCGACAGCCCCTCGGCACCCGGCACGCTGGTCATCCAGCGCAGCCGACAGGGTCAATCCCGGCATTACGAAGCGGCCGCCAGGGACTTGGCGATACCGCTGTTGCGGGATCTCTCTTCACTCATGCCCGACACAGCAGCCCCCCGCACGGCCCTGCAGGGACTGCAGCCGGATGGCCTTGTCCGGAAGCTGCGCCTGTCGCTGACCACCGGCACCCATCCGGACTGGGCCCTCGACACCCAACTGCAGGGCTTGTCTGTACGGGCATGGAAATCGATACCCGGCGTCCAGGGACTGGACCTGAACCTGACCGCTGATCCGCAGGCTGCCAAGGTCCGCCTGGCGGGCCATGACATGCAGCTCGACTATCGCCAGCTGTTTCGGGAGCCGCACCGGATCCGGCAACTGGACGGCACTCTGAACTGGCGGCGAACGGCGACCGGCTGGCAACTGTTCGGTGACGACCTCCGCTTCGTCACGCCGGACCTGCACGGCGAGGCCTGGCTGGTGATCGACAAGGCCGCGGACAAGGCCCCGCGCCTGGACCTGCACGGCCGCATCAGGGACGGCGATGTGGCATCCACCGGCCGTTACCTGCCCACGGCCATCATGAGCGACAAGGTGGTGCAGTGGCTGGACCGGGCGCTCGGCAGCGGCCACCTGGAGCAGGCCGATGTCCTGGTCAGCGGTCCGTTGCAGGACTTCCCCTTCCACGAGCGGCGCAGCGGGGTGTTCGAGGTCGTCGGTCTGACCCGCGACACCCCGCTGGCCTACCGGGACGGCTGGCCACCGCTGAAGGATGTGCGGGCAAGACTGTTCTTTCACGAAAACAGCCTCGATATCGACCTGCTGGACGGCGGGATCTACGCCAGCCGCATCCCCTCCGCCCATGCGCATATCGCCAGCCTGCACCCGGGCAGCCCGCTGCAGATAAAAGGCACCGCGCGCGGACCGCTCGCGGATGAAATACGGCTCCTGCAGGCACCCGCGCTGCGCCAGCGCTTCGGGCACATCGCCAGGATCATGCAGACCGACGGCCAGGCCGAGCTGAACCTGGACTTCCAGGTGCCGCTGACGCAGGGAATCGGCGACTACCGGCTCGACGGCACCCTGCACTTCAAGGGCGACCGCCTAAGCCTGAAAGGCTGGGATCTGACCATCGACGGGATCCATGGCGACCTGGGCATCGGCCTGGATGCCCTGCACGCCAAAGACATCGAGGGCAAGGCCTTCGGTGCGCCGTTACGGGTGGATGTCACCCCGGCGCCGGCCGCCACGCGGATCGAGGCGCGGGCCAACTGGCCGGCCGAAACCCTGCAAAAGCGCTTCCCCGACCTCCCCCTGCAACTGGCCTCGGGGACCGCCGACTTCACCGTCATGCTCGACATACCCAACGCAAGCGCCCCGCAGGGTACGCCGGTATCGATCGATGTCCGCAGTGACCTCAAAGGCATGCGCCTGGCGCTTCCACAACCGCTCGGCAAGCCGGCCGCCCAGGCCCGTGCGCTCGAGGTCGCCATGCCCCTGGGCCAACCCGATGGCACCTTGCATGTGCGCTACGGAGACCGGCTGGACGCCCGCATCAGCGCCAGCGGCAACCGCGGCGAGATACGCTATGCACGCGGCAACAGCCGGCTGCCGCGACAACCGGGCTACCGCGTCCTGGCCGCCCTGCCCCGGGTCGACATGGCGGAATGGCAGGCGCTCGCCGAACGTCTGGGCAAGAACGGAACCGGCGCCACATGGCAGCTCGAGCTGCGCACACCGGCCCTCGTTGCCGGCGATATCGAGATGGCCGATGTCCGCCTGAAGGCTCGCGGAAAACCATCGGCCGTGGATGCCCGCCTCAACAGCCCCCGCATTGCAGGGGGCATCCACTACTACCGGGGAAAGAAATCCGCGCTGACGATCAAGCTCGAGCGGCTGCACCTCGACATCGACACGGACAATGCCGCACCCACGCCAGCACCCGACCCCGGCCGGGGACCTGACCCGCGCACGCTGCCCAGGCTCGCCCTGCAATGTACCGACCTGCAGATCAACAAGGCCAAACTGGGGCTGTTCGAAGTAAGCCTGCAACCGGAGAAAAACGGCAGCCGCATACGCAAACTGTTCGTCAAGGGCCCCTCGGGCACGCTCGAGGCGCACGGAGACTGGCTGTGGCAGAGCAAGACGGCCAGAACACAGCTGAGCGGACAGCTGAACCTGCCCGATCTCGGCGCCCTGCTGTCCGGGCTCGGCTACCCGCGCAACATGCACGATGCCAGGACCGACCTGCGTTTCAACCTGGCATGGCCCGGTCACCCGGCGCAGTTCCATCGCGCCACCCTGCGCGGTGACACCTACCTGAAGATAGCGGACGGGCGCCTCTCCGAGGTCGACCCCGGTATCGCCCGGGTGCTCGGACTGGTCAGCCTGGACGCACTTAGGCGATGCCTCAAGTTCGACTTTGGCGACCTGTTGAAAAAAGGCTATAGCTTCGACACCATCGAAGGGCATTTCAAGCTGGCCGACGGCCAGGCCGTCACGCATGACCTGGTGGTCGACGGACCCTCGGGGCGCATCGAGATCGGTGGACGCATCGGCTTGGTGGCCCGCGATTTCGACCAGGTGATACAGGTCGCTCCCAAGCTGGATGCCACCCTGGTCATCGCCAGCACCATTGCCGGCGGCCCGGTCGCCGGCGCCGCCACCTTCGTCCTGCAACGCCTGCTCTCGGAGGAGGTAGACAAGATCAACCGCTTCGAATACAGCGTCACCGGCAGCTGGGACGATCCCAAGCTCACTCCGCTCAAGAGCGGCGGCCCGGTATCCGCCATCGTCAACACCCTGAGCGGGGAAAAATCCACGACCAAGACCCGCAAACAGGAACAGGCCATCGACGAGACCAAGACCCGCCCCAAAAAGGGTCTGCTGGAGCGATTGCTGGGCAAGCCCAAGAAGACCACCTCACCGGACGAAGGCAATCCGGAAGGCACTTTCCCGGGCTCGGAATAATATGGCCGATCCCTGTTAAACTTTGACTTTCGCACCACCGGTACAGATGACAGACAGACCATGAGCAGTACACCGACCAAAGTCGCCGCCATACAGCTGGCCTCGGGCACCAATGTAAACGCCAACCTGCTGACCACCGAGAAACTGCTCGAGGAGGCGGCCCGACAGGGGGTATCGCTGGCGGTACTGCCGGAGAACTTCGCCTTTTTCGGGGCCGATTGTGCCGATGCCCTGCCCTACAGGGAACGCCAGGGGGAAGGCCCCTTGCAGGACTTCCTTTCGCGCATCGCGGCCCGCCTCGGCATCTGGATCGTCGGCGGCACCATTCCCCTGGAAAGCGACGACCGCGCGCGCTGGCGCGCCGCCAGCCTGCTGTTCGACGACAGGGGTAAGGAGGTCGCGCGCTATGACAAGCGCCACCTGTTCGACGTGAACCTGATCGAGTCGGGCGAACACTACAACGAATCCGACACCATCGAACCGGGCGAGCAGGTAGTCGTGGTGGACGCACCCGTGGGCCGGCTCGGCCTGGCGGTCTGCTACGACCTGCGTTTCCCCGAGCTGTTCCGGGCCATGATCGACCAGGGTGCCGAGGTCTTTTCGCTTCCGGCCGCCTTCACCGCGGTCACCGGGCGTGCCCACTGGGACATCCTGGTACGCGCCCGCGCCATCGAAAACCTGTCCTATGTGATTGCCGCCGCCCAGGGCGGGTTTCACCTCAAGGGCCGTGAGACCCATGGCCACAGCATGATCGTCGACCCCTGGGGGGGCGTGCTGGACGAACGCGAACGCGGCAACGGACTTGCAATTGCAACCATCGACCCCGATTTCCAGGAAAGCACCCGTCGCAATTTCCCCAGCCTGTCGCACCGGCGGCTGCACTGTGAATAGCGCCACACCGTAGGAACGAAATCATGAGCAATGCGCTGGAGCTTGCCCGGGCCACCCTGCTGGACGGCCCCGGTCTGGATGAGCACTCCCTGAGCCGGGTCGTGGACCGGATACTCAGCCGCCAGGTGGATGCCGCCGATATCTATTTCCAGTACTCGCGACTCGAGTCCTGGGTACTGGAAGACGGCATCGTGCGCGAAGGCAATCATAGCATCGAGCAGGGTGCCGGACTGCGCGCCGTCAGCGGGGAGAAGACCGGCTTCGCCTACACCGACGACCTGGTGTTGCCGCAGCTGCTGGAAGCCGCGGAATCCGCGCGCGCCATTGCCCATGCCGGCAGCAGCGGCTCACAGGCCATCCATGCCCGCACCGACACCCCGCGTCTGTACGCCCCCCTGAACCCCCTGGAATCGCTCGGCGAGCAGGAAAAACTGGACCTGATGCGCCGCCTGGACGCCGAGGCGCGCGCCGCCGATCCCCGTGTGCAGCAAGTCATCGTCAGCCTGGTCGCGGCACACGACACCGTGCTGGTCATCGACAACGAGGGGCGCCTGGCCGGGGACGTGCGGCCGCTGGTGCGCCTGAACGTGAACGTCATCGTCGAGCAGGATGGCCGGCGCGAACAGGGCAACGCGGGCGGCGGCGCACGGCGCGCCCTGGATTTCTTCCTGGAGGAGGACCGCGCCACCGGCTATGCCCGCGAGGCGGTCCGTCAGGCACTGGTCAACCTGGAAGCGGTGCCGGCCCCCGCGGGCATGCTGCCGGTGGTGCTGGGCCCGGGCTGGCCCGGGGTGCTGCTGCACGAGGCGGTCGGGCACGGGCTGGAAGGCGATTTCAACCGCAAGGGCACCTCCGCCTTCAGCGGCCGCATCGGCGAACAGGTCGCTTCGCCCCTGTGCACGGTGGTCGATGACGGCTCCCTGCCCGACCGGCGCGGCTCGCTCAATATCGACGACGAGGGCACTCCCACCCAGCAGACCGTACTGATCGAGAAAGGTATCCTCAAGGGCTACATGCAGGACCGCATGAACGCGCGCCTGATGGGCATGCAACCGACCGGCAACGGCCGTCGCGAATCCTACGCCCATCTGCCCATGCCGCGCATGACCAACACCTACATGCTGGCCGGCGAGCACGACCCGGGCGAGATCATCGCCTCGGTCGATCGCGGCCTGTACGCGGTCAACTTCGGCGGCGGACAGGTCGACATCACCTCCGGCAAGTTCGTGTTCTCCGCCAGCGAGGCCTACCTGATCGAGAACGGCAAGGTCACCGCGCCGGTCAAGGGCGCAACCTTGATCGGCAGCGGCCCAGAGGCCATGACCCGCATCAGCATGGTCGGCAACGACCTGCAACTCGATTCCGGTATCGGTACCTGCGGCAAGGAGGGCCAGAGCGTACCGGTCGGCGTCGGCCAGCCCACCCTGAAGATCGACGAGATGACCATCGGGGGGACCGCCGCATGAGCCAGTATGATCTGCCGCAACTGCAGGGCATCGTCGCGGAACTGCTGGACGAGGCAAAGAAACAGGGCGCCAGCCAGGCCGAGGCCGACGTGCATGCACAGCAGGGGCTCGACGTCACGGTGCGTCTCGGCGAGACCGAGACCATCGAACACACCAACGACCACGGCCTTGGCGTGACCGTCTACTTCGGTCACCGCAAGGGCTCGGCCAACACCACCGACCTGCGCCCCGCAGCGATCCGCGAGACCGTGGCGGCTGCCTGCCGCATCGCCCGCCATACCGAGGAGGATCCCGCTGCGGGCCTGGCCGATGCGGAACGGATGGCCCGGGAAGTCCCGGACCTGGACCTCGACCACCCCTGGGCAATCGACGCAGAAGAGGCCGCGGCCATCGCACGCGAATGCGAGGATGCGGCCCGCAGCTTCGATCCGCGCATCGACAACTCCGAAGGCGCCAGCGTACACACCCAGAACAGCCTGTTCGTATACGGCAACATGCACGGCTTCGTCGGCGGTTACCCGGCCACCCGTCACAGCCTCAGCTGCGCCATTCTGGCCAGCGAGGGCGACGAGATGCAACGCGACTACTGGTACAGCAGCAGCCGCCTGCCCGGGGAACTCGAATCGCCGGTGGCCGTCGGCCAGGAGGCCGCGCGCCGCACCGTGGCCCGCCTCGGCAGCCGCAAGCTCGCCACTACCCAGTGCCCGGTGATCTTCAAGGCAGACGTGGCCACCACCCTGCTGCGCGCCCTGTTCGGCGCCATCCGCGGCCCAGCCCTGTATCGGCGGGCCAGCTTCCTGCTCGACAGCCTCGGTGAACCCGTCTTTCCCGACTGGGTGAACATCTGCGAGAACCCGCTCAAACCCCGTGGCCTGGCCAGTGCCCCGTTCGACAACGAAGGGGTCGCCACCCGCGCCAACGGCATCATCGAGAGCGGTGTACTGCGCACCTACCTGCTGGACAGCTATTCCGCACGCAAGCTCGGCATGCAGACCACCGGCCACGCCGGCGGCGTGCGCAACGTGCGCATCGACAACACGGGCGAGACCATGGAACAGCTGACGGACCGCATGCAGTCCGGGCTGATCGTGACCGAACTCATGGGCCAGGGCAGCAACCTGGTGACCGGTGACTATTCACGGGGCGCAGCCGGTTTCTGGGTCGAGGACGGCCGGATCGCCTACCCGATATCCGAGATCACCGTCGCCGGCAACCTGCGCGACATGTTCGACGGCCTGCTCGCGGTCGGCGGCGACAATGACATCCCCGGCAGCATCGACACCGGCTCCTGGCTGATCGAAAGCATGACCGTGGCCGGGCAGTAAAGGCGTCACCCTGTCGGAATGAATTCCGACCTACATGCCCGACACAAGAGCCGGCCCAGACAACAGGTGCGCCAGGAACACCCCCCAAGACACCATCAACAGCAGCGCCCCGCCGAGAACACCAGCATGCGCCAGCGCAGGCGGTTCACGGTGGTATGGATCACTGTGTGCAGTAAACGAGTCGCAACGAAACCCCAGGCCAGGGCCAGCTGCACCGCGGTCACCGGCCCGCTCGCGTAGAGCGCCAGCTGCAACACGTAGAACAGCACCGGCAGTTCGAACAGGTTCTGTTAGTGCTGCTCGACCCGGGCCAGGTAGTCCGGCACCCGCCCCCACGGTTGAGCAGGAAATAGCGTGGGTTGATCTCACCCCGCGCGACCGCGCGAAAACGCAGGCGCAACATGCGCAGGCCGACCAGGAAGGTCAGCCCCGCCATAGCCATCAGGGGGTAAAGGATGAGTGCCTGCCGCATAGTGCTTTTCTCCTGCAAGGGGGTTTGCAATAAAGACTATCCGGACGCACCATATGATCAACATCATATTTCACTGACGGATCCTACCCATGGCCTGGCCCAGCAAACAAAAGCAGGAAACCCGTAAACGGATTCTCTCCAGTGCCGTCACACTGTTCTCGCAACACGGCTTCGACAACGTCTCGATCGCCGACATCATGCAACACGCACAACTGACCCATGGCGGCTTCTATGCGCACTTTGCCTCCAAGCAGGCGCTGTATGCGGAAGCGGTTACCGCCGCCGCACGAGCGAGTGCGCTGGCCAAACTGCTACCGTCCGGCCAAACAGCTAATGCCGACCTGGCCCGCCTGCTGGCGGGCTACCTCGATATCGCCCATGTCGAACAACGCCATTCGCCCTGCCCGCTGGCCTTCCTCGCCACCGACGTGGCGGTCCGCGAAGGCAATGTCCGCACTGCCTACACGCGAGTGTTCCGGCGCCTGACCGCATTCATTACCCGCCGCCTGCCCAACGACAAAGGGGATCGGCGCGAACGCGCCCTGGCCGGCGCTGCAATGATGATCGGCGGAGTCGCCGTGGCGCGCGCCCTCGACGACGAGGCCATGATCGAATCACTGCTCGGGGCGTGCAGACGGGTCGGGAGCGAACTCCTCGAACAACAGGCCGAGTGATGGCCGCCAAGCCAGGAAAAAACGAGTAGGATGGGTGGAGCGCAGCGAAACCCATCGACTGCGGCCCGAAACGGTGGGTTTCGCCAAGCCCAACCCACCCTACGCAGGAGAAAACATGCGCATCCTCCACACCATGCTGCGAACCGGCGACCTCGACCGGTCCATCGATTTCTACACCCGCGTCCTGGACATGCAGCTGCTGCGCCGCAAGGACTACCCGGACGGCAAGTTCACCCTTGCCTTCATCGGCTATGGCGACGAGTCGCAGAACACCGTCATCGAGCTGACCTACAACTGGGGCGTCGACAGCTACGAGATGGGTACCGCCTTCGGCCATATCGCCATCAAGGTCGATGACGTCTACCGGGCCACCGAGCGGATCAGGGAGATGGGCGGAAAGATCATCCGCGATGCCGGCCCAATGAATGCCGGCACCACCATCATCGCCTTTGTCGAGGATCCCGATGGCTATCCGATCGAGCTGATCGGAAAACGAAACTCCTGACACCAACCCATACAACGAAAAAGCAGGGGCCATTACTCCTATAGGCCACACAACCAAGGCCCTGTCATGTGAATTCGTAACTCGCTGAAAAGTGGGGCGGGTGGTCTGCTCGGAAAACTTCGGCGGCAGGGATGCCGTCGTAGAGCCTACGATGCACAGGGATGTGCGAGTGCCGCGGGAGGCAGGAAGCCGTAAGCGGCCATGGATGTATTCACGGCATTTTTCCGAGCAGACTACCCGCCTCGCCCAAGTTAGATGACGTTACCCTGGCCACTCAACATACTGTATTTATTGCATATTTTAAAAATGGTATAATTACCCACGTTTTTCCTTTCTGTGATGGGCCTCTCATACACAGCGGAGCACGGCAACTAGACTGCTCTGCCAGAGGAGGTGCCATTATGCTCAACAGACTACCCATCCTGGCCTTGCTGGCCCTGATCATCGGCGCAAGCGGCATTGCGTTTGCCCGGGATCACGAACGCGAACACGAACACAAACAAAAGCACGATCAGCTCAGACTCACGATCGTCGAAGCGAAATGGAAGGCCGGCGACTCCCGGCTGGTTGTCAAGGGGACGGCGCACAAGAAGACCGGCGTGTCGGTCAGAAATGGCGAGGACTTCTCCCTGGTCAAGCAGACCCTCAGTAACCGCAAGGGCAAGTGGCGGATTCGCCTGCACCTGGACAAGCCGCCCTGCACGGTCCAGGCCGTATCCGACGGTGAAGCCGTAACCCGCACCGTGGAAGACGCCAGTGATTACTGTGACGCCACCGCGGGCAACGGAGGCTCCGGCGGAACGGGGTCTGGCGGCGGATCCGGTTCCGGCACCACCCCGCCCGGCGACTACGTCACCATAGCCAGCAACGATCTGGGCATGCACTGCGCTGATCGCGACTGCCAGATCTTCTCCATCCTGCCGCCCTACAACGTGGTCCATACCCAGGTCATCCGCAAAGGCGCCGAACCGACGATCGTCGACAACACCCAGGTGGACGTGTACTACACGGCCGAGCCAAATCCCTCGAACACCATCCCGCCGGACGTGATCACCACCACCAGTCGCAATATCGACGGCATCTTCAAGAGCAATTTCTGGAACTCGGATCTGGGCAAGCAGGCCTACGATTCCCTGTACCCACCCGGCGTTCTCGGCATGTTCAACATGCCACCCGATACCGGCCTGCCGGCACCCAACGTGGAGCGCCTGTATCTCGGTGATGGCCAGCTGGAGGCCCACCAGCAGGAAATGGCGGGGCCGTTCAATGCGGCCAAACCCTTCCATGGCTACGTCAACAATTTCCCGTTCTTCAACAGTCTGCCCTTCGGTTACGTGGCCGGCGACCTGCAGCGCTTCACCGCCGAAGGCGTGCCGCTCATGCCGGTGGCCGATCCCAACGCAAAGGGAGAGGTGCTCGAATCACCCTATCCGCTGATGAAGGTGACCGCGGTCGCCAGGGGCAGGACCCGGCCAATGCCGGCAACCAACTCTCCTCGGTACGTGTCGTGCTGCCCATTGCCGCCGAGGCTGACTGCCAGCTGTGCCACCTGGACCAGGAGGTCTGCCTGAAGTCCCCACTCACCGCCAGCCAGGCCTGTAACGGCGAGGCCAGCACCTTCGCCAGCACCAGTTTCAACGTAGTCACTGCGGCGGACTATGCCTCCATACCCGGCGCCACGGATTACCAGAAGGTGCTGAATGCGTCCAAGATCAACATCCTGCGCCTTCACGATGCCAAGCATGGCACCCAACTGGACCAGAAACGCAAGGTGGTGTGTGCCAGTTGTCACTATTCCCCGGCGCTGGACCTGGCCCAGTTCGGTCCGAACGACGACAACGTGTTAATGCCCATCTATTCTGACCCACCTATGGCCAACAATTTTGACCCACCCATCGGGGCATTCCGGGCCATGTGGCCGTACCCTTTCCGTCGTTTTTTGACACGGGCGACGGGAGGC
>JAKRWE010000046.1 GCA_024712425.1 Chromatiales bacterium
TGTGCCTGCAGCCTAGAAAATAGCCCTTCACGAGCCTTTCCACGTCCCGTTCGAGGCACCACATCTTCCATCCACTGACCGCCCGGAAAAGCGAGAAGCGGATGAAATATTCGGGTTAGATGGCGGGGCCCTGATCTATTCTGCTTCGTCGTGATCCCCTGCATCTGAAATGGCTCAGGCGGCGCGCGCCTGGTGTGCCTCGAAGAGCTGCCGTATCCGGCCGGCATGCTGGCGGAACACGTCATGCTGCGCCTTGTCTGGCGGGCCGCTGTCGGCATACAGGATGCCGACCGGTTTTTTACCGGCGATCAGCGGTGCGGCGGAAAATCCCTCCCGCGAGGCGTCGTCCAGGGGGGGTGGGGCGCAGATAGGGGCGGTATTTCTCCAGGTTGCCGGGCGTTACCCGCACGCCCTGGCCGCGGCTCAGCATGAGGCTGAACAGGTGTTTCTCACGGATCGGGATGTCCAGGCCGCGCAGCGGGCTGTCCTCGGCCACGCCCATCGCGAAGCGGGTCTTCAGGCGCTTGCGCTCGCGGTCCAGGAGCATCAGGATCACCCGCCGGCAGCCGCTTTGCGTGGCCAGTTCGCGCAATGCCCGCCCCAGCGCCTGTTGCAATGGTTCTTTGCCGTTCGTCGAGGCGTCCTGTTGCCACCAGCGGGGCAGTCGTGGCAGCTCCACCGTCTCCTCGCCACCGGGGAGCAGCAGCAGTTCGCGTGCCGGCAGGGGGTGGCTCCAGGAAGCCAGCTGGCGCGCTGCATCCACGGTCTGATGGTACCACCAGCTGCGCGCATCCCAGTGATGGTGGGGGATCAGCTGCGCCAGCAGCTCGGATTCGATGTCCACCTCCTCCGGCGGCCAGCCGGCGCAGGCGATCTCGGCCATGCGGGTGGGCAGCGAGATGCTCTGGGGCAGGCGGTTGGCCGGATCCCAGTCGCCGATCGCCTCGCGCGCCAGGCGTGGCAGACGCCAGGCGGTGGCCAGTCGGCGGTCGGCCGTTTTCAGTTCCTCTCCCAGTTCGGCGCCGAAGGCGGTGTCGCTGGCCACGCCGTCACGCACCGCGTTGCTGGCACGCGCCGCGCCCTCGGGATCCCGTGTCCACAGGTCCAGGATGGCGGGGTGCTGCAACAGCGCGGCCACCTGCATCTCGACCGGGTGGCCGAAGCCCGTGACCCTGCCGATCTCCCGCGCATACCAGCCGGCGTGCGCGGCCTGGCTGTAGCCGAACGCCGGGGAAAGGAATGCTGCGAGGCTGGCTTGATCGATGGTCGGCAGTTGCCCGAAGAGACGGGCGAAGGCCTCCCGGCCGAGCATGGACAGCGCATGTGCCGGGCCGGACAGTTCCTCGCCGCTGCCGGGGCGTGCCTGCTCCATGGCCTGGTACAGGGCCAAAACAGCAGCGGGATCGCACAGCAACACCTGCTCGATGTCGGCGTTGGTACTGCGCGGATCGGCCAGCAAGGCGCGGATGCGGCGCGCCGTCTCCGGCATCAGGGGCAGGCGGGTGAGGGGGGTCTGTGGTGCTCATCGTCATGGACAGGGCCTTTCCCGGCGTATCGACACCGAACAGGTAAACTTGAGCCTAGGAGCCTGTCGGATTTAACGCTGTTTGGCTGCAAATCCCTGGATGACGATCAACTCAGCTTATCGAACTCGTTAAATAGCTCGGCTATTCGCCTCGTCCGATAAACTGATTCGATTCGTCCCCAGCGATTTTCGCTTCAAACGGTCAAACCCGACAGGCTCCTGGGCTTGGGTGTAAAATCCCGCCATTCCGGTTTTTACAGAGGTGAGGTGAGCCAATGGCAGGTCACAGTAAATGGGCCAATATCAAGCACAAGAAAGCGGCCAACGACAAGAAGCGGGGCAAGCTGTGGTCGAAGTTGATACGCGAGGTCACGGTGGCGGCCAAGCAGGGCGGCGGTGACCTGGACTCCAACCCGCGCCTGCGTCTCGCGGTGGACAAGGCCAAGGGCGCCAACATGCCGATCGACACCATCGACCGTGCGATAAAGCGTGGTGCCGGTGGCGAGGAAGAGGGTGATTTCGACGAGATCCGCTACGAGGGCTATGCCCCCGGTGGCATCGCGGTCATCGTCGACTGCCTGACCGACAATCGCAACCGTACCGCCTCGGAGGTGCGCCACGCCTTCACCAAGCATGGCGGCAACCTGGGCACCGACGGTTCCGTCGCCTACATGTTCCACAAGAAGGGCGTGATCAGCTATGCGCCGGGTGCGGACGAGGATGCGATCATGGGGGCAGCCCTGGAGGTCGGGGCCGACGACGTGGTGGGCAACGATGACGGCTCGGTGGACGTGTATACCGACCCGGCCGCATTCGAGGAGGTGAAGCAGGGACTGCTGGATGCGGGCCTGGAACCGGTCAATGCGGAGGTCACCTTCGAGGCCGACACGCTCACGCCGGTGGATCGCGACGGCGGCGAGAAGGTGATGCGGCTGGTCGAGTTCCTGGAGGACCTCGACGATGTGCAGGAGGTCTACACCAACGCCGATATCCCCGAGGAAGTGCTCGAGGAACTGGGCTGAGCCGGGTGCGCATACTCGGCATCGATCCGGGCTCCCGCATCACCGGTTTCGGTGTCATCGAAAGCGATGGGCGGCACAGCCGTTTCCTGGCCAGTGGCTGCGTGCGTACCGGCAGCGATGATTTCCCGCAACGCCTGGGCGAGATATTCCAGGGTATCGACCAGGTGCTGGCGGAACACCGTCCCCAACAGGTGGCGGTGGAGCGGGTTTTCATGGCCAGGAATGCCAATACCGCGATCAAGCTGGGGCAGGCGCGCGGTGCCGCGATCGTGGCGGCGGTGCGCCACGACCTGCCGGTATTCGAATATACGCCGCGTGCGGTCAAGCAGGCGCTGGTCGGCAATGGCGGGGCGGAGAAGGAACAGGTGCAACTCATGATCAGGGTCCTGCTGGGATTGCAGGGAAAGATGGGGCTGGACGAGTCCGATGCGCTGGCTATCGCGCTCTGCCACGCGCACAGCCATTCCAATCTGCAACGACTGCAGGGACGGGCATGATCGGCCTGCTGCGTGGCCGGGTGGTCCACAGGCAACCACCGTTCCTGCTGCTGGACGTGAACGGTGTGGGTTACGAGATCGAGGCTCCGATGTCCACTTTCTACGTGCTGCCGGCCGACGACAGCCCGGTCACCCTGCACACCCATCTCGCGATTCGCGACGACGCACACATCCTTTACGGCTTTGCCAGCACGCATGACCGCGGCCTGTTCCGCGAGCTGCTCAAGGTCAGCGGCGTGGGTGGCAAGGTGGCGCTGGCAATCCTCTCCGGCATGAGCGCGGACGAGTTCAGTCTCACCATACAGGCCGGCGACGTGGCGGCGCTCACCCGTCTGCCCGGCATCGGCAAGAAGACCGCCGAACGCCTGATCGTGGAGATGCGCGACCGCCTGGAGAAACTCGGCAGTGTCGCGCCGGCACCTGCCGGCACCGCTGTCGGCACGCCGGCAGCCGCATCCACCTCGGCCATGGACGATGCGCTCAGCGCCCTGCAGGCGCTGGGTTACAAGCCGGCCGAGGCGCAGCGTATGCTGCGCGGGGTGGATGGCGAGGGTCTGTCCACCGAGGAGATCATCAAGGCGGCCCTGCAGGGTGGTCGCTGATCCCGCATAATGCACGCCATGAACGATGCCGACCGCCTGGTAACCGCTGAACCCGCCTCGGACGATGCCGCCATCGATCGCGCCATCCGGCCGCGCACCCTGGCCGAGTACGTCGGCCAGCCGGCGGTGCGCGAGCAGATGGAGATCTTCATCCCGGCGGCGCGCGACCGGGGCGAGGCGCTGGACCACGTGCTGATCTTCGGCCCGCCCGGGCTGGGCAAGACCACCCTGTCGCACATCATCGCCAACGAGATGGGAGTGAACCTGCGCCAGACCTCCGGTCCGGTGCTGGAGAAGCCGGGCGACCTGGCGGCCCTGCTGACCAACCTGGAGCCGCGCGACGTGCTGTTCATCGACGAGATCCACCGTCTCAGCCCGGTGGTCGAGGAGGTGCTGTACCCGGCCATGGAGGACTACCAGCTCGACATCATGATCGGCGAGGGTCCGGCGGCGCGTTCGATCAAGGTCGATCTGCCGCCCTTCACCCTGGTGGGGGCCACCACCAGGGCCGGTCTGCTGACCTCGCCCCTGCGCGACCGCTTCGGCATCGTGCAGCGCCTGGAGTTCTACTCGGTCGAGGAGCTGGGGCGGATCGTGCGCCGCTCCGCGGGCATCCTCGGCATGACGATGGACGATGCCGGCGCGCACGAGATCGCACGCCGCTCGCGCGGTACGCCGCGCATCGCCAACCGCCTGCTGCGGCGGGTGCGCGACTATGCCCAGGTCAAGACCGGCGGCGAGGTGGATGCCGCGGTGGCGGATGCGGCGCTGGAGATGCTCAAGGTCGACCAGAACGGTTTCGATCACATGGACCGGCGCCTGCTCGAGGCGGTGCTGCACAAGTTCGAAGGCGGTCCGGTGGGCCTGGACAACCTGGCGGCGGCGATCGGCGAGGAGCGCGGCACCCTGGAGGACGTGGTCGAGCCCTATCTGATCCAGCAGGGCTTCCTGATCCGCACCCCGCGCGGGCGCCTGGCCACGCGCGCCGCCTGGCTGCACTTCGGTCTGGAACCGCCGCGCCGCGAGGCGGCGGATGCCCCCGATCTGTTCACACAGTGACGGCGTTCGCAGGAAGGAGCAAAAGCGTTGGAATTCATCTGGCCGATACGGGTCTACTACGAGGACACCGATGCCGGTGGCGTGGTGTTCTACGCCAATTACCTGCGTTTCATGGAACGGGCGCGGACCGAGTGGCTGCGCAGCCTGGGTTTCGAGCAGGATGAGCTGATGCGCGATCCCGGCATCCTGTTCGCGGTGCGGCACATCGAACTGGACTACGAGCAGAGCGGGCGCTTCAACGAACAGCTGCAGGTGGCGAGCAGCATTGGGCGGGTGGCCGGCGCGACCCTGGATTTCCTGCAGCGGGTCGAGCGTGCGGCGGACGGTGCCGTGCTGTGCCGTGGACAGGTGCGGGTGGCCTGCCTGCGCGCCGGCGACATGCGGCCGACACGCATCCCGTCCGCGATCCGCGACAAATTACAACAACTGGACTGAGTTCGAACCATGGCTTCTGCTGATCTGTCTTTCATAACCCTGGTGCTGAATGCCAGCCCGCTGGTGCAGCTGGTCATGGCGCTGCTGGTGCTGGCATCGGTCCTTTCATGGACCATCATCCTCGACCGCTCGCGGCGTCTGAAGAAGGCCCGCAGCGAGGCGGATGATTTCGAACAGCATTTCTGGTCGGGCGGCGATCTGTCCGACCTGTATCGCGATATCGACCGCGAGCGTGACGATCCACGCGGCGAGGCGGCGATCTTTCATGCCGGTTTCCGCGAGTTCGCCCGCCTGCGCGAGAATCCCTCGGTGGAGCCCATGGCGCTGGTCGAGGGCGCGCGCCGTGCCATGCGGGTGGCCATGAGCCGTGAGATCAACGCGCTGGAACATCACCTGTCCTTCCTGGCCACGGTCGGCTCCACCAGCCCCTACGTGGGCCTGTTCGGCACGGTGTGGGGCATCATGAATGCCTTCCACGCGCTCGGGAACGTCAAGCAGGCGACCCTGAACCTGGTCGCGCCCGGCATCGCCGAGGCCCTGATCGCGACCGCCATGGGTCTTTTCGCCGCCATTCCGGCGGTGGTGGCCTACAACAAGTTCGCCAACACGGTGCAGCGACTGGAGAACCGCTACGACGACTTCGTCGAGGAGTTCTCCAACATCCTGCAGCGCCAGGCGCACGTGAAGACCCGGCGTCGTTGAGCCATGGCCCGTCATCAGAAGGTGCGCCGCCCCATGGCCGAGATCAACGTCGTCCCCTATATCGACGTGATGCTGGTGCTGCTTGTGATCTTCATGATCACCGTGCCGCTGCTCACCGAGGGGGTCAAGGTTGATCTGCCACAGGCGGACGCCAACCCGCTGCAGGAGGAGGCGCAGCGGCCGATCGTGTTCACCGTGGACAAGGCCGGGCAGTACTACGTGACCTACGACGACGACAAGAGCGTGCCGCTGGATGAGCAGGAACTGCTGCTCAAGGCTTCGGCCCTGATCCGGCACAATCCGCGCGCGCCGGTCCTGGTCAACGGTGACCGTGACGTGGTATACGCGCAGGTGGTGCGCCTGATGGTCCTGCTGCAGCAGGCGGGCGCCGCTTCGGTGGGCCTGCTGACCGACCCGGGCTGACAGGGCAGAGATGTTCGACATTATCCGACGCAATCCGCTGGCCTTTCTGATCGCCCTGGCGCTGCACGTGGCGCTGGTGGCCTTCATGGTGGTGGGCGTCGACTGGCGCGAGAAGCCCAAACCCATGGCCTCGGATGCCAAGGTGGTGCAGGCGACGGTGGTCAACGAGGCGGCGGTCCGCAAGGAAGTCGAAAAGCTCAAGCAGAAGGAGCAGCGCAAGAAACAGGAGTCGCTGGAGGCCAAGCGCAGGGAGGAACGGCGCCTGGCGGAGCTGAAAAAGCGGCGCGAGGCGGAGAAGCGGCGCCTGGCAAAGCTCGAGAAGGAGCGCAAAGCGCGCGAGAAGGCAGAGGCGGCGGCACGCCGCAAGGCCGAGGCCGAGAAGAAGCGCCTGGTGGCACTGAAGAAAAAGGAACGCGAGATCAAGCAGCGCCAGGCGGCCGAGAAGAAACGCCTCGCCGCGCTGGAGGCCAAGCGCAAGGCGGAGGAAAAAGCCAGGGCCGAACGCAAGCGCAAAGAGGCCGAACGCAAGAAGGCCGAGGCGGAAAAGCGTCGCAAGGAGGAGGCCCGGCGCAAGAAGGCCGAAGCGGAGAAACGCCGCAAGGCGGAGGCTGAACGCAAGCGCAAGGAAGCAGAGGCGCGCGCCAAGGCGGAGGCCGCGGCGCGTGAGAAGGAACTTCAGGCCCAGTTCGAGGCCGAACAGAGGGCCAGCGAGGCGGCGCGTATCGTGCGCCTGATCCGGAAGAAGGTGGCGCGCAACTGGAATCCGCCACCGGGCACCCTGGACAAGGGACTGAAATGCAGGATCAACGTGCGCCTCGGCGCCAGCGGCTCGGTACTTGCGGTGAGTGTCGTCAGCTCGAGTGGCAATATCGCCTTCGATCGCTCGGTGGAGACGGCGGTGAGAAAAGCGGAACCGCTGCCGATGCCGGACGATCCCGCGTTGCGCGCGCGTAACGAATTCCGTAACCACACCTTTATTTTTGATCCAGCCAAGAGTCTGAATTGATGCAGTTTTCCAAATCCATGGCGGCCCTGTTCGCGCTTTTGTTGACGATTGCCCTGCCGGCGCAGGCACTGGAGATCGAGATAACCCAGGGGGTGGAGGGCGCGCTGCCGATTGCAGTGGTGCCATTCCCCTATACCGGCAAGGGCAACCCGCCGGCCCAGGACGTGGCGGCGGTGATCACGGCCGACTTGGGGCGTAGCGGCCGCTTCAGGACCCTCCCGCTCAAGGACATGCTGGCGCGCCCCAGCCGCGCGGACCAGGTCGATTTTCGTGACTGGCGGGCGGTCAACGTGGAGAACCTGGTGATCGGCGAGGTATTGCCCAACGGCCCGTCCGGCTTCATGGTCAAGTTCCGTCTCTACGATGTGTTTCGTGGCGAGCAGATCACCGGTTTTAGCCTGCCGACCACCCAGCACGACCTGCGCTCGACGGCGCACCAGATTGCGGACATGATCTACGAGGAACTGATCGGGCAGCGCGGCGCCTTCAACACCCGCATCGCCTACATCACCTCGATCCGCGACCGCAAGGGCAAGGAGACGGTCCACCTGCGGGTGGCGGATGCCGATGGTTACAATCCGCAGACCATCGTGTCCTCCAGGGATCCGCTGATGTCGCCAGCCTGGTCGCCGGACGGACGGCGTCTGGCCTATGCCTCCTTCGAGAAGGGAAGGCCTTCGATCTGGGTGCAGGAGGTGTTCTCGGGAAAGCGCCGCAAGCTGACCTCGTTCAAGGGCATCAATGGCGCCCCGGCGTGGTCTCCCGACGGTCGCTACCTGGCGCTGACCCTGTCCAAGGACGGCAATCCGGACATCTACATCATGGATGTGCGCCGGCGCAGCCTGCGCCCGCTGACCCGGCACTGGGCCATCGACACCGAGCCGGCCTGGTCGCCCGATGGCAAATACATCGTGTTCACCTCCGACCGGGGCGGTTCGCCGCAGATCTACCGCATGCCGGCAAGCGGCGGCAAGGCCGAGCGGATCACCTTCGAGGGAGGTTACAATGCGCGTGCCTCGTATGCGCCGGATGGACGTTATTTGACCCTGGTCACACGGGTCAATGGAGACTATCGGATCGGAATGCTGGATACTTCGAGCGGGGACCTGCAGGTTATGAGCCGGGGTAAACTGGACGAATCTCCGAGTTTCGCGCCCAATGGCAGCATGATAATTTATGCGGGCAGGGACCGGGGCAAGGGGGTGCTGGCGGCCGTCTCCACCGATGGACGGGTGCGGCAACGTCTCGCGTTGCAGGCGGGCGATGTGCGTGAGCCCGCGTGGTCACCGTATTACCAACAACAGTAGAGGATCGAGAAGATGATAACGAAACGTCTGGCCTGGCTGGCCATGATCGCAGCGGCAATGCTGTTTGCCGGTTGTTCGAGTACCGGAACCAAGGAGGGCGAGGGTGCCGGTGGTGCTGCCGTGGTCGAAGGCGGGCAGGGTGCCCAGACCGCCGGTGCGCAACAGGGTGGTGCCTGGACCGGGAACCCGCTCGACAATCCCAACAGCCCGCTGTCCACGCGCAAGATCTATTTCGATTTCGATCGCAGCGAGATCCGGCCCGAGTTCGCCGATGTGCTGCGCGCACATGCCGCCTACCTGGCCGGTCATCCGTCCACCACGGTTGTGGTCGAGGGGCACTGTGACGAGCGCGGCTCGCGTGAGTACAACATCGCCCTGGGTGAGCGGCGCGCCAATGCCGTGAAACAGTTCCTGGAGGCGGAAGGCGTGGACCCGGCCCAGATCAACACCATCAGCTATGGCGAGGAACGTCCCGAGGCCTTTGGCCACGACGAAGCCGCCTGGGCCCTGAACCGCCGCGCCGTTCCCGTCTACTGACCGGTGAGCATGCGACGCCTGGTGCTTGGCCTGGGGCTGCTGACCCTCCTGTCCGGAACGGTGGCGGCGGCTCCCGGGCCGAGCACCGAACAACGTCTTCAGCGGCTGGAGCGCCGGGTCGAGCGGGTGACGGATCTGACCCTGGCGGTGGATTCGCTGCGCGCCGAGAACAGTCGCCTGCAGGGGCGCATCGAGACCCTGGAGCACCAGCTGGAGCTGCTCAAGCGCAAACAACGCGATATCTACCTGGACGTCGACCAGCGGATCTCCGCGCTGCAGGCCGGCGCGGCCAGCGCCGCCCCGGTTGGTGCAGCGTCTGTGCCTGCCGGCGATTCAAAGTCGGCTGGCGGATCGGCGGGCGGGGAGACCGCGGCGGGCAAACCGCCCGCGACAGTGGCATCGGCGGGTCCGGAACAGATGCAGGCCGACTACAAGGCGGCCTACGCCCTGTTGAGCCCGCAGGCACGCCGTTACGATGAGGCGGCCAAGGCCTTCAGCGATTTCCTCACGAGGTACCCGCAGTCCCCGCTGGCCGGCAATGCCCAGTACTGGCTGGGTGAGGCCTACTACGTCTCGCAGAAGAACGAGCAGGCCCTGGCCGCCTTCGAGCAGCTGGTGAAAAGCTACCCCGACAGCGCCAAGGTGCCCGGGGCCCTGTACAAGATCGGGCGCATCCGGGCCGCCAGCGGCGACCGGGAAAAGGCCATCCTCGCCCTGAAGAAGGTGGTGACGGATTACCCGACCTCGCCGGCCGCCGGCCTGGCGCGGGAACAGCTGAAAAAGCTGCAGAAAAGCCGCTGACCGGCCGCGCTACCGGCCGATGAGTACGCCGCTGCGTATTACCGAGATCTTTCATTCCCTGCAGGGCGAGTCGCGCAGCGTCGGCTGGCCGACGGTGTTCGTGCGCCTGACCGGCTGTCCCCTGCGCTGCAGCTATTGCGATACCGCCTATGCCTTCAAAGGCGGCGAGACCCTGACGCTCGCAGCGATTCTGGAGCAGGTGGCCGGTTTCCGGACCCGCCATGTCACGGTCACCGGTGGTGAACCGCTGGCGCAGAAGGGGTGCCTGGCACTGCTGACGGCACTGTGTGACGCGGGGTACGAGGTATCGCTGGAGACCAGTGGCGCCCTTGATATCAGCGATGTGGACGCGCGCGTGATCCGGGTCATGGACCTTAAGACCCCCTCCTCGGGCGAGTGCGAGCGCAACCGCTACGACAATATCGAACAGCTCCTGCCGCACGATCAGCTCAAGTTCGTGATCGCCGACCAGGCGGACTATGCCTGGAGCCGGGAGCAACTGCTGCGCCACGACCTGGCGGCGCGTTGCGAGGTGCTGTTCTCGCCGGTGGCGGACCGGCTGGCGCCGGCAACGCTGGCCGACTGGATCCTGCGTGACCGCCTGCCGGTGCGCTTTCAGATACAGTTGCACAAATACCTGTGGGGTGACGAGGCGGGACGATGACGGGCGAGACGGACAGAAAAAAGGCCGTGGTGCTGCTCTCCGGTGGGCTGGATTCGGCCACGGTACTGGCCATGGCGCAGGCACAGGGCTTTGCCTGCGATGCCCTCAGCCTGGACTACGGACAGCGTCACCTGGCCGAGCTCAATGCGGCCAGGCGGGTGGCGCAGGCGCTCGGCGCGGTGGAACACAAGGTGCTGCCGCTGTCGCTGGATGCGATCGGCGGCTCGGCGCTGACCGATCATTCCATCGAGGTCCCGGTGCAGGGCGGGGAAGGCATCCCGGTCACCTATGTGCCGGCGCGGAATACCGTTTTTCTGTCCCTGGCGCTGGGCTGGGCCGAGGTGCTGGGGGCCTGTGACCTGTTCGTCGGGGTCAACGCGGTGGACTATTCCGGTTACCCGGACTGCCGGCCGGCCTTCATCGAGGCCTTCGAGCACCTGGCCAACCTGGCCACCAAGGCCGGGGTGGAAGGGCAGCGCTTTCACATCCATGCGCCGCTTATTCACATGAGCAAGGGCGAGATCATCCGCGAGGGAACGCGCCTGGGCGTGGACTATGGGCTGACCGTCTCCTGCTACCAGGCCGACGCGGCGGGCCGTGCCTGCGGGCACTGCGATTCCTGCCGCCTGCGTGCCCAGGGATTTGCCCAGGCCGGGCTGCCCGATCCCACCCGCTACCGCAATCCAAACGACAAGTCCATGGAATAATAGGCGCGGGCTCGGCGTCTTCCGTGCCATAAGTGGAAATCCCCCCCGACAGCTGCGGAGAGAAAAATGCAATTTGAGAGTTTCGTCGAGGCCCAGTCCGCCCTGCTCTGGGGCGCCTTCGTGATCGCCCTGGTCATGGGTATCGTGGTCAACAAGACCAACTTCTGCACCATGGGCGCCGTCTCGGACTTCGTCAACATGGGCGACACCGGACGCCTGCGCGCCTGGCTGCTGGCCATCGCGGTGGCGGTGATCGGTGTCAGCGTGCTGGAGTACCTTGGCCTGGTGGACGCCAACAGCGCCTTTCCACCCTATCGTGGCGGTGTCATCCTGGTGGCGGAGAACGTCTTCGGGGGGCTGATGTTCGGTATCGGCATGACCCTGGCCAGTGGCTGTGNAGGGCGAGATCATCCGCGAGGGAACGCGCCTGGGCGTGGACTATGGGCTGACCGTCTCCTGCTACCAGGCCGACGCGGCGGGCCGTGCCTGCGGGCACTGCGATTCCTGCCGCCTGCGTGCCCAGGGATTTGCCCAGGCCGGGCTGCCCGATCCCACCCGCTACCGCAATCCAAACGACAAGTCCATGGAATAATAGGCGCGGGCTCGGCGTCTTCCGTGCCATAAGTGGAAATCCCCCCCCGACAGCTGCGGAGAGAAAAATGCAATTTGAGAGTTTCGTCGAGGCCCAGTCCGCCCTGCTCTGGGGCGCCTTCGTGATCGCCCTGGTCATGGGTATCGTGGTCAACAAGACCAACTTCTGCACCATGGGCGCCGTCTCGGACTTCGTCAACATGGGCGACACCGGGCGCCTGCGCGCCTGGCTGCTGGCCATCGCGGTGGCGGTGATCGGTGTCAGCGTGCTGGAGTACCTTGGCCTGGTGGACGCCAACAGCGCCTTTCCACCCTATCGTGGCGGTGTCATCCTGGTGGCGGAGAACGTCTTCGGGGGGCTGATGTTCGGTATCGGCATGACCCTGGCCAGTGGCTGTGGCAACAAGTGCCTGATCCGCATCGGCGGCGGCAATCTCAAGTCCATCTTCGTGTTTGCGATCATCGGCGTGATCGCCTACTTCATGATTAATCCCTTCCCGGGCTCGGACAAGACGCTGATGAGCGTTCTGTTCTTTGACTGGATCCGGCCGATGTCGGTCGATGCGGGCGATCACCAGGATCTGGGTTCCCTGCTGTCGGCGGATAATGCGCTCCTGGCCCGACTGATCATCGGCCTGTTGATCGGCACCGGGCTGCTGGTCTTCGTCATGAAATCCGCTGATTTCCGCGCCAACCGGGACAACATCCTCGGTGGCCTGGTAGTCGGTCTGGCGGTGCTGGCCGCCTGGTATGTCTCCAGCAATATCACCATAGACGCCGATGGCGAGACCCTCAAACTGGGCGAGTACTACGAGCAATGGGACATGCTGGCCGATTCCGACGAGGGAAAACCGGCGGCCGGGCGTCCGCTCTCGCCGCAGTCCTTCACCTTTATCAACCCGCTGGGACAGAGCGTGGGATACCTCGCATCGGGAATGCAGAGCAGCCTGTTGACCTTCGGCGTGGTGGCGGTGGCCGGCGTCATCCTGGGTTCCCTGCTGTGGTCCCTGTTCAGCCGCAGCTTCCGCATCGAATGGTTCAGCTCTGCCTCCGACGTGATACATCATGTCATCGGGGCAGTCCTCATGGGTTTTGGCGGGGTGTTGGCCATGGGTTGCACCATCGGGCAGGCGATTACCGGTATCTCGACCCTGGCGATTGGGTCCATGCTCACCTTCGGCGCCATCTTCCTCGGTTCCGCCCTCACCATGAAGGTGCAGTACTACAAGATGGTGTACGAGGACGAGGCGACCTTCTTTAAGGTCCTGATCACAGGTTTGGTCGATCTGAAGCTACTGCCCGGCTCGCTGCGCAAGCTCGAAGCCATCTGAGCACGATATTGGGCACAACAAATACTTGAGGCCGCCGCCGGCTTCGGTATAATGCGCGCTTCCCGCCGATGCGGGGCGTACAAACAGGTTTTGGGTCGTTAGCTCAGTTGGTAGAGCAGTTGACTTTTAATCAATTGGTCACAGGTTCGAATCCTGTACGACCCACCATATAAAACAAGGGCTTGCGAGTGATCGCAGGCCCTTTGTCTATTTGGGTTTCGCAAAATGAAACTGGAGTCGGCCCAATGCTATTTCGCCAGTTCCACCCGGTTTCTTCGATTGTGCTTGGCCCGGTAGAATGCCTCGTCCGCGCGCGCCACGAGGGTTTCGGCGTCATCCTGCGGGTGGTGTTCGCTCACGCCGAAGGAGGCGGTCACCTTGCCCAGGTGTGAGCCATTGTCACTGCGCTTCATGTTGAGTTGCTCGATGGCGGCACGCATGCTCTCTGCTGCCTTCATGGCAGGCAGGTGCGGGGTGTCGGGCAGGAGAATGGCGAATTCCTCGCCGCCGTAACGCGCCACACAGTCGTGTGATCGGACCTTGCCGGATACGACCCTGGCCAGCTGGCGCAATACCCGGTCGCCGACGACGTGACCATGCTCGTCGTTGATGTGTTTGAAATGATCGATATCCATCATGATCAGGGAAAAGGGCTTGCCGTGCGCGATCAGCTTGCCCAGCGTGGTATCGAAAATGCGCCGGTTGCTCAGGCCAGTCAGGGCGTCTGACGAGGCCTCGCGACGGGCATGCGCCAGTTCGTCCTTGAGGCGCTCCACCTCCTTGACCGAGGTCTGCATGCTGTTGGCGAGGGTCTGGGACTCGCTGGATATTTCCCGCACCTCGCGCAGCACCTCCGATGTGATTTTCTTCACCTTGCTTGCGTCCTGGCAGGCGGCCAGGTGATCGACATACCGATTGAGCTTGCTTGACCGCTTGCTGGCGTTGTCGGCCACGTCGACCACGGAGTGCAGTATGTCGACGACGACGGTGAGCAGTTCCTGTTCGATTTTTTCCGACGCCTTATCCGTGCGGGGGGCGAGAAAGCGAAGAAAGAGGCCGCTGGCCTCTTCGTGTTGCCATGGCTTGCGGTCTCCGAACGCGGCATCCATCTGTTTCCGCAACCGGGAGTCCGGATCCGCACTGTAGAAGTAGCCGAGCGCGTAATTCAGGGGCACGGGTGGTGCCTTGTGCAGGTTGAGGTACTGCACCGCCATTCGGAAACGTTCCGCGGCCTGTTCTGCGCCCTCATCGTCCAGGAAAGGGGTTTCCGCTCGATCCGGTGGGTGTTTGCTGGGGTTGTTGTCCTGATCGGCCATGACGGTCCTGGATGTAGTTCAGCGGATGCCGCCAATGACTCTTTATCGGCGGATGGCTGCCTGACTTTAACTTCCATGAATCTCTGGCCATACCCTCGATCATGGAAAATACGGGAGGATGGGCATCGCTGGGCGCAACCCACCCTCGCAGCGCTTCCATCTTCTTTGCGCTCTTTGCCTCCTTTGCGGTGGTTAAGGAAAAAAGGAATTCAGCTCCCATTTCTCCCGGTGCTGACAGCGCCTTGTGTAGAATAGTCCCGTCGCCATGCCCATACACAACGAAGACATCGCCCACGCCTTTGAAGAGATCGCCGATCTCCTGGAGATCGAGGGCGCCAATCCGTTCCGGGTGCGTGCCTATCGCAATGGGGCGCGCGCGGTGCGCGGGCTGGGCCAGGAGCTGAAGATCCTGATCGCCCAGGGCGAGGATCTGAGCAAGGTGTCCGGTATCGGCAAGGCCCTGGCGGCCAAGATCCGCGAGTACCTGGAGACCGGCCGGCTCAAGGCCTTGGACAAACTGCACCGTGAGGTGCCCGAGAGCCTGGAGGAGGTGCTCAGGATCCCCGGGCTGGGACCGAAGCGGGTGAAGATCCTCTACCACCAACTCGGCATCCAGAACCTGCGTGAGCTGGAGACGGCGGCCAGGGCCGGCATGGTGCGCGAGCTGGCGGGCTTCGGTCCGCGCACCGAGCAGCGGATACTGGATGTGATCGTGGCGCATCGTCAGAAGGAGAGCCGCTTTCTGCGCTCGGTGGCGAGTGGCTACGCCGAGTCCCTGCTGGATTATCTGCGTGCGACAGACGGCGTGAACATGGCGGTATTGGCCGGTAGTTTCCGGCGCGGACGCGATACCGTGGGTGACCTGGACATCCTGGTGACGGCAACCGGCGGGAGCCCGGTAATGGCGCGCTTCACCGCCTACGACGAGGTCTCGGAGGTGGTCTTCCATGGCGACGCCCGTGCCACCGTGATTCTGCGCAACGGGCTGCAGGTGGATCTGCGGGTAGTGTCGCCGGAGAGCGAGGGGGCCGCCCTGCATTACTTCACCGGCAACAAGGCGCACAACATCCAGGTGCGCCGGCTGGCGCAGGACAGGGGACTGAAGATCAATGAATACGGCGTATTCGAGGGCGAGCGGCGGATAGCCGGCGAGACCGAGTTGTCGGTATTCGAATCGGTCGGGCTGCCGTATATCGAACCGGAACTGCGGGAAGGCCAGGGCGAGATCGAGGCCGCCTTTGCCGGGCAACTGCCCCGTCTGCTCGAACTGCAGGATCTGCGGGGCGATCTGCATTGCCACACCAGTACCAGCGACGGCCAGGCGGACATCCGTGCCATGGCCCTGGCCGCAAAGGCGCTGGGGCGCGAGTACCTGGCGATCACCGACCACTGCGATCACCTGGGGATCACCCACGGGCTGGATGCCGGGCGCCTGCGGCGGCAGTGTGATGAGATCGACCGCCTCAACGAGGAGCTGGAGGGCATCACCCTGCTCAAGGGCATCGAGGTCGATATCCTCGAAGACGGCAGCCTGGCCCTGCCCAACGAGGTGCTGCGCGAGCTGGATATCGTGGTCGCCTCGGTGCATACCAAATTTGGCTTGTCGAGGGAGCGTCAGACCACGCGCATCCTGCGCGCCATGGACAACCCCTGTTTCAGCCTGCTCGCGCACCCCACCGGGCGCCTGCTGCAGGAGCGCGAGGCCTACGATGTCGACATGATCCGGATTATCCGTCACGCCCTGGACCGCGGTTGCTTCCTGGAGCTGAACAGCCAGCCGCGGCGCCTGGACCTGGACGACCATCATTGCCGGATCGCCAAAGAAGCGGGCGTGCTGGTGAGCATCGACAGTGATGCCCATAACGAACGCAACCTGGATCTGCTGGCTTATGGCGTGACCCAGGCGCGCCGCGGCTGGCTGGAGAAGCAGGATGTGCTCAATACGCGTCCGTTCAGTGATCTGCGCCGATTGCTGGAAGGCACCTTTTTGTAGGCGATAACCAGGCCTCAATGCCGCATCAGGAGCATATTCGGCTGGATGATGAACAACCGTCCCAATGACCCCTACTGGCGACCGGTGCCGGGTAGTGAGTGCCTGATCGCTGATCTTGGGGATGAAAACCCTACCGCGCAGCGGCTCGCTCAGATGGGTATCCTGCCTGGCACCCGACTACGGGTGGTGCGCCTTGCGCCCCTCGGGGATACCCTGGAGGTCGAGGCAGGGCAGGGGGAGTTGCTGGCCCTGCGGCAGGAGGAACTCGATGCCCTGGCGTGTGAGTATCTGGTGTTGCCGCTTTCCCAAGTGGAGAAGTGGGGGCCCGGAAGTTATCGAGTCAAAGTGCTTTCCGGCGGCCACAGCTTCAGGGCACGGATGGAAGGCAATGGCCTGGTAGCGGGGCGTGTCCTCAAGGTGGAACGGCCGGGTCAATGGCCATTGGCGGTAAACCCGGAGGGGAGCAGCAGGTCCCTGTCCCTGGGGCGTGGCGAGGCCAAGAAGGTCCTGGTGGAGTGGGTCGGTGGGTGATCGGCAGGTCACCGTAGCCCTCAGCGCCATCCCCAATACGGGCAAGACCACCCTGTTCAATCGCATCACCGGCGCCAGCCAGAGTACCGGTAACTGGCCCGGTGTCTCGGTGGAGCGTAAAAGTGGTCGTTTCACCCTCGGTGAATACCAGGTGGAGTTGGTGGATCTGCCCGGCGCCTATGCCCTTTCTCCTGTGACCGAGGAGGAGCGGGTGGTGCGGCATTATTTCATGGATGACCCGCCGGACCTGGTGCTCAATATCCTGGATGCGCGCAATCTCTACCGTGGCTTGGGCCTTACCCTGCAGATGGCCATGAGCGGCCTGCCCATGCTGGTTGCAATCAACATGATGGATGAGGCGCGGACCCAGGGTCTCGTGTTGGATCTCGATGCCCTCTCCGACCACCTGGGTGTTCCCGTGGTGGGAATATCGGCCCGCACGGGAGAGGGTATCCCCGAACTGCAGGAGGCCCTGTATGGACTAATACGTCATCCCGAGGCGGCCCGTCCCCCGCATGTCTCCTGCCCACCGGTCCTGGAGGAAGCGGTCAAGGACCTGGCACGGCGGCTGGAGACGTCGGCAGGGGTACGGCATCTGCGTTCTGACTTCCTGGCCTTTCGGCTACTCGAGACGCCGTCGGATGCGCCGGAAGAGGCCCTGAAAAAACGTGCCGATGTATGGCGCGGTAAGATCGAGACCGCACTCAGGATGCCGTTACCGGTTGCCTGTGCGCGCTGCCGGTTCAATGCCGCCCGTGGCCTGATGCTGGAAGCGACCCACCAGGATCCACCGGCCCCCGATGCCCGTAGTGAGGTGCTCGACCGGATATTCCTGCACCATTGGCTGGGTCTGCCGTTATTCGTGGTGGTAATGGCATTACTGTTTCAGACGATCTACGGGCTGGGAATGCCGCTTCAGGACCAGTTCGCCCGTGGCTTTGACACGGGGGCGCATGGTGTCAACCCAATTCTAAAATGTCCCCTTTTCTCCCAAGCTGAAATGTCCCCTTGGTGAGTCCGGGGTCATGAGGGGACGAGGGGGCGCCTCATCTCCAGGGATGGTCCGGTGCAGGCCTGTGGGTCCTGCGGTTGAGTTGGATGGTCTTGGCCTTCTCGACGGTGGCGTGGATGCTTTCTCGAGGATCTCCTGCCGGAGCGCATCGGCGATCTGGTTGTTGGGGCGCCTGCCCCGGTGGCGGGAAACCAGTCCAGCCGCTCCCTCGGCCCGGTATCGGACCACCAGGCGCTTGATCTGCCGCACGCTCAAGTCCAACTGCCGTGCCGCCTCTTTCTGCCGCAACTGCCGGTCGACAACCTGCTGAACCACCCCCAGCCGGTCCACCGTCTTCTGTGTCATCGCAATGGTCTCCTCTGTCACCACCCCTCCCGAAATCAAAAGGGGACATTTTAGAATTGGACAAAGGGGACATTACTGCTTTGGACTAACACA
>JAKRWE010000047.1 GCA_024712425.1 Chromatiales bacterium
CCACCTGCTGTCTCCGGTGAAGGATGCCGGCACCGCCGAGCCGCAACGACCGACCGGCAAGAAGAAAAAGCGACTCAGATAATCCAGGTTGGGGCAATAGCGGTCTGGAATGGACGGTTACAGCAGGGTGAATATCTCCAGGCGCCCCAGCAGCATGGCAAACGCGAGGATCCATTTCCCCGTGGTATGCATATCGGCATAGTGCGCGCCCACGTCGGCCAGACCCGGGCCCAGGTTGTTGATACTCGCAGCAACGGCGCTGAAGGCGGTCATCAGGTCCAACCCGGTGGCCGCCAGGGCGAGATACATCACGGTAAAGCTCGCGACGTACAGCGCGAAGAATCCCCACACCGCCTCGATGACCCGCGGCGAGATCACCTTGTCGCCCAAACGCACCGGGATTTGCGCGCTCGGATGCACCAGGCGGGTGATCTCACGCATGCCCTGCTTGATCAGCAACAACAGACGGATGACCTTGATCCCGCCACCCGTGGAGCCGGCGCAGCCCCCAACGAAGCTCGAGAACAACAGCAGGATGCCGAGGAAGCTGGGCCAGTTGTAGAAGGCATCGGTGGTGAAACCCGCAGTGGTGCCGATGGAGACCGCCTGGAACAGGCCATGGGTCAGCGCCTCCTCCCAGGCGGCATAAGTGCCGTGCAGGTACAGGCCCACGATCACGATGACACTGACCAGCGCGAGCAGAAACACGTAGAACCTGAACTCCGAGTCCTGAAGATAACCCAACAGGCTGCGGTTTCGGAAGGCCACGAAGTGCAGGGAAAAATTGATTCCGGCCAGGAACATGAAGAACACCGCGATCATGTTGATCAGGGTACTGTCGAAATAGCCCATGCTCGCGTCGTGGGTCGAGAACCCGCCGATGGCAACCGTGGAATGGGCGTGACTCAGGGCATCGAAGGCACTCATGCCGGCCATCCAGTAGGCGAGGCCGCAGGCGGCCGTGAGGCCGAGATAGATATACCACAGGGCCTTGGCGGTCTCGGTGATGCGTGGCGTGAGCTTGCTGTCCTTCATCGGCCCCGGGGTCTCGGCCCGGTACAGCTGCATGCCACCGATACCCAGCATGGGCAGCACCGCCACCGCCACCGCCACCGCCAGCACCACGATACCCATCCCCCCCAGCCACTGCAGTTGTTGCCGGCAATAGAGAATGGAGATCGGCATCCGGTCGAGATCGGTGATCACGGTAGCGCCGGTGGTGGTCAGGCCGGATGCCGATTCGAACACCGCATCCGTGAACGAGAGGTGCGGGTGATTCGCCAGCACAAAGGGCAGGGCCCCGATCAGGGTCAGGGTCACCCAGAACATCACCACCACGAAACCGTCCCGGGTCCGCATCTCGCGTCTCACCCGGGCCACCGGCAGCCAGATCAGGACGCCGCCGATGAGCGTGATGGCAAAGGCCGTGACAAAGGCGTGTGCCGTACCGTCGCCGGAAAACCAGGCGAACCCCAGTGGTGGCAGCAAGGTCACGCTGAACAGCATCATCAGGATGCCGAGTATCCGTTGTACCGATGCCAGATGCATGCGATCAGATGAAGGTGACGCCCACCTGGAACAACCGCTCCACCTCACCTATCCTGCGCTTGTCCATGAGGAACAGGATTACGTGATCCTCTGATTCGATGATGGTGTCGTGGTGCGCCATGATCACGGTATCACCACGTACGATAGCGCCTATGCTGGCCCCCTCCGGCAGCTTGATCTCCTCCACCATGCGCCCGACCACCTTCGATGAGTTCGGATCACCGTGGGCGATAGCCTCGATTGCCTCGGCCGCACCGCGCCGTAGGGAATGCACCATCACCACGTCACCACGGCGCACATGGGTCAGTAGCGAGCCGATGGTTGCGTGCTGAGGAGAGATGGCGATATCCACCGCGCCCGACTGCACCAGGTCGACATAGGCGGCGCGGTTGATCAGGGCCATGACCTTGCGCGCACCCAGGCGCTTGGCCAGCATCGCGGACAGGATATTGGCCTCGTCGTCGTTGGTCGCGGCACAGAAGACATCGGTGTCCTCGATGTTCTCCTCGCGCAGGAGGTCCTCGTCCGCGGCATCCCCTTGCAGCACGATGGTGTGGCGCAGCTGCTCGGCCACGCGTCGCGCATGATCCGCATTTTGTTCGATGATCTTGACCCGGTAGCTCTCCTCCATGGCGGCCGCCAGGCGCCGCCCGATGTTACCGCCACCCGCGAAGATGAGACGCCGGAAGGGTTTCTCGGCACGCCGCAGTTCCTTCATCACCGCCGGGATGTTCTGCGTGGCAGCGAGGAAGAACACCTCGTCATCCGCTTCGAGCACGGTGTTGCCGTGTGGCTCGATCGCACGTCCCTTGCGGTAGATGGCCGCGACACGGGCCTCCTTGCCCTTCAGGTGTTCGTTCAGATCACGCAGCTCGTGCCCCACCAGGGGCCCGCCGTAATAGGCGCGCACCGCCACCAGGCGCACCCGGCCACCCGCGAAGTCCAGCACCTGCAGCGCACCCGGGTGCTCGATCAGGCGCAGGATGTAGTCGGTAACCAGCTGCTCGGGACTGATCAGCACGTCGATGGGGAGTGCGCCCTGCGAGAACAGGGCCGGATGCCGCAGGTATTCCGGGGCACGCACGCGAGCGATCTTGGTCGGCGTGTGGAACAGGGTCCAGCTGGCCTGGCAGGCCACCATGTTGGTCTCGTCACTGTTGGTGACGGCGATCACCATGTCGGCATCGTCGGCGCCGGCCTGGCGCAGGATATCCGGATGCGAGGCCTGCCCCTCCACCGTGCGGATATCGAGCCGGTCCTGCATCTCGCGCAGCAACTGGCCATTGTGATCCACCACGGTAATGTCGTTGGCCTCGCTGGCCAGGTTCTGTGCCACCGAGGTGCCGACCTGACCCGCGCCCAGGATGATGATTTTCATACTGCCAACTCCTTAACGCCCCTTGATCTCGATGCCGCGGTCCTTGAGTTTACGGTAGAGATGAGTCCGCTCCATGCCGACCACCTTGGCCATCTTCGAGATATTGCCATCTGCCTGCTGGTAATGATATTCGAGATAGGCCTTCTCGAAGGCCTCGCGCGCATCGCGCAGCGGTTGGTCCAGCGCCACCCCGGCGAATTGCGGTGCCCCCTGCTCGGCCTGCACCTCGCCCAGCGCGGCCTTGACCTCGTCCAGGCTGACCTCGGGGTCGCCGCCCAGGATCAACACCCGCTGCACCAGGTTGATCAGTTCGCGCACATTGCCCGGCCAGTCGTGATTGCGCAGGTAGTTCTGCGCGGCCATGGAGAAATGCCGGTAGGGCAGCTTCTCGCGCAGCACCAGCCGGTCCACCGCGCTGCTGAGCAACAGCGGGATATCCTCCGGCCGCTCGCGCAACGCCGGCACGTGCAAAGGCACCACGTTGAGCTGGAAGAACAGGTCCTCCCGGAAGGCCCTGCTGTCGACCCGCTTCTGCAGGTCGTGACGGGTTGCCGCCACCACCCGCGCGTCCAGCTGCACCGGCTCGGTCCCGCCCACGCGCAGGAAGGTGCCGGTATCCAGGGCCGCCACCAGCTGCGCCTGGACCTCGAGATCCATGTCCGCAACCTCGTCCAGAAACAGCGTGCCGCCGGCAGCCTGTTCCAGGCGGCCGTACTGGATACGGTCACCGTCCTCGCGCCCGAACAGCTCCAGCGCCGCGCCGCCCTGGGTGATACCGGTGACGCCCACGTCCACGAAGGGACCGTCGCGGCGCGCACTGTGCGCATGCAGGTAGCGGGCGATGGTCTCGCGTCCGCTGCCGGGTTCACCGGTGATCAACACCCAGCTGTCGTGCTGCGCGACCCGCTTGACCTGCTCGCGCAGGCGTACCATCACCTGGCTGTTGCCGACCGGCTCGACCAGCTTCTCGCTGCCGCGACGCAGCCCGATATTCTCCTGCTCCAGGCGATGCGCCTCGATCGCGCGCTCCACGGTCAGCAGCAGTTTGGCCAGCGACAGCGGTTTTTCCAGGAAGTCCCAGGCCCCGAGCCGGGTCGCCTCGACCGCGGTCTCGACCGTGCCGTGGCCGGACATCATGATTACCGGACAGGGCAGCTCGCCTGCCTCGGACCATTCCTTGAGCAGGCTGATGCCATCGATGTCCGGCATCCAGATATCCAGCAGGATCAGGTCCGGGCGCCGTTCACGCAGCGCATGGCGCGCCTGGGCGCCGTCTTCGGCGGTCGCCACCTGGTAACCCTCGTCGGCCAGGATCTCGCTGACCAGCTCCCGGATATCCGGCTCATCGTCCACCACCAGTACATACGGCGCGCTCATGCCTTTTCACCCTGCGTCTTCGTGGGCACCTGTTGGTTCTCCTGTTGTTGCTCCGCGGCCCGCAGCGGTAACGCCAGTACCACCCGCGCGCCGCCTTCAGGACGGTTCTCGGCCCGGATATTACCCCCATGCTCGCCCACGATGCGCTTTACGATGGCCAGGCCCAGGCCGGTACCCTTCTGCTTGCTGGTGACATAGGGCTCGAACACCTGGTCGATCAGCGTCGAATCGAACCCGTCTCCGTCATCCTCGACCTGCAGTTCCACCCAGGCACGCCCCCGGCGCTCCACCACCGCGGTGCGCAACCAGACCTGGGCATCGCCATCCGAACGCGCCTCCAGCGCATTCTTGACCAGGTTGTGCAGCACCTGGCGTAGCCGCAGCGGGTCGGCCTCGATCCGGGCATCGGGCGCCCCCGGCAGGAAATGGATCCGCTGTCCGGAGCCCTCGTACAGCTCCAGCACCTCGGCCACGAATTCATCCACCTGCATCGGCCTGGGCTCCATCCTGCATGGCCGTGCGTAATCGGAAAACTCGTTGACCATCGCCTTGAGCGCCTCCACCTGCTGCACGATGGTGCGGGTGGCCCGGTCCAGCACATCGGCCTCCTCCGTTGACATCCTGCCCAGGTATTTGCGCCGTACCCGTTCCGCCGCCAGCTGGATGGGCGTTAGCGGGTTTTTGATCTCATGCGCCAGGCGTCGCGCCACCTCACCCCAGGCCGCATCGCGCTGGGCCCTGACCAGTTCGGTAACGTCATCGAACACCAGCACATGCCCCACCACCTCCTCGCCCAACCACAGGTCGGAACGCTGGCACAGCAACACCTGGCGGCCATCCTCGCGGTACAGGGTCACCTCCGCCCGGCCCTCGCTGTTTCCGGCATCCATGCCCTCCTGCACCTGCGCCACGAAAGGCGCCAGCACCTCGTCCCGGTGCTGCAGCTCCTTCAATGACATCCCCTCGATGTGCGACACGGGGATATGCAGAATGGCCGCAACCGCGGGGTTGGCGGTCTGGATCACGCCATCCCGATCCAGGGCCATGACCCCTGTCGAAATGGCACCCAGCACCGTTTCCAGGTACTGGTGCTGGGTCGCCAGTTCACGCCGGCTGGCCTCGGCCACGTTGCGTGCCTGCGCGATACGCCGGGTCATCTGGTTGAAGGAATCGACCAGAAAGGCCAGTTCGTCACGCACCTTGGGTATCGGCACCCGGATGTCGTAACGGCCCTCGGCGATCTCGCCGGTCGCCTCGGCAATCTGCTTGATCGGCCGCACCAGCAGGCGCGAGGTATAGAAAGCGCCCCAGGCGGCGGCAAATAGGCCCAGCAGCAACACCAGCGACAGGGTCAACGCAAAACTGAACTTGATCGAACCGCGCAGATAGGCTCGTTCCCGATAGGCCTCGTAGGCATCCTGCACCCGTTGTGTCAGCACGCTCAGGTTCTCCGGCACCGTGTAGATGGCCTGCATGACCAGATCCCGGCCCTTGGGATCCACGGCCATCACGCGCACCACCATCTGGCCGCTCTTGAGGGGCACCAGGCTGACGAAGTCCTTGCCGGCACGTACCTGCTTGATCATGTGCGCCGTGGGGGGGCTGGGCGTAAGCACATCGGGGTTCTGGTGGCTCAGCGCCAGCACCTTCCCTTCCCTGTTGAACATGGACACCTCGAAGGCACCCGAGGATTCACGCAGTCCGCCCGCGCTCGCGGCCAGGCTGGCCTGCTCGGTATTCTCCAGCGACCCCAGCAGGTTACGCGTGAGTTTGAGCATCTCCCGCTTGTGCAGGTCCAGCGAGACCTTGCTCAGGGCCAGCGCGTCGTCCATCGCGCTGTCCACCTGGACATCGAACCAGCCGTCGATACCGCGCGCCAGGAACTGCAGCGAATACACGTACACCACGCTGACCGGGGCCAGCGACAGTGCTCCGAACATAACCACAAGGCGCAGGTTGAGGCGGGAGCCGGCCGCCTGCCGGCGGTAATCCCGCAACAGCTGCCACAGGTTCCATCCGACCAGGCCCACCAGCGCCATCAGGCCGACCACGGTAAAGGCCAGCAGGGGCATGAACCAGGCGTCCAGGGACTCGGAGCGCTGCACCGCGCCGCTCATCATGTGCAGGGCCGCCAGTAGCAGCACCACCAGCATGCCGGTGGCCAGCAGGTCGAGACGCCGGCGTTTTCTCACGGACGGATCTGCCATTCCCAGGGCTCCGCCTTCAGGCTCCATTCACTCGAGAGATAGGCGCGCGGACGCAGGGGCAGGGGCAGCGCCTCCACGTCCAGGAAGGTCTCCAGCCGCACCGTGTATTCCTCCTCGGTATCCAGGCTGGAGCGATCCGCGATCGCCAGGTCCCGGATCCGCCCCATGTAACGCAGCGCCGCCTCGCGGGTGGCGAACACCTGCTTGTCGTCGCCACCGAGATTGCGCACCTCGTAAAGGCCGGACAGGGGCCGGTAGCGCAGGGTGCTGCGGAGACGGTAGTCGGCTGCGTCCTTCTCCCAGATCCAGGCCCGGCTGCGACGCATCTGCACGTGCAGCACGAAGGTGAGCGGCACGCCGTTCTCCAGCGCCTCCTTCACCGCCGGGGTCAATCGGTAACCGATCTGGGCATCCACGTAGATCCGGTTGTCCTCACCCAGGGTGAGGGTGACCTTGCTGAGCTCGAGGGCGGCCGCGTGCAGCAATGGCGCCGCCAGCAGGCACAGCAGGAACAACAGGCGGCTGGACCGCTCAGCCATCCACTTTCTCCAGCAATGCGTAATAGAAACCGTCCATCGTCATCTCGCCTGGCAGGGTCTGCCGCCCGACCTCGCGGTCGTGACCCCAGGTATCGGGCAGTTCAATGCTACGCGCATCGGGCTGCCGCTGCAGGAACTGGTGCATCTGTTGTTCGTTTTCCTGCGGCATCAGCGAGCAGGTGGCATACAGCAGCTTCCCGGCAGGCCGCAGGCAGGCCCACAGGGCATCGAGTATGCGCGCCTGGCGCGCGGCCAGTGCCGCGATATCCTCATGCCGGCGCAGCAGCCGTACGTCCGGGTGGCGGCGCATCACGCCGGTCGCGGAACAGGGGGCGTCCACCAGGATGCGATCGAAACCCTGCTCCCGCCATGCCCGCGGCGGCTGGGCCGCATCGCCCGCATACAGGGTTGCTGGCAGCCCCAGGCGCTCCAGGTTCTCCTGCACGCGCGACAGACGCGCCTCGTCCACATCCATGGCTGTGACATCCAGGTCATCGGCCAGTTCCAGGATGTGCCCGGTCTTGCCGCCGGGCGCGGCACAGGCATCCAGGATCCGTTGACCCTTGCGCACGTCCAACAGCCGCGCCGCCAGCTGCGCCCCGGCATCCTGTACCGAAACCAGCCCCTCCGCAAAGCCTGGCAGCTTCGCGACCGGTCGCGGCTCTCCCAGCACCACCGCATCGGGCACCGACGCCAGGCCTTCCGCTGCGATCCCCTGACGCGCCAGCCCGGCCAGGTAGCCCGCACGCTGCTGACGCCGCATGTTCAGACGCAGGGTCATGGGCGCGCGCTGCTGCAGGGCCGCACGGATCGCCTCGTCGCGCGCCGGCCAGGCCTTATGCATGGCGCGCACGAACCACTTGGGCTGGGCATAACGGATCGACAGGTCACCGGCCAGCTGCGCATGCAGGGCGGAATGCTCATTCGCCAGTTCACGCTGCACCGCCCGCAGCACACCATTGACCAGCTTTCCGGCCCAGGCCCTGCCCAGTTGATGCGTCAGATCGACGGCCGTGGACACGGCCGCATGCGGCGGCACACGGGTATGCATCAGCTGGTACACCCCGAGCAGCATCAGCAGGTGGATATCACGGTCTTTCGAGCGCAACGGTTTTTTCAGGCGCGCCGCAACGACGGCATGCAGCTGCCGGTACCAGCGGCACAGGCCGTAACTCAGTTCGCGGGCCAGGGTGCGTTGCTGCTCGGGCAGTGCCGCGGTACTCGCCGGCAAAACCGCGTCCAGTGAACGGCCATCCAGTACAGCGGCCAGGTTACGGATCGCTATCAGGCGGGGATCCGGGGGCTGGCTCATTCGCCGCCGAGCACGACGCCCTGGATCGCATGGGCATTGATGAAGTCCTGCGCGCTCATACTGCGCTTGCCCGGCAGCTGCAGTTGCGTGATGCGCAGCAGGCCATCACCCGTTGCGACATCCACGCCCTCGCGCCCGGCCGCCATCACGGTGCCGGGCTCGGCACACTCGCCGGGCATGGCGTGCGCCTCCCAAATCCGCAGATTGGCGTCCTCGTAGCGGGTCTGGGCGACCGGCCAGGGATTGAAGGCGCGCACCTGGCGCTCGATCCGGTCGGCGGGCTGGCGCCAGTCTATCCAGGCCTCCGATTTCTGCAGCTTGTGGGCGTACACGGCCTGCGCGTCGTCCTGGGGCTGCGCGGACAAGGTCCCGTCGGCGATGCCGGGCAGGGCCTTCATCAAGGCCTCCGCCCCCAGCGCCGACAGCCGGTCGTGCAAGCTGCCGCCCGTCTCGTCCACGGCGATCGGCGTACGCTCGATCAGGTACACCGGACCGGTATCCAGCCCCTTTTCCATCTGCATGATGGCCACGCCGGTCTCGCTGTCACCCGCCTGAATGGCGCACTGTATCGGCGCTGCACCGCGCCAGCGCGGCAGGATGGATGCGTGAATATTGATACAACCCAGGCGTGGGGCATCGAGTACCGGCTCGGGCAGCAACAGACCATAGGCCACCACCACCATCAGGTCGGCATGGTAGTCGGCCAGGCGCTGGACATCAGCCTCATCCCGGAAATCGACCGGCTGCTCGACCGGAATACCGGCCTCCAGTGCGACCGCCTTGACCGGGCTGGGCACCAGCTTGCGTCCCCGTCCGGCCGGGCGATCCGGCTGGGTGTAGACACCGACCACCTGGTGCGGCGAATCGATCAGGGCGCGTAGCGGCGGGACGGAGAAATCCGGCGTACCGGCGAACAGGATGCGTAAGGGGGCTGTCATGACAAATGGGAACCGGGTCGCAATATGGAAACAGGAAGCTGTCTAGTCTTACTCAGATAACGGTACCGGCAGGGGCTGGTGCTGCCTGGCGCGCCTCTTTCTCCAGCTTCTTGCGAATCCGCTGGCGTTTCAGGCTGGACAGGTGATCGACAAACAACTTGCCGTCGAGGTGATCGATTTCGTGCTGAACACAAACCGCCAGCAGGCCCTCGGCCTCTTGTTCGAACGGCTCGCCGTTGCGGTCGAGGGCACGAAAGCGGATATGGTCCGCGCGTTTGACCTTCTCGTAGATCCCTGGCACCGACAGGCAGCCCTCGCTCATCTCCTCGACACCGTCACGCTCGAGGATCTCGGGGTTGACCAGCGCCAGCGGCTGATCCTTCTCCTCGCTGATATCGATGGTCACCACGCGCAGAGACGTGTTCACCTGTATGGCCGCAAGGCCTATCCCCGGCGCCTGGTACATGGTCTCGAACATGTCATCGATCAGGCGACGCACCCTGTCGTCCACCTGTGTGACCGGTTTCGCCTTGTTGCGCAGGCGTGGGTCGGGAAAATGCAAAATATCGAGAGTCGCCATGAGCCGGTCCACGTTCTATAGTAGAGTATCAATAATCATCGCCAGGCCGCTGTTTGCGCTAGACTTTCAGTGGCATACACCGAACGCGACCCCGGACAGGACGGTAATGATACCTTAATGTCGGATCATTCGACTTGCAGGAACCGACGATAACGCCAAGGGAATCCCATGAAGAGAGTCAGCCAATTCCTCCGCCAACACGCCCTGCTGCTGTTCAGTCTGCTGCTGGGCTCGAGCGCCTTCGCCGACGAATTGCTGCGCGCAGACCACCCCGCTCATTACGTGGTGAAAAAAAGGGGACACCCTGTGGGACATCTCGGCCCGCTTCCTGCGCAGTCCCTGGCGCTGGCCGGACATCTGGTACGTCAACCCGCAGATCGCCAATCCGCACCTGATCTATCCGGGCGACCGGCTGGACCTGGTCTACGTCAACGGCAAGCCCCAGCTACGCCTGAGCCGCGGCCCGGTCAAGCTCTCGCCGCAAGTGCGCTCCAGGCCCTGGGACGGCGCCATCCCGGCCATCCCCATCGGTGACATCGCGCCGTTCCTGTCCCGGCCCTATGTGCTGAACCCGGGCCAGGCCGATGCCGCCCCTTATATCGTCAGCTTCGGGCAGGATCACATCCTCGGCGGCACCGGGGTGCGGGCCTATGTCCGTTCACTGGACAAGGCTGGCGGCAAATACCACGTGGTGCGCCCCGGCGGACCCTATAAGGATGCAGATACCGGCGAAGTACTCGGGCGGGAAGCGACCTATATCGGCACCGTCGAGGCCACCCGTGGCGGCGACCCCGCCACGGTGTTCTTCAACAAGAGCAAAAGGGAGACCGTCATTGGCGACCGCCTGCTGCCGGTAAGCGATGACACCAGCTGGACCAATTTCGTCCCCCACCAGCCCAAGGCTGACATGAACGGGTCGATCATCGCGGTTTTGAACGGCGTTGCCCAGATCGGCCAGTACAACGTGGTGGTATTGGACCGCGGCGCCCGGGACGGCCTGGAGGCCGGGCATGTGCTGCGCATCGATCAGCGCGGCGAGACCATTCGTGATGTGGTCACGCCCGACTCGCGTGATACCGTGACCCTGCCCGACGAGGAGGCCGGCCTGCTGATGGTGTTCCGCACCTTCGACCGGGTCAGCTTCGGCCTGGTGCTGAACGCCATACGCCCGATCCACATCCTCGACCGGGTTCATACGCCCTGACAAGGCCAAGCCTGCCAGGGCACCCCGACAAACCCCGGTATGATCACGACATGGATGCTGTGACCGCCACCCCCGAACAAACTCTCGCCTGGCTGACCCTGTTGCGCGCCCCCGACCTCGGGCCGCGCCGCCTGCTGCCCCTGCTGGCACAGCAACCCAACCCCCAGGCCCTGCTCGACAGCCCGCCGCCCGAGACACCGGAAAAGGTCCGACGGGCCCTTGCCGCAGCGGACCGGGATCAGGCACGGCGCGACCTCGAGTGGCTGCAGAACAGCGACACCCGCCTGCTCCCGGTCACCGATCCCGCCTACCCTGAACTGCTGCGCGAACTGCCCGACCCGCCGCCGGCCCTGTTCCTGCGCGGCGATCCCTTGCTGCTGGCACTACCGCAACTGGCCATCGTCGGCAGCCGTCATGCCAGCCGCGGCGGCCTCGAGAACGCCCGACGGTTTGCCCGCTTCCTGGCTGGCAACGGGCTGCTGGTCACCAGCGGGCTGGCCCTGGGCATCAATGGGGCGGCCCACGAGGGAGCACTGGAGCGCGGCCGCACCGTCGCAGTGACCGGCACCGGGCTGGACCGGGTATACCCCGCACGCCACCGGGACCTGGCACACCGGATCGTGGAGAACGGCCTGCTGGTGTCCGAATACCCGCCCGGCACCCCGCCGCGGCCGGGCAATTTCCCGCGCCGCAACCGTATCATCGCCGGCCTGAGCCTGGGCACCCTGGTGGTCGAGGCCGCGCTCAACAGCGGCTCGCTGATCACCGCGCGCCTGGCCAGCGAGGCCGGGCGGGAGGTGTTCGCCATTCCGGGCTCCATCCACAACCCGCAGGCACGAGGCTGCCATGCCCTGATCCGGCAGGGCGCCAAGCTGGTCGAGACCGGCGAACACATCGTCGAGGAACTGGCTTCCCAACTCGGCTTGCTCGCCGACCCCGACACGCCCGCCGAATCACCCGCCACACCGGAAGGCGAACTCGAGCCTGACCACCTGGAACTGCTCGAGACCATGGGATACGACCCGGTCAGCACCGACCAGCTGGTGGCCAAAAGCCGCTTCAGCGCCGCGGAAATCTCCTCCATGTTGCTCTTGCTCGAATTGCAGGGTCATGTATCATCGGAAGCAGGTGGACTGTTCATACGACTTGGAAATCTTCATACGTGAACCCATATCCCGCCTTGAAGCAGGCCCGCACAAGGAGATACCAGCGCTCCCCGGGGCCCGCATCCCCTGCCTTCCAGGAAACAAGCTGTGAATGAAAATCTCATCGACGTCCTGATTTACATCTACGAGAACTACATGGATAGTGAAGAATCCGTGCCCGTGGACCAGACCACCCTGGAAGAGGAACTGCTGCAAGCGGGCTTCCAGGGGGGCGAGGTACGCAAGGCCTTCAACTGGCTGGACGAACTGGCCTGGCGCCAGGGCAGCCTGCTGGAGTACGGCACCTCCGCACCCAACCGTTCGGTGCGGGTCTTCTGCGACAGGGAACAACAGAAGATGGACCTCGAGATCCAGGGCATGCTGCTGACCCTGGAGCAGAGCGGGATCCTGGACCCCATGAGCCGCGAACTGGTTATCGAGCGTTGCATGGCAATCGAGACCGAGGAGCTCACCACCGACGATGTGAAATGGGTGGTGCTGCTGGTACTGCTCAACCAGCCCGGACAGGAGAACGCCTTCGCCCTGATGGAGGAACTGGTCTACAACGGCGAGCCGCCCTATCTGCACTGATAACCGGCGCTCCGGAATACACGCACAGGCCCGGGCCAGGCGCCCGGGCTTTTTTTCGCCCCGGCTTGACACCCGGGGCAATTGCCGGCTATCGGTAAAAAAGGAAACCCACTGCGGCTGGCCCGATGCCCGCCGCCCAAACCGCAGAACTGACGCCCTATGAACCTCGTTATCGTTGAGTCGCCGGCCAAGGCCAAGACGATCAAGAAATACCTCGGCAAGGACTTCGATGTGCTTGCCTCGTACGGCCATGTGCGCGACCTGGTGCCCAAGGAGGGCGCCGTCGACCCGGACAATCACTTCGCCATGAAGTACCAGGTCATCGACCGCAACGACAAGCACGTCAAAGCGATCACCCAGAAACTGAAGAATGCCGACGCCCTGTATCTCGCGACCGACCCGGACCGCGAGGGCGAGGCCATCTCCTGGCACCTGTACGAGATGCTCAAGAACCGCAAGGTGCTCAAGGACAAGCCGGTGCACCGGGTGGTGTTCAACGAGATCACCAAGAAGGCGGTGCAGGACGCGGTAGCCCATCCGCGCGACCTGTCCATGGACCTGGTCAATGCCCAACAGGCGCGCCGCGCCCTGGACTACCTGGTCGGCTTCAACCTCTCGCCGCTGCTGTGGAAGAAGGTGCGCCGCGGGCTGTCCGCCGGGCGCGTGCAGAGTCCGGCCCTGCGCCTGATCTGCGAGCGTGAAGACGAGATCGAGGCCTTCAAGAGCCGCGAGTACTGGACCATCGAGGCCGACGCGCAAAAGGAGCAGCAGGCCTTCGGCGCCAAGCTGACCCACTTCGGGGGCGACAAGCTGACCCAGTTCAGCGTCGAGACCGGCGAACGGGCGCACGAGATCGAGCAGGCCCTGAACAAGGCGGCCGGCGGCAAACTGACCGTGGCCAAGGTCGAGAAGAAACAGCGCCGGCGCAACCCGGCGGCACCCTTCACCACCTCGACCCTGCAGCAGGAGGCCTCGCGCAAGCTTGGCTTCACCGCGCAACGCACCATGCGTGTTGCCCAGCAGTTGTACGAAGGCGTGGACATCGGCAACGGTGCGGTCGGCCTGATCACCTACATGCGGACCGACTCGGTGGCACTGGCAGACGAGGCGGTGGCCGAACTGCGGGATTTCATCGCCGACAAATACGGCAAGGACAACCTGTCGGACAAGCCGCGGGTGTTCAAGACCAGGGCCAAGAACGCCCAGGAGGCGCACGAGGCGATCCGACCGACCTCGGTGCTCAACACCCCCGAGTCGATCGCCAGGCACCTGGACCGCGACCAGCTCAAGCTCTACAGCCTGATCTGGAAACGCACCGTGGCCTGCCAGATGATCCACGCCACCATGCACACAGTCTCGGCCGACCTGAGCGCCGGCGAGGGCAACATCTTACGCGCCAGCGGCTCGACCATCGCCAAGCCGGGCTTCATCCAGGTCTATACCGAAGGCACCGACGACGCCAAGGCGGGCGCGGACGACGAGAAGATGCTGCCGCCGCTGAAAGAGGGCGAACAGGTCGACCTGGTCAAGATCCGACCCGAACAGCACTTCACCGAGCCACCCCCGCGTTACACCGAGGCCAGCCTGGTCAAGGCCCTGGAAGAGTTTGGCATTGGCCGGCCCTCGACCTATGCCTCGATCATCTCCACCCTGCAGGACCGCGACTACGTGGAACTGGAGAAGAAGCGCTTCTTCCCCACCGATGTCGGGCGCGTGGTCAACAAGTTCCTGACCAACTACTTCACCCAGTACGTGGACTACGATTTCACCGCCCGCCTCGAGGACGAACTGGACGCCGTGTCGCGCGGCGAGGAGGAGTGGGTTCCGCTGCTGGAGAAGTTCTGGAAGCCGTTCAAGGAACGCATCGACGACACCGAGAAGAACGTCAAGCGCTCGGACGTGACCCAGGAGAAGATCGACGAGAAGTGCCCCAAGTGTGGCGGCCAGCTGTCGATTCGACTGGGACGCAACGGACGCTTCATCGGCTGCACCCACTACCCGGAATGCGACTATACGCGCAATCTGAACGACGACGCCGATGCCAGCACCGAGCCCGAAAAGGTCGGGCGCGACTGCCCCGAGTGCGGCTCCGAGCTGATCTTCAAGCAGGGTCGCTACGGCAAGTTCATCGGCTGCTCCGGCTACCCCAAGTGCAAATACATCGAGCCGCTGGAGAAACCGAAGGATACGGGGGTGAAGTGCCCCAAGTGTCACAAGGGCAGCCTGATGCAGCGCAAGTCGCGACGCGGCAAAATCTTCTACTCCTGCCCCACCTACCCGAAGTGCGACTACGCGATCTGGAACCAGCCGATCGCCGAGCCCTGCCCACAGTGCGGCTGGCCGATCCTGACCATCAAGACCACCAAGCGGCGCGGCACCGAGAAGGTCTGTCCGCAGCAGGATTGCTCCTTTGCCGAACCCTATGAGCCACCGCCGCAGGCCGAAACAGCAGAAGACTCGCAGGATGAAAAATCGTAAGCCGGGAGAAAGAAGCCGCGTTCCCGGGTTACGACCTTCGGCCTTCACCCGGGCTACGATCGCATGACCTCCCCCTTCCATCTCCGCGAGGCCGCGCGCATCATCCACCACGGCGGCATCGTCGCCTGTCCCACCGAGGCCGTGTACGGGCTGAGCTGCGACCCACTCGACCCGCGCGCAGTCATGCGCCTGCTGCAGCTCAAACAGCGCCCGGTGGACAAGGGTCTGATCCTGATCGCGAGCGACATCGAACAGCTGCGCCCTTACGCCCTGCTCGACTGCAAGGGGATGGAGCCGGTACGCGAGTCCTGGCCTGGCCCCATTACATGGCTGCTGCCGGCACGCCCCGGCCTGCCGCACTGGATCAACGGCGGACAGGAGACCGTCGCCTGCCGGGTCACCGCCCACCCGCTGGCCGCGGCGCTGTGTGACGCCACCGGCCAGGCCCTGATCTCGAGCAGCGCCAACCGTGCCGGACAGCCCCCCGCACGCAGCCCGGTCCAGGTACGCCTGCGCTGCCCCGGCGCCGATGCCATACTCTGCGGCAAACTCGGCAAGCTGAAACAACCCACGCCCATACGCGACCCGCGCACGGGCCAACAACATCGCTGAACACCATGAGCCAGAATCCCGATATCGAAACCGTCAAACACTACCTGCTCGCCCTGCAGAATGATATCTGCGACGCACTCGCCGAAGTGGACGGCTGCGAATTCCGCCAGGACGCCTGGGAACGCGAGCAGGGCGGTGGCGGCCGCTCGCGGGTCCTGGAGGAGGGCAAGGTCTTCGAGAAGGCCGGGGTCAACTTCTCGCATGTGCATGGTGATGGATTGCCGCCGTCGGCCACCGCCTCGCGCCCGGAGCTGGCCGGACGCAGTTTCCAGGCCATGGGCGTCTCGCTGGTGATTCACCCACGCAATCCCTATGTCCCGACCTCACATGCCAACGTGCGTTTCTTCATCGCCGAGAAAGAGGACGCGGAGCCGGTGTGGTGGTTCGGCGGCGGCTTCGACCTCACGCCCTATTACGGCAACCGCGAGGATGTGATCCATTGGCACCGAACCTCGAAGGCCGCTTGCGCCCCCTTTGGACCGGGCGCCTATCCCAAATACAAGCAGTGGTGCGACGATTATTTCTTCCTCAAGCACCGCAACGAGCCACGCGGTGTGGGCGGGCTGTTCTTCGACGACATGAACGAGCCAGATTTCGAGACTGCCTTCGCCTTCATGCGCAGCGTCGGGGACCACTACATCCCGGCCTACCGCCCCATCGTGGAGCGCCGCATGGACACGCCCTATGGCGAGCGTGAACGCGAATTCCAGCTCTACCGGCGCGGGCGCTATGTCGAATTCAACCTGGTCTACGACCGCGGCACCATCTTCGGCCTGCAGACCGGAGGACGTACCGAATCCATCCTGATGTCACTGCCGCCGCTGGTGAGCTGGAAGTACGACTGGCACCCCGAGCCGGGCAGCCCGGAGGCCGAGTTGTACGAGGTCTACCTCAAGCCACAGGACTGGTTGACATAAAAAAGGGCCTGCACGGGGAGGTGACAGGCCCTTAAAAGCGCTTGTTCAAGCGCCAGAGGAGGATCGAAGAAAAAAGCATCTGCCTTTGTCTTGATCCCCTTAGCGACCCGTCGCGGAAATTCTTTAATCGATTCGTGAAGTTAATTCCCGGCGTCGGTTCAGGCCGGCTGCAGATGCTGGTCCAGCCAGTCGTGGATCCAGCGCGCCGGCCTGGAGCCGGCAAAGCGGCCGCGCTCCTCGCCGTTCCGGAACAGCATGATGGTGGGAAAGCCCCGCAGGCGGTAATGGCCGGCGACTTTCATGTTCTCGCCCTCGTCCACCTCGACCTTGGCCAGACGCACCTCGCCGCCCAGTTCGTCGATCACCCTGGTGATATGTGGCGCAATGGCATGGCAGGGCGCGCACCAGTCGGCCCAGAAATCCACCAGTATCGGCGTTTCGTGACTGGCCTCGATCACCTGCTGCTCGAAATCGTGCAGGTCCACGTTGAAAATATTCGCTTTCATCGACGGCTCAGCCCCCGGAGGACATCGACACCGAGGCCTTGATGGCCTCGATCACCATGTCCTCGATCTCGCGGATGACCGGCAGGGCCTTGCTGTCCTGTGCGTAGACCGTGGGACGGGCGAACGAGACGGTGGTGGTGCCCGCCTTGTGGATAAGCGACACCCGCAACGGGCACAACGCCAGCATGGCCGGATCCAGGTTGCTGACCTTGTTGGCATACCAGGCATTGCATACCACCAGGCTGCGGATCACCTCCAGTCCATTGCGGTTGTAGTCGTCACCGAGACGCTCGGCCATTCCGGCGATCACGCTCCCCAGGTCCGGCTCGAACACCATGAACAGGCGGCGTGATTCGAGTTCGCTGTACAGCGTTTTGTAGACCTTGCCCACGGGCGCATCCACATGCGCCTGGAAGATGGCCGGGGCCGCCTGCACGTTCAGGACGATAACGAGCAGGGCAAGGGTTAACAGTTTTTTCATGTCGGACCCCAGGTTTGAGAGGCAAAGTATAAGGCAGGCTTGTCAACCCAATTCTAAAATGTCCCCTTTTCTCCCAAGCTGAAATGTCCCCTTGGTGAGTCCGGGGTCATGAGGGGACGAGGGGGCGCCTCATCTCCAGGGATGGTCCGGTGCAGGCCTGT
>JAKRWE010000048.1 GCA_024712425.1 Chromatiales bacterium
GACAACGTGGCCGTGCCCATCGTGGACCGGCTGATCCACCATTCACACATCTTCATGCTGGGAGGTGAGAGCTATCGACTGAAGCACAAACGCGAGAGCTGATTTTTTTGTCGCCCCGGGTAGGTCAATTTTATTGGCCGAGGGGGGTCAAAATTATTGGCCATTGACACCCTGCCTCGATCGTTACGAGGCCTTCTTCTCCGAAGTGGAAACCACCCGGATGACAAAGTCGTTCAAGGCAGTCCTGCTCGAAGCGCTGCTGGAGCACGACGGGTTCCGGCAGCCACCGACGCGACAGGAACTCGCGGCCTGGTCGCTGGAGGTGTTCCGCCGTCGCCCGGGCTTCGTGGGGGATATCAAGGCGGATCTCCAGGACCTGGAGCGGCTCGACGAGCGGCAATGGATCGGCTACTGGAATCGCAACCCGGTCAACGCCTGGGTTGGGGGCAACCGCAAGGGAGCATCGGGTTCGTTGTTCGAGGTCGTGGACGGGCACTTCCGCCCGACCTTTTCCGTAGACGATGGGTTGCTGGAGACCTTCAATGCGATGCTGCAGGAACTGGTCGACTACCGGTTCGCAGTCTATGAACCGCGGCTCGCTGCGAGCGATGACCGGTCGATGGCCTCGGTGGTGTCTCTGCCGGCAGGGACGGGTACCGAGTTGCCGTATTTCCCCGACCTGCGGATAGCCTGTGGGCACTTCAGGGACGGCCGGCACGACGTGGATGAAACGCGCGTGCTGGGCGTCGGCCACGGGCGCCTCGATCCGGCGCTCCCCTTCATCGCGCGGGCGGTCGGTAACTCCATGAACGGAGGACAACGACCGGTTCGCGACGGTGACTACCTGCTGTTGGAGCGTATCGACCCCGGACATGCCGGTTCCATCAGCGGGGATATCCTGGCCATAGAGCGCCAGAGCGCGAGTGGCGATGATCAATACGTGTTGCGTAAGGTAGTGAAGGACGGCGAGGGACGCTACCGGCTGGTGGCAAGCAACCCGGATTACCCGGATTTCGATGCAGACGAAGGCATGCGCCCGCTGGCCCGCTTGCGCGCGGTGCTGGACCCGTTGGAATTGGCCCTTGGGCGGGAGTTTTAGCGCCAGGAGATTCCGGGCCTGTTCGGGGAGGACTTTAACCCTGGCAGCTGGAACAGCGGTCACGTGGTACTCGGCAACCGCAGGGATCACATCCTGCTGGTGACCTTGAACAAGCAAGAGAAGAGCCGGGATCATCGTTATCACAGATCTGCGGCCTTTCAGGGGTTGGTAGCGGGGGCAGGATTGACTCGCTCCGCTCGTGCTGCGCCTTCCGGCGCTTGCTGAACCTGCCATTTTGATGTCGTAGGTTCAAATAGTGTCCTGATCTGGAAAACAAAAAGGCCGCAAATCTGCGGCCTTTCAGGGGTTGGTAGCGGGGGCAGGATTTGAACCTACGACCTTCGGGTTATGAGCCCGACGAGCTGCCAGACTGCTCCACCCCGCATCTGGTGCGCGAACTATACAGAGAATGGCGCTTTCTGACAAGCCCGTTTCGGCGGATTTCTGTAAGGTTTTTCAGCCGACGAAGGCCGCGCGGCAGACCGCGAGCAGGCCGGCCGGGAAGATACCCAGCAACAGGATGGCCACGCCGTTGACCGAGATGGCCAGGCGGCTGTCCACGGAAGCGATGATCGGCTGATCGTCGATCGGCTTGTCGAAGTACATCACCTTGACCGCTCTCAGGTAGTAGAAGGCGCCGATGATGGAGAAGATTACCGCGACGGCGGCCAGCCAGACCATGTCCACACGAATCACGGCCTCGAGTACGAACAGCTTGGCGAAGAAACCCACCGTCGGCGGCACGCCGGCCATGGAGAACAGCACCAGCATCATCATGGCGGCCAGCCAGGGGCTCTTGTCGTTTAGTCCTTTCAGGTCGTGCAGGTTCTCCGCGTCGAAGCCCTTGCGGCTGATCACCGTCAACAGTCCGAAGCCACCGGCAGCGGTCAAGGCGTATACCACCGTGTAGAACAAGGCGGCCCCGTAGCCGCGGCTGTCGGCCGCAATGAAGCCCAGGAAGATGAAACCAACATGCGAGATGGTCGAATAGGCCAGCATGCGCTTGATGTTGTCCTGCGCGATGGCAACGATATTACCGATGGCCAGCGAGGCGATCGCCAGGATGGTCAGCATGTCTGACCAGTGCGCGGACAGGCCCCCTGCCCCGTTCGCCAGCAGCCGGATGGCCAGCGAAAAGGCGGCGATCTTGGGGACGCTGCCCAGGAACAGGGTCACGGCCGTGGGCGCGCCATGATAGACATCCGGCACCCACATGTGGAAAGGCACTGCCCCGAACTTGAAGGCCACCCCGATCACCACGAATACCAGGCCGAACACCAAGACCGTTTCGTCTATGTTGCCGCTGGCGATGGCCGCGCTCACCTCGAGGAAGTTCAGCGCCCCGGTTGCACCGTAGAGCATGGAGAGACCGTACAGCAGCATGCCGGAGGCCAGCGCGCCTAGTACGAAGTACTTCATCGCGGCCTCCGCGCCCTTGATGGAATCACGATCGAAGGCCACCAGCGCATACACGCTCAGGGCGAGCAGCTCGAGACCCAGGTATACAGTAAGGAAGTTGTTTGCCGAGGCCATCACCATCATGCCCAGGGTGGCAAACAGGGAAAGGATGTAGAACTCCCCGCGATAGATCTCCTGCTGATCGAGATAGTCGCGCGCGTAGGCCATCACGAACAGATCGATGGTCAGGATGGCCAGCTTGAGCACGTCGGACACTGGATCACGCACATAACTGCCATCGAACAGGACCTGTGTCCCCGACGTGGCTGTCCAGGCAGTGACAGCTATCGCACCGACCAGGGCCGCCAGCGTGAGACCGTAGGTCCAGTAGCGCGTGCGCTGGGAGAGGAACAGGTCCACCACCAGCACCACGCAGGCCGCGCCGAGCATGAAGATTTCCGGCAGAACCGGTTGCAGGCTTAACAGATCGTATTGCATGTCGCTAACCGATTATTGCGGCGTCAGAGCTTGCTGACGCCGATATGCTGAACAAGATTTCCGATCGAGGCGTTCATCACCTCGACCAGGGGCGCAGGCCACAGACCAAGAACCAGCACTGCCAGCGCCAGGGATGTCAGGACCAGCGCCTCCCGTGCATTGATATCCTGGAGCGCTGCAACACCCTCCGATGTCACCTCGCCGAAGATCACCCGCTTGACCATCCACAGGGTATAGGCCGCGCCGATGGTCAGGGTGGTGGCCGCCAGCACCGCAAACCAGAAGTCGGCCCGGAAGCTGGCCAGGATGACCATGAACTCGCCAACGAAACCGGAGGTGCCCGGCAGGCCGGCATTGGCCATGGAGAAGAACACCATGAAGGCGGCAAACCAGGGCATTACGTTGACCACGCCGCCGTAATCCGCGATCTGGCGGCTGTGCAGGCGGTCATACAGAACCCCGACACACAGGAACATGGCCGCCGAGATGAAGCCGTGCGAGACCATCTGCACCATGCCGCCCTGTACGCCCAGCACAGCGCCGGCGTGCACGTCGCTGCGCGAAACGATTATGAACACGATAAAGAAACCCAGGGTCACGAAACCCATATGGGCAATCGAAGAATAGGCGATCAGCTTCTTCATGTCCTGCTGCACCAGCGCCACGAAACCGATGTAGACCACCGCAATCAGTGACATCCCGATGATCATCCAGTCCAGCGAATGGCTGGCGTCCGGGGTGATCGGCAGACTGAAACGCAGGAAGCCATAGCCACCGATCTTGAGCATGATGGCGGCCAGGATGACCGAACCACCCGTCGGTGCCTCCACGTGCGCGTCCGGCAGCCAGGTATGCACCGGCCACATCGGCACCTTGACCGCGAATGCGAGCAAAAAGGCGATGAAGATCAGCACCTGCTCGGTCATGCCGAGCTTGAGATCATGGAAGGCCAGGATCTCCATCGAACCCGACTTGAAATACATGTAGATCAGGGCGACCAGCATGAACACCGAGCCGAGGAAGGTATACAGGAAGAACTTGATCGTGGCGTAGACCCGCCGTGGCCCGCCCCACACGCCGATGATGATGAACATCGGGATCAGCATGGCCTCCCAGAATACGTAGAACAGCATCGCATCCAGCGCGGCGAAGACGCCGACCATTACCCCTTCCATGATCAGGAAGGCCGCCATGTATTGCGAGGGCTTGTACTGTATGACCTCCCAACCAGCGATGACGACCAGCGGCGTGATGAAGGTGGTCAACAGGATCAGCGGCATGGAGATACCGTCGACACCCAGGTGGTAGTTCACATTGAACATCGGAATCCAGGGTCTGTTCTCCACGAACTGCATTTGCGCAGTGGAGGCGTCGAAGCCCGGGTACAGCGGTATGCTCAGGGCAAAGGTGAGCAGCGCGATCAGCAGCGCGCCCCAGCGCGACACGCCCGGCGCCTTGTCGCCACTCATCAGAACCAGCAGGCCACCGATGATCGGCAACCAGATCGTGACGCTCAGAATTGGCCAGTCAGCAGTCATTGTTCTCTTCCAACCCTCAACTTCGTCATCAGCGGATCACGAACCAGCTCAACAGCCCCAGCAGGCCGATGATGATCGCGAAGGCATAGTGATACAGGTAACCGGTCTGCAGATAACGGACAACCGATGCAACCCAGCCGACCGAGTGTGCCGAGCCATTGACCACCGCGCCGTCGATGACCACCCGGTCACCCACCTGCCAAAGAAACTTGCCCAACAGCCTTGACCCGCCGGCGAACACGATCTGGTTGAAGGCATCGAAACCGTATTTACGGTCGAGGATGCCGTACAGCCAGTCGAAGCGGGTGACGAGATCGGTGGCGATGATCGGCCGCCGCATGTACACATACCAGGCCACGAAGGCGCCGGCCGCGGCCAGGAAGATCGGGATACCGGTCAGCCCATGCAGCAGGAAGCCCATCGGACCCTCGAAATGGATCTCGCCCAGAGTGTCGTGAATGGCGGCCACCGAGATCACCCCGTCGAAGAAATCACCGAACAGCATCGGCCCGATCGCCATATAACCGATCACAATAGACGGGATGGCCAGCAGGATCAACGGCACCGTTACCACCTTGGGCGATTCGTGGGGCAGCGGCTCATCGTGCACTTCATGGTGCACAACCGCCTCGGCTCCCCCGTCCTCGTCATGGGCTTCGTGATGCGGTTCAAAACGCCGCGGCCCCTGCCCGTGGAAGACGATGAAATAGAGGCGGAAGCTGTACAGCGCGGTCACGAAGACACCGGCCACCAGCATCCAGTGTGCGTAATCGCTGCCCAGGATCCGGGATTCGTGCACCGCCTCGATGATAGCGTCCTTGGAGAAGAAACCGGCAAAGCCGGGGAATCCAATCAGCGCCAAAGTGCCGATAAGGAAGGTCCAGTGGGTAACCGGCATGAATTTGCGCATGCCACCCATGTTGCGGATGTCCTGATCGTGGTGCATGCCGATGATTACAGAACCGGCACCCAGGAACAGCAGGGCCTTGAAGAAGGCGTGGGTCATCAGGTGGAACAGGCCCGCCGCATACGCAGATGCCCCCAATGCTGCGATCATGTAGCCGAGCTGCGACAGCGTCGAATAGGCGATCACACGCTTGATATCGTTCTGGATGACGCCGATCAAGCCCATGAAGAAGGCCGTGGTCGCGCCGATGACCATCACGAAGCTCAGGGCGGTCTCGGACAGCTCGTACAGCGGCGACATGCGCGCGACCATGAAGATACCCGCGGTGACCATGGTGGCTGCGTGGATGAGTGCCGAGATCGGGGTTGGGCCTTCCATGGAGTCCGGCAGCCACACATGCAACGGCACCTGCGCCGATTTGCCCATGGCGCCGATGAACAGCAGGATGCAGATCACGGTCATAAGCGACCATACCTGGTCGCCCCAGACACTGATACTGGTCTGGGCCAACGCGGGCGCGCGCTCGAACGCCTCGGCATAGTCCAGGGTGCCCATATACATCGCAACAGCCGCAATGCCGAGCACAAAACCGAAGTCACCCACCCGGTTGGCCAGGAAGGCCTTGAGATTGGCGAAGATCGCCGATTCCTTCTTGAAGTAGAAGCCGATCAGCAGGTAGGACACCAGGCCCACGGCCTCCCAGCCGAAGAACAACTGCATGAAGTTGTTCGACATCACCAGCATCAGCATCGAGAAGGTGAACAGGGCGATATAGCTGAAGAAGCGCTGGTAACCGTCCTCGTGCGCCATGTAGCCGATGGTATAGATGTGCACCATCAGGGACACGAAGGTCACCACGGCCATCATCATGGCGGTGAGTCGGTCGATCAGGAAGCCCACCTCCATGCGAAGACCGTCGACCACCATCCAGGTGTACACCGACTCGTTGTATACCGGCGCATCCTCGAAGGCATACAGGTAGAACACGTACAGCGACAGCGCGCAGGAGATGCCGACACCGAGAATGGTGACCCAGTGCGCCCCGGCCCGTCCGACCTGGTTGCGGAACAGGCCTGCGATCGCGGATCCGGTCAGCGGCGCGAGTACGATGGCAAGTAGTATGGTTTCCATCATGATGAACCCTTCCTCAGCCCTTCAGGGTGTCCAGATCGGCCACGTTGATCGTACGGCGGGTACGGAACAGCACCACCAGGATCGCCAGGCCAATCGCGGCTTCAGCGGCAGCCACGGTGAGTATGAAGAACACGAAGATCTGTCCGTTCACATCGCCCAGAAAATGGGAGAAGGCTATGAAGTTGATATTGACCGCCAGCAGCACCAGTTCGATACACATCAGCAGCAGCAGCACGTTCTTCCGGTTGAGGAAGATGCCCGCGATACTCACCGAAAACAGGATCGCCGCGACGATCAGATAGTCCGACAACGCAATCATCAGTCCCGCTCCTCCGATTCCATGCGGATCACCCGCAGACGATCCTCCGCCTTGACCGTCACCTGACGGCCCGGGTCCAGGTACTTCGTGTCGGGCCGGCGCCGCAGGGTCAGGCTGATCGCCGCCACGATCCCCACCAGCAGGATCACCGCCGCGATCTCGAAGGCATACAGGTGCTGGGTGAACAGCGCCATGCCCAGCTCCGCCGTGTTGTTGTAGTCCGCTGGGCGATGTGAGGGCGCCGCGTAGCTGTCCAGGCCGAAACGCGACGGCCCCAGCACGACGGCCAGTTCCGCCATCATGACGACGGCTACGATCAGGGCCACCGGCGCATTGCGTACGAACCCGGCGCGCAGTTCCGCCAGGTTGATATCCAGCATCATCACCACGAACAGGAACAGCACCATCACCGCGCCGACATACACCAGCACCAGCGCGATCGCCAGGAACTCGGCCTCGGCCAGCATCCACAGGCCGGCCGCGTTGAAGAAGGCCAGCACCAGGAACAACACCGAGTGCACCGGGTTCCTGCGCGTAATCACCATCACCGCAGCACCCACCATGAGCGCGGCGAACAGGTAGAAGAGGAATTTCTCGAAACTCATTGCGATCGGGCTCCCCTAGCGTACCGCTGCCTGCGCGGCGCGATCGGCCGCCAGTTGTTCTTCGTACTTCTCACCCATGGCGAGCAGTTTGTCCTTGGTCATGATCTGCTCCCCCCGCTCCTCGAAGTGATACTCGTAGACGCGGGTCTCGACGATCGCGTCCACCGGGCAGGATTCCTCGCAGAAGCCGCAGAAGATACACTTGAACAGATCGATGTCATAGCGCGTGGTACGGCGCTCGCCATCCTCGCGCGGCGCCGCCTCGATGGTGATGGCCAGCGCAGGACACACCGCCTCACACAGCTTGCAGGCGATGCAGCGTTCCTCCCCGTTCGGATAGCGCCGCTGCGCATGCAGCCCGCGAAAACGGGGCGAGACCGGCGCCTTCTCCTCCGGATATTCCAGGGTGAACGGACGGGTGAACATGTAACGTCCGGTCAGGCCCAGCCCCTTCAGGAGCTCGAACAGAAACAGACTGCGGACATAACTGACGATCTTATTCATCTCTCCACCCCGCCTTCAATTGAACCACCAGGGCACATGGTTGACCTTCATCAGGCCGACGACCACGATCCAGACGATAGTGATTGGAATGAACACCTTCCAGCCGAGACGCATGATCTGGTCGTAGCGGTAACGCGGGAAGGTCGCCCGGAACCACAGGAACAGGAACATGAAGACAAAGGTCTTGAGCAACAGCCAGAAGAAGCCCGGGACCCAGCTGAACCAGGACTCGATGCCGGCCCCCTGGAACGGCGAGAGCCAGCCACCCAGGAACATCAATGCGCTCAGGGCCGAAATCAGGATCATGTTGGCATATTCAGCCAGGAAGAACACGGCAAAGGTCATCCCCGAGTATTCGACGTGGAAACCCGCGACGATCTCCGATTCACCCTCGGCCACGTCGAAGGGTGCGCGGTTGGTCTCGGCCACGCCGGAGATGAAGTAGATCACGAACAGCGGCAACAGCGGCAACCAGAACCAGTGCAGCGGGCTGCCCTGCTGGGCCAGCACGATCTCCTGCAGGTTGAGGCTGCCTGCCGCCACCAGCACGCCCACCAGGGCAAAGCCCATGGCGATCTCGTAGGCCACGATCTGGGCCGCCGAGCGCATGGCGCCCAGCAGCGCGTACTTGGAGTTGGATGCCCAACCCGCGATGATCACGCCGTAGACCCCCAGCGAAGTCAGCGCGAGGATGTACAGCAGGCCCGCATTGATATTGGTCAGCGCCAGTTCCGCGTTGAAGGGGAACACCGCCCAGGCGGCCAATGCCGGCCCGATGGACAGCATGGGGGCGATCACGAACAACAGCTTGTTGGCCCCGCTCGGGATCACGATCTCCTTGAACATCAGCTTGACCGCGTCCGCGATCGGCTGACCCAGGCCCAGCATCCGGAAACCGAAGAAGCCGACCCGGTTCGGCCCCATGCGCACCTGCATGTGACCGATGATCTTACGCTCGAAATAGGTGTAGTAGGCCACCATGAGCATTAGCGGCACCATGATGACCACGATCTTGAGCAGAATCTGCACCACCAGCGGCAGGGCGTTCCATAATTCGATTACAGAATCCATGACTCAGACCTTCTCCACGCTGACTTCGGCAAAGCTGCACCCCAGGGGGACGCTCTCCGCCACTCCGGCCGGCAGCCATACACATTGATCGGCCACGCAATCGTCGATACGTACCGGCAGCTCGACGCGGCCATCACCCTGGCTCAGACACACCGTCGAACCGTCCTCGACAGACAGGCCCGCCGCTGTTTCGGCATTCATTCTCAGATGGCCGTCCCAGGCATCCGGCGTCGCCTGCAGCGGCGCCGAGCGGCGGGTCAGGGCATCGACCGAATACATCGGGACGCCCCCGACGCGCTGCAGCCCCTCGGGTTGGTACGCCTGTTGCACCGCTTCCGCGCTGCCCAGTGTATTGTCCGGCTGGATCTCGCCACACAGTGCAAGCAGCTCGTCACGCACCTCGGCACTGCTGTTTTGCTCGAAGCCCTCCGCATCGACCAGGTTGCCGAGCACGCGCAGGATCTTCCACGCGGGACGAGCCTCACCCGGCGGCGACACGGCACCGGCAAAGTGCTGCACATCGCCCTGCAGGTTCACCACCGTACCGGAGGTCTCCCCGAACAGCCCCATGGGAAGCAGCACATCCGCCAGTTCCTCCAGCAGCGGTGACATGAAGGCGCTCATCGCGATGACCCGCGCCCCCCCCAGCGCCTGGGCACCGTTCAACGGATCCGCCAGATCGCCTTCCGGCTCGCAACCGAGCAGCATCAGCGTGTCGCAACTGCCGTTTTTCATGCTGCGCGCATTGGCGCCCTGCGCTGCCGAGCCACCCGCACGCCGGTGCGGCACCGCCCCAGCCAGCCAGGCCCCGGTATCATTGGCGCCGAAGCCGACCGTGCCCCAGCTGATGCCGGCCGCCTGCGCGATATTGGCCGCGAGGCGCCGCAACAGGGCGAAATCGGGATGCATCATGGCCGCGGTTCCCAGGATGATGCCACCCCGCTGCGCCTGTTTCAGCAGTTCGGCCGCCGTGCGATGGGCCTCGTCTTCCGATACCTCCACGCCTGCGGTGGAGGCACCCAGGGCGCTCGCGATACCGGCCAGCTCCTGCACCATCTCCGAGGGCCGGCAGACGATGTCCACATCCAGTTCATAGTTGAAATCGTAGGCGACCGGATTGATCGCCAGCACCGCACCACCGTTCAGTACCGACTGGCGCACCCGGTGATTGAGCAGCGGCTGATCCTTGCGCAGCCATGAGCCGACCAGCAGGGTCGCATCATTGTCCTCGATATCCTCGAAACGCTGCCCCAGCCAGGGCAGTTGCGGGTCGGCCGCATCATCCCGGAAATCACACTGGCGCAGGCGATGGTCGATATTGTCGCTGCCCAGGGCCCGTACCAGCTTGCCTGTCAGGTACATCTCCTCCAGCGTGGCGTTGGGCGACACCAGTGCGCCGAGGTGTCCGCTCTGGGTGTCCTTCAGGATCGCAGCCGCGCCCTGCAAGGCCTCGTCCCAGCCGGCGGCACGCAACTTGCCGTTCTCGCGCAGCATCGGTCGGGTCAGGCGATCGTTGCTTTCCAGCCCCTTGTAGGAGAAACGGTCCCGGTCGGACAGCCAGGTCTGGTTGAGCGCCTCGTTCTCGCGTGGCGCCACCCGCATCAGCTTGTTGCGCCGCACGTGCAGATGGACATTGCTGCCAACGCCATCGTGCAAGGCGACACCGTCGTGCTGAGTCAGCTCCCAGGCGCGCGCGCTGAAACGGAAGGGCTTGGAGGTCAGCGCGCCCACCGGGCACAGGTCGATCACGTTACCCGACAGCTCAGAGCCGATGCTGTGTTCGATGAACACGCCGATACGCATGTGCTCGCCGCGACCGGTCGCACCCAGCTCGCGCAGGCCCGCGACCTCGCCACCGAAGCGCACGCAGCGGGTACAGTGGATGCAGCGCGTCATGTCGGTGGCGATCAGCGGACCGATGTCCTCGTCCCGCACCACGCGCTTGCGCTCGCTGAATTGCGACACATCGCCGCCATAGCCCATGGCGACATCCTGCAGCTCGCACTCGCCGCCCTGATCGCAGATCGGGCAATCCAGCGGGTGATTGATCAGCAGGAACTCCATGGTGCCCTTTTGGGCCGCGCGCGCCAGTGGCGAGCGTGTAAAGACCTTCATGCCGTCCATGACCGGCGTGGCGCAGGCCGGCAGTGGCTTGGGCGCCTTCTCGACCTCGACCAGGCACATCCGGCAGTTGGCCGCCACGGAAAGGTGCTTGTGGTAGCAGAAACGCGGCACGGTGATACCGGCCGCATCGGTGATCTCGATGAGCATCTGCCCCGGCCGCGCCTCCAGCGACTGGCCATCCACCTCGATTGTGATCATTTCATCGCTCATGCGGCTTACACCATGCACTTCTTGTGGTCGATGTGGTACTGGAACTCGTCACGGAAATGCTTGACGAAACTGGCGACCGGCATGGCGGCCGCATCACCAAGGGCGCAGATGGTCTTGCCCATGATCTTGGCGGCCACGTCGTCGAGCAGGTCCAGGTCCTCGGGACGCCCCTTTCCGTGTTCGATACGGTGGACCACCCGGTGCATCCAGCCGGTCCCCTCGCGACATGGCGTGCACTGACCACAGGATTCCTCGTAGTAGAAATAGGAGATCCGGTCGAGCACCTTGACCATGCAATTGATGTCGTCCATCACGATGACCGCGCCGGAGCCCAGCATGGAGCCGGCCTGCTGGATGCTGTCATAGTCCATGGTCAGGCCCATCATCACCTCGCCCGGCAGGATCGGCGAGGAGGATCCGCCCGGGATCACCGCCTTGAGCTGGTGACCGTCGCGCACACCCCCCGCCATCTCCAGCAGTTCGGCAAAGGGCGTACCCATGGGCACCTCGAAGTTGCCCGGCTTGTTGACATTGCCGGACACGGAGAAGAGTTTGCTGCCGCCACTGTTCTCCACGCCCAGCTCGCGGAACCAGTCCGGCCCCTGACGGATGATGTCCGGGATCGAGGCCAACGATTCGGTGTTGTTGATCACCGTGGGACGGCCATACAGGCCGAACATCGCGGGGAACGGCGGCTTGAAGCGCGGCTGCCCCTTCTTGCCCTCGATGGACTCCAGTAGTGCGGTCTCCTCGCCGCAGATATAGGCACCGCCACCGAGGTGGGTATGCACGTCATAACTGAAACCGGAACCCAGAATGTTGTCGCCGAGGAAACCGGCCTCGCGGGCCTCGGCCAACGCCGCCTCGAAACGCTCGTAGGGCTCCCAGAATTCACCGCGGATATAGTTGTAGCCGGCGGTGGCGCCGATCGCGTAACCGGCGATGATCATGCCCTCGATCAGTGCATGCGGGTTGTAGCGCAGGATGTCGCGGTCCTTGAAGGTGCCCGGCTCGCCCTCGTCCGAGTTGCACACGATGTGCTTGTCACCGGGTGCCGCGCGGTTGATGAAGCTCCACTTGAGACCGGTCGGGAAGCCCGCGCCACCACGCCCGCGCAGGCCGGAACGCTTGACCATCTCGATCACGTCTTCCTGCGGAACCTTGTCGTTGATTATTTTCTTCAGCGCCTCGTAGCCGCCTTCCGAGACATAGGTCTCCAGGCGCCAGGGGCGATCCTTGTGCAGGGTCCTGAAGCAGACTTCGTTTGCCATGAATTACTCCAGACCGTCCAGAATCTTGTCCACCAGCTCCGGCGTCAGACTCTCGTAATAGGTGTGGCCGATCTGCATCATGGGTGCGCCGCCGCAGGCCCCAAGACACTCGACCTCCTTGAGGCTGAAGCGGCCGTCCTCGGTGACCTCTCCAAAGGAGATGCCCAGGCGCGAACGCAGGTGCTCGTAGATATTGTCCGAACCATTGATCATGCACGATACATTGGTGCACAGGCAGATCTTGTGCCGCCCCACCGGCTTGTGCTCGTACATCGAATAGAAGGTGGCCACCTCGTAGACCGCGATCGGCGGCATGTCCAGGTAATCCGCGACCTGGTCCATCAGTTCGGTGCTGAGGCTGCCGCCATTGGCGTCCTGCACGATACGCAGCGCCGCCATGCAGGCCGACTGCTTCCACTCCTCGGGATACTTCGCGATCCACTGATCGATCTCGGCGCGCATCTCCGGCGTGAACAGTTCCTGCTTGTTCTCACACTTGCGCACACGCTGCATGGGTTCGTTACGCATGCTCATCGGTCGATCTCTCCAAATACGATATCCATGGTGCCGATAATGGCCGCCACGTCGGCCAGCATGTGGCCCCGGGCCATTTCATCCATCGCGGCCAGATGGGCGAAGCCCGGCGCACGTATCTTCAGCCGGTAGGGTTTGTTGGCTCCGTCCGAGACGATGTAGCAGCCGAACTCGCCCTTGGGCGCCTCGACCGCCGCGCACACCTCGCCTTCCGGCGGGCAATAGCCCTCGGTGAACAACTTGAAGTGATGGATCAGGGCCTCCATGTCGTCCTTCATCTCGGGACGCCTGGGCGGCGCGACCTTGTGGTCGCCGATCATCACCGGTCCCGGGTTCTCACGCAGCCAGGCCACGCACTGCTTGATGATGCGCGCGGACTGGCGCAGCTCCTCGACCCGCACCAGGTAGCGGTCGTAACAGTCGCCATTGGTGCCGATGGGTATATCGAAGTCCACCTTGTCATAGGCCGCGTAGGGCTGCTTTTTGCGCAGGTCCCAGGCGAGGCCGGAACCGCGCGCCATCGGCCCGGTGAAGGCGAGCTGGCGGGCGCGTTCCGGGGTCACCACGCCGATCCCCACCGTGCGCTGTTTCCAGATCCGGTTGTCGGTGAGCAGGGTCTCGTACTCGTCGACCAGGCCGGGGAAGCGATCGGCGAAATCCTCGATGAAATCGAGCAGCGAGCCCTCGCGGGCGCGGTTGCGGATCTTCGCGTCCTTCTCGCTGCAGAAACGACCCGGCTCGAAGCGCGGCATCTGCTCCGGCAGGTCGCGGTAGACCCCACCCGGGCGGTAATAGGTCGCGTGCATGCGCGCCCCGGAGACCGCCTCGTAACAATCCATCAGATCCTCGCGCTCGCGGAAGCAGTACAGGAACATGGTCATCGCGCCCACGTCCAGCGCGTGAGTGCCCAGCCACATCAGGTGGTTGAGGATGCGCGTGATCTCGTCGAACATGGTGCGGATGTACTGTGCCCGCTCCGGCGCCTCGATCCCCAACAGCTTCTCGATGGCACGTACGTAACCGTGTTCGCTGCACATCATGGACACATAGTCCAGCCGGTCCATGTAGCCGATGGACTGGTTGTAGGGCTTGGTCTCGGCCAGCTTCTCGGTACCGCGGTGCAGCAGGCCGACGTGCGGATCGGCACGCTCGATCACCTCGCCGTCCATCTCCAGCACCAGGCGCAACACGCCGTGCGCGGCCGGGTGCTGCGGACCGAAGTTCAGGGTGTAGTTGCGAATCTCAGCCATCGATCACTCCGCCTCTGCTTCCGGTTCCGCCGGCTCGGGCTTCCAGCCCTCCTCGTAACGCATGTCGTCGCGGATCACCCGCGGCACCAGGGTGCGCGGCTCGACGCTTACCGGCTCGTAGACCACGCGCCCCTGCTCCGGGTCGTAGCGCATCTCGACCTCGCCAATCAACGGGAAATCCTTACGGAAGGGGTGGCCGATGAAGCCGTAGTCGGTGAGGATGCGACGCAGGTCGGGGTGACCGATGAACAGGATGCCAAACAGATCGAAGGCCTCCCGCTCGAACCAGTTGGCCGACGCCCAGATGCCGGTGACCGAATCGACCACCGGGTTTTCGGCATCCAGATAGGTCTTCACCCGCATGCGCACATTGTGGGTCAGCGACATCAGGTGATAGACGACGCAGAAACGGTTGGCCGGATCGGCCTCGGGACGATGATCGCGATCCACGCCGCGCTCGAATCCGGTATTCGGTGCGTCCGAGGTCGCCCACTCCGAGCGCCCGTATTCCGAATAATCGACGCCACAGACGTCGATGCATTGCTCCATGGCGATCTGGATATGGGTACGCAATATCTCCATCACCTCGAGCAGCCGCGCCCGCGGAACCGTCAGTGTCAGTTCACCGCGCGCGATCTGCCAGGTGCAACCCTCGACGTCCTCGAGGAACTCCTCCAGGGCCTCTTCCAGTTCTTCCAGTCGTTCTTGCGGGCTCATTGAGTTGAATGTCTCTCTGATCGGTTGGATCCGGTGCCGGGTTCCGCGCCGTCAACGGGCAATGGTGTTGGTTCGGCGTATCTTGTTCTGCAGCTGGATCACGCCATACAGCAGGGCCTCCGCAGTTGGCGGACAGCCCGGCACATAGATATCCACCGGCACCACGCGGTCACAACCGCGCACCACGGAGTAGGAATAGTGGTAATAACCGCCGCCATTGGCGCAGGAGCCCATGGAGATCACCCAGCGGGGCTCGGCCATCTGGTCGTATACCTTGCGCAGCGCGGGGGCCATCTTGTTGACCAGGGTGCCGGCCACGATCATCACGTCCGACTGGCGGGGACTGGGGCGAAAGATAATGCCGAAGCGGTCCATGTCGTAGCGCGAGGCCGCGGCGTGCATCATCTCGACCGCGCAACAGGCCAGCCCAAAGGTCATCGGCCACATCGAGCCGGTGCGGGCCCAGTTGATCAGCTTGTCGGCCGTGGTGGTGACGAAGCCCTGCTCGAGAATGCCTTCTACTCCCATTCCAGCGCTCCCTTTTTCCACTCGTAGATGAAACCGACCACCAGCACGCCGAGGAACAGCATCATGGCCCAGAAGCCAACCATGCCGATCTTGTCGAGGATCACCGCCCAGGGGAACAGGAAGGCGATCTCGAGATCGAAGATGATGAAGAGGATGGCGACCAGGTAATAGCGCACATCGAACTTCATGCGCGAGTCCTCGAATGCCTCGAAACCGCACTCGTAGGGCGACAGTTTTTCACTGTCGGGGCGACTGGGAGACAGCATGAAGCCCATGGCGATCATGACCACACCCACCACCAGGCCGACACCGATGAAGATCAGAACGGGCAGATAGTTTTCCAGCATGCCGACCGGCCTCCCCCTGGGCGCTCGATTATGGTTTTATGCGATGAACAGCGCCGTAGAGAATATCCGGGGTTTCCCCGGGTGTCAAACCCCGGCATGTATATAACTTACTGATTTACATCAATTTTGCCACTCATAAAAAAACGGTATCGCCCTGGATGGACGATACCGTCACAGATGGTGCCGATGGCCGGAGTCGAACCGGCACGGCTTGCGCCACTACCCCCTCAAGATAGCGTGTCTACCAATTCCACCACATCGGCAAATAGTGATTCGAGTACCCTACTCCGGCGCCTTAGGCACATCGGTCTGCCCTGCAGCCGGGCCGGCGGCAGGAACCGCAGGCAGATCCGAGGCCGGGGCGGCCTTTTCCGCTTCCGGGACGGCCGGCAGATCGGAGGGCGCCGCCGGTGCGGGCGCCTTCTCCACTGCCGCGGGCGCCGCCTGCTCCGCCTTGATCAGCGATTCCTGCTCACCCTTCTGCATGGCGAAATAGGCCAGCGCCAGGCTGGTCGCGAAGAACAGCGCTGCAAGGATGCCGGTGGTGCGGCTTAGAAAACCGCCGGCGCCAGCGGAACCGAATACCGTCGCCGAGGCACCGGAACCAAAGGCCGCCCCCATGTCAGCACCCTTGCCGTGCTGAATCAGGACCAGTCCCACCAGGCCTATGGCCAGCAACAGGTGGACAACAACGAGTATGGTTTCCATGCGAACTCTCTAGATAAAATGTCAGGCGTTGGCCGCGGTGGCGATGGCCAGGAAATCCGCCGGCTTCAACGATGCGCCACCGATCAGGCCACCATCGATATCGGCTTGCGCAAGCAGATCCGCCGCGTTGCCGGCGTTCATGCTGCCACCGTAGAGGATCTGCAGCCCGTCGGCCACGGCCTGGCTGGAAGCGGCGATACGGGCGCGAATGAAGGCGTGTACGTCCTGTGCCTGCTCCGGGGTCGCCGTCTTGCCGGTGCCAATGGCCCAGACCGGCTCGTAGGCAATCACGCCCTCGCCCAGCATCCCGATGCCGCAGTGCTCGACCACTGCATCGATCTGACGGCCAACGACCTCCTCGGTAATGCCGCTCTCGCGTTCCTCGAGGGTCTCGCCAATGCACAGGATGGGCACCAGCCCGGCCTTGCGCGCCGCGGTGAATTTCTCGGCCACCAGTTGATCGGTCTCACCATGATAGGTACGACGCTCCGAGTGGCCGATGATCACGTACTTGCAGCCGAACTCTGCCAGCATGGCGCCCGCGGTCTCGCCGGTATAGGCGCCGGATTCATGCACCGACACATCCTGACCACCCCAGGCGATCGCGGAACCGTCCAACTGCTGCTGCACGTCGCAAAGGAAGATATGCGGGGAACAGACGGCGACCTCGGCGATGGTGACCTCACCCATGCCGTTTTTGACGCCCTCGAGCAGTTCCTTGATGCTCGCGCGCGTGCCGTTCATTTTCCAGTTACCAGCAACCAGGGGCTGTCGCATTGTACTTCCTCTCGAATCGGGACCCATCAAATCAGGCGGCGTACTTTACCGGCTGAGGCGTCCCAAATCAACGACTTCCAACTGATCGCCAGGGTAAAGCCATCTAACTCGGGTGAGGCGGGTAGTCTGCTCGGAAAACTTCGGCGGCCGGGATTCCGCCGTAGAGCCTACATGGATGTATTCACGGCGTTTTTCCGAGCAGACTACCCGCCGCACTTATCCAGTGAGTTGCGAACTGAGATGATGGATTCCTGAACTGATTGCCAGGACGATGCTGGCCGCCCGGTCTAACCCGGATATTTCATCCGCTTCTCGCTTTTCCGGGCGGTCAGTGGATGGAAGATGTGGTGCCTCGAACGGGACGTGGAAAGGCTCGTGAAGGGCTATTTTCTAGGCTGCAGGCACAC
>JAKRWE010000049.1 GCA_024712425.1 Chromatiales bacterium
TAAGGGAAAGGTGTGCCTGCAGCCTAGAAAATAGCCCTTCACGAGCCTTTCCACGTCCCGTTCGAGGCACCACATCTTCCATCCACTGACCGCCCGGAAAAGCGAGAAGCGGATGAAATATCCGGGCTAGTACCAGTACCATACCGAAGAATCCGACCGGGTTGCGCCTTTGTACCGTGTCCCATGCGTAGCTGACCATCAGCTCGGTGGCCAGCGAGGGCTGGCCGTTACGCACAGCCTCGGCATCGCCGCCAGCATGCCTGATGTCGTTGAGGATCCATTCCTGGTGGCCGGTCTCCTCCTCAATATAGTGACTGACGGCCTCGCGCAGCCATTCCAGACGTTCCGGCAGGCGCGCACCGCAGGCCATCAACAGTGGCAGGGTGTGCTTGACGTGGTAGTAGGCCTCGGACAGAAAGGCGATGTACTGTTCGCGCGTAATCTTTCCGGCAATGCCCTGGTGAAGCAGGGGAATGGCGAGAAATTGCTCGCGCTGCGTCTCGGTGGCAGCGAGTAGTTGCTGGTAGAAGCTCATGCGGATTGTGCCTCCTTGTAGAGAAAGTCGATTGCATCGCGGTACCGGCGTTCGATCACGGCCCGGCGTGGGCTGCCGTCCGGTGTGGCCGTGCCGTGGCTCACGGTGAAGGGCGCGCCGGCCCGCACCCAGCGACCGATCCGGGCATAGTCCGGCGGGCGGTAGTTGACCGCACTGATACAGGCCTCGACGCAGGCGTCGGGGCCCCGGACACGATCACCGCCGCGTTGAACGGGCGTTGCTCGCCGAATACCACCGCCTGGGCGATCTCCGCTTCGCTCAGCAGCTCCGATTCGATCCACTCCGGCGACACGTTGCGCCCGAAGGCCGTGATGAAGATGTTTTTCCTGCGGCCCACGATGTGCACGCGCCCCTGCCCGTCGATGTCGCCGAGATCACCGGTCGGCAGCCAGCCGGAGGCCGCTGCGGGCTTGCCGAGATAGCCGAGGAAACCGGTATTGCGCACCAGGATCTCACCGTCATCGGCGAGCCTCAGTTCGACATGCGGCAGTGGCCGGCCGGCTGACTTGCTGTCCTGCTCTCCCGGGGCGTTGAAGGCAACCACAGAAGCGCACTCGGAAAGGCCATAGCCCTGGTATACCGGCAGGCCGAATGCTCTGGCCCTGTCGATCAGGCGCGGCGATACCCTGCCACCGCCCACGGCCACCAGGCGTAGGTCCTTCGGGACCGGTGTCTCGGCGCTGATTTCCCGGGTCAGCGCCTCCAGCATGGCAGGCACCATGATGCAGGTGGTGGCATGACTGGCGTCGAGCGCGGCAAGAAAGCGTGCGCTGGAGAAGCGGGACGAGCCCTGCAGGCCCAGTTTCTGCAGTGGCTCGAGGACGACACAGGCGCCGACCATCAACGGCACGTACAGCCCGGCGATGTTCTCCAGCAGCACCGACAGGGGTAGGGCAGCCAGGTGGCGATCGCCGGGACGCGCATTGGTGACCGCTACCAGGGAGGACGCCACCTTGCTTATACCCCCGATGGCGAGGCATACCCCTTTGGGCGCACCGGTGGTACCCGAGGTGTAGGTGACCTTGGCGGTGCCGGGAAACAGCGGATTGCCGTCGCGGGCAGGCAGATACTGCCAGCTGTAGGGACGCCCAAGGATATCCTGCCCACCCGGGCGGTCGCTGACGATGGCCTGGAGGCCCGCATCACGAATCACGTGCCGGCGTTGCTCATCCGAAAAGAAGCCGCTTAGCGGCACCATGGTCACGTCCGCGTATTGTGCGGCCAGGTCCCAGGTGGCCCAGGAAGGACCGTTGTCCATGGCGATGCCGAGACGGCGGACCTGCTTGGCGTGAAGTATGCGCGCTGCCGAGCACACCAGCCCGGCCAGTTCCGCATAGCTGACCTGCCTGCCACGGCTCTCGATGGCTGGGGCCGTGGGGATCTGCCTGGCATGTTTGAACAGGGCTTCGATGATCGGGTTCATGCGCACCACCTCTGCTCACAACGGCCTTGGTGCAGGGCCTGTCGCCACAGGTGTCCGTGAAGATATTGCACCGGTTCGCAGGCCATGAGCGTGTTGAGGCGCTCGAATCCGTAATGGATATCACCGGCCATCGCCTGCGGCCGATGGGCGTAGTAGCTTCCCCACGCCCGTTGGCGGGCGCCGAGGCGGCTGCCAGAGGCTGGACCGAGAAGGGTCAGGTCGAGGCCGAGACGGGTGAAGGCGTTGCGCAGCGAGGGTACGGCGGTGAATACCACCCACTTGAAGGATGCGCCCTGCAGATAGGCGCTCAGGGCCATGATCAGGATGCGGGCGGCCCCCGGGGAACCGGCTGCCAGGTTGCCCAGCTCGATGATGCAGTCGCGGCTCGGTTGGGTGGTCGCATGGGGTGCGATTACTTCTTCGATGGGCAGGTCGAAGTAGTGTTCCAGGAACAGTGGCTCCTCGTTGGCGGCGCGCACACCCATGACGCCGAGCAGGCCGCCGTCCGCGGCTTCCAGGGCGATGAGCGTTGGCATGAAGTCCTGTACATCGGCGCCATAGGCCTTTGCATAGGTGGCGTGGATATGGCGTTCGAGCCGTGTGCGGTCCGGGTTCGCGCGATCGACGAAGTGGAGGCGGTAGCCGGAATTGTTTCTTAGGCTGGACATCGGGATGGTCCTCCGTGTGATGACGGGGCTATCCTAACAGGCTGTTGAAATTCGCCGCCTGAAGTGGAAGATACCGGTAAGGAAGGAAGAAGGACGAGCAGTACGATGCGTGGCCCGGATATTCAACAAGATGCCCTGTTCAGCACGGTCAGCCCGGAATCCCGGGTGCCGAAGGATCACCCCTTGCGTCCGATACGCACGATGGTCGATACCGCATTGCGGAAACTGGATACGGACTTCAATGCGCTGTACTCGGAGTATGGCCGCGATTCGATCCCTCCGGAGAAACTGCTGCGTGCGCAGTTGCTGATGGCGTTCTACACGATCCGCAGCGAGCGGCAGTTGATGGAGCAGATCGATTACAACCTCTTGTTTCGCTGGTTCGTCGGCTTCTCAATGGATGACCGTGTGCGGGATCACTCGACCTTCACCAAGAACCGCGACCGCCTGCTGGAAGGGGATATCGCCCGCCGCTTCTTTGCGCAGGTTCTGAGCCAAGCAAAACAGGCAGACCTCCTATCCAAAGAACACTTCAGTGTCGATGGAACGATGATTGAGGCCCTGGCCTCGCTCAAGAGCTATCGACCCAAGGATGAAGACGGTCCACCCGGTGGCGGTGGTCGTAACCCCGATGTGGATTTCCATGGGGAGAAGCGCTGCCGGGATACCCATGAGTCGAAGACGGACAAGGATGCCCTGCTGTTCAGGAAGAGCAAAGGCACAGCGGCAAAGCTGGCTTATCTGGGACATTTGCTAATCGAGAACCGGAACGGTCTGGTCGTCGATGCCCAGGTCACCCAGGCGACAGGTACCGCTGAGCGGGAAGCCGCTGTCGATATGGTCGAAGCGCTCGGTGGCACGCATCGCATGACACTGGGCGCGGACAAAAACTACGACACCAAGGGTTGTGTGGACGCACTGCGTTGCGCCAACGTGACGCCGCACGTTGCACAGAACACGAGCAACCGTTCATCGGCCATCGATGGACGCACCACCCACCACGCCGGTTATGCAACCAGTCAACGCTTCCGCAAGCGTATCGAGGAATGCTTTGGCTGGGCGAAGACCATCGGTGGGCTGCGCAAGAGCCATTTTGTTGGCCGTGAGAAGCTGGACTTCCGGTTCGTGCTGACCATGACCGCCTACAACCTGGTTCGGATGCGCAATCTGGGGGTGGTGGCATGTTGATCGAGAGTGTGTCGAGGGGTTGGTCTGCCCGGGGTCAGCATTTTCCAGTGCATTGGGCCTCTTGGGTCAACTCAACTCGCAACAATGGCCGTCGATCCCCTCCGTCTGGTGAAAACAGGGCAGAATCGGCACGGTTTTCAACAGCCTGCTAGGCCGGCGAAGATTAAGGCAGCCTTAAGCGAAATGAAAAAATATCCCACATTGAAGATGGCGTGATCGCAGTTCTCTTAAGCAAACTTAATCTTTGCGTGGCTAACATCAGCAGACCGACCCAGCGGCTGTCTGTTGCCGGGAAGGATCATCAAAAATATTCGGAGTAGTTAGCCATGATTGATCTGTCGCACATCCATCCCATGCTGTCAACCCAATTCTAAAATGTCCCCTTTTCTCCCAAGCTGAAATGTCCCCTTGGTGAGTCCGGGGTCATGAGGGGACGAGGGGGCGCCTCATCTCCAGGGATGGTCCGGTGCAGGCCTGTGGGTCCTGCGGTTGAGTTGGATGGTCTTGGCCTTCTCGACGGTGGCGTGGATGCTTTCTCGAGGATCTCCTGCCGGAGCGCATCGGCGATCTGGTTGTTGGGGCGCCTGCCCCGGTGGCGGGAAACCAGTCCAGCCGCTCCCTCGGCCCGGTATCGGACCACCAGGCGCTTGATCTGCCGCACGCTCAAGTCCAACTGCCGTGCCGCCTCTTTCTGCCGCAACTGCCGGTCGACAACCTGCTGAACCACCCCCAGCCGGTCCACCGTCTTCTGTGTCATCGCAATGGTCTCCTCTGTCACCACCCCTCCCGAAATCAAAAGGGGACATTTTAGAATTGGACAAAGGGGACATTACTGCTTTGGACTAACACGCACGACTTCTGCCTGGCGATGTCCTACAATCCCGGTTACCAGTGGGTCCTGAAGGATCTGAAGCAGTCCACGCGGCAGCGCTTCGTGGCGCTCGAATTCGACTACCCGGGGAGTGATCTGGAGGCGCGCATCATCGGGAAGGAGTCCGGTGTCGATCCGGAACTGGCCGGGCGCCTGGCCAAGTTTGCGCACATGACCCGCAATCTCAAGGGGCAGGGGCTGGACGAGGGGGCGTCGACCCGACTGCTGGTGCACGCTGCCAAGCTGATCGTCAGTGGCGTGGAGCAGGTGGTCGCCTGCCGCACCAGCATATCCCAGGCCCTGACCGATGAGCCGGATATGCTGGTGGCGGTCAACGAGCTGTCGTCCTCGCTGTTCTAACCCGAATATTTCATCCGCTTCTCGCTTTTCCGGGCGGTCAGTGGATGGAAGATGTGGTGCCTCGAACGGGACGTGGAAAGGCTCGTGAAGGGCTATTTTCTAGGCTGCAGGCACACCTTTCCCTTACCCCCATTGTTTGTCAACGTGCCGGGGCGGCACTGTTAGTCCAAAGCAGTAATGTCCCCTTTGTCCAATTCTAAAATGTCCCCTTTTGATTTCGGGAGGGGTGGTGACAGAGGAGACCATTGCGATGACACAGAAGACGGTGGACCGGCTGGGGTGGTTCAGCGGGTTGTCGACCGGCAGTTGCGGCAGAAAGAGGCGGCACGGCAGTTGGACTTGAGCGTGCGGCAGATCAAGCGCCTGGTGGTCCGATACCGGGCCGAGGGAGCGGCTGGACTGGTTTCCCGCCACCGGGGCAGGCGCCCCAACAACCAGATCGCCGATGCGCTCCGGCAGGAGATCCTCGACAAAGCATCCACGCCACCGTCGAGAAGGCCAAGACCATCCAACTCAACCGCAGGGCCCACAGGCCTGCACCGGACCATCCCTGGAGATGAGGCGCCCCCTCGTCCCCTCATGACCCCGGACTCACCAAGGGGACATTTCAGCTTGGGAGAAAAGGGGACATTTTAGAATTGGGTTGACAGGGCGCCGTTTCAATAACGGCGGCAAACTTGGCCTCGGCTGACCAATCATCCGTCTGTTTACCACTTCCCGGTACCGGCATGCCCTTCTCCTTCGCCTGCTTGCGCCAGTTGTATAGCGTCGGTTCCGAGATGCCTTCCTCTCTTGCCACATCCGCTACGGACCGGTTGTTTGGCGGTAGCAGTTTCTTCAGCACGGATGCCTTACGTTCTTCTGAATAACGGGCCATTGGTTCCTCTTTTCCGCCCCCTGTTTGCTCTCTAATTTACCCCAACTCGGGGAGGCGACATGTATCCTGACACAGGGGGCGACGGCCCTGCTGGTTCTGCGAAAAAAGTTGGAAGCCCTCTGGGGGGGGCGAGGAAGAATGATCCCCCACGCGCAAAGGCAGCAGCTGGTCACCTGGATCGATGAAGCGGCTAGCGCAGGCGCTCGCAAGCGGAAGGCTTGCAAAGAGGCTGGAATCAGCCTGAGGACACTTCAGCGCTGGACGTCAGGGCATGGTGTGAAAGCCGATCAGCGGCCGGTAGTGGAGCGGCCCGTGCCGGGAAACCGGCTATCAGAAGAGGAGCGGAAGGTGATCCTGGAGACCTGCAATGCCCCGGAGCACGCAGATCTTCCGCCAAGCCAGATTGTGCCCCGACTGGCTGACGAGGGTATCTACCTGGCCTCGGAATCGAGCTTCTACCGGGTTCTGAGGGAGGCTGATCAACTGCATCATCGTGGCCGGTCGAAAGCGCCGCAGACTCGCAAGGGACCGACCACCCATATCGCGGATGCTCCCAACCTGGTCTGGTCTTGGGATATCAGCTATCTGCCGTCCTGGGTGCGTGGGCAGTTCTTCTACCTGTATCTGATTATCGATATCTACAGCCGAAAGATTGTGGGCTGGGAGGTGCATGAACAGGAGGGCGGCGAAGAGGCCGCCGCCCTGATCCAGCGCAGCGTGATTGCCGAACACTGCTTCCGTCGGCCATTGGTGTTACATGCTGACAATGGCAGCCCGATGAAGTCACAGACTATGCAGAGCAAACTGTACGATCTGGGCATCATCCCCTCCCACAGCCGGCCGAGGGTAAGCAATGACAACCCCTATTCGGAATCGCTGTTCCGTACGTTGAAGTACTGCCCACGCTGGCCATCCGAAGGCCTTGAATCACTGGAGGCGGCCCGCAAATGGGTGGGCAGTTCGTGGATTGGTACAACCATGAGCATCGCCACAGCCAGATACGGTTCGTCACCCCAGCGCAGCGGCACCGGGGAGAGGACAGCACCATTCTGGCATGCCGGAAGCAGGTCTATGAGCAAGCAAAAGCCGCCAATCCAGCCCGGTGGTCAGGCCAGACTCGGAATTGGGTTCCCGTTGGGTCGGTCGCATTGAATCCGGAACGTAACAACGAAGAAAAGTGTCGCGCCGCATGATCGAAAAGGCGACATCTATCTTGACAAATACCGGGCGCCTCCGCCAATGCCTTCTCCTTTCGCTTGAGCTCTCGCTCCAGCTGTTTGATCCGTTTCTTCTCCTGCCGACTGGCCTGGTGCTGGCGCCTTTGTTGTTCCCCAAGGGCCTCTGCGCCCTGTACGCAGGCTGCACGCCAACGCTTTATCTGCTCAGGATACAGACCCTTGCTACGACAGTATTCGCTCAGCTCCGACTCGCTCAAGGGCGCCGTTTCAATAACGGCGGCAAACTTGGCCTCGGCTGACCAATCATCCGTCTGTTTGCCACTTCCCGGTACCGGCATGCCCTTCTCCTTCGCCTGCTTGCGCCAGTTGTATAGCGTCGGTTCCGAGATGCCTTCCTCTCTTGCCACATCCGCTACGGACCGGTTGTTTGGCGGTAGCAGTTTCTTCAGCACGGATGCCTTACGTTCTTCTGAATAACGGGCCATTGGTTCCTCTTTTCCGCCCCCTGTTTGCTCTCTAATTTACCCCAACTCGGGGAGGCGACATGTATCCTGACACAGGGGGCATCACGATCAGGTAACCTGCCGCGTCGCTTGCCGGCAGGCAGCTCGCCAGCCGGCCTGTGCGTCGGGCCGAGAGCAGTTTCCTTCCGAGTGGCTGGAACAGTGTCTCCCGGCCGTCGCCGCGAGCAGGGGAAAAGCGCAGCAGGTAGCTTCTCCCTGCGGGTGCGGCGTTTAGCAGTTCGTCCACCTGCGACAAGGCGTCAGCATGCGCCAGTCCGGTCAGGTCGATGACCTCGTCGGCGGCATCGGGGCCAAACCGGAGTTTCTCCAGCGGGTTGTTGTCGAATACAGGCATTGATCCTTTCAATTCTTGGTAACGTTACTATAGGTCTATAGTAAAGCCTTCCCTTTGTGGTTCAATAGCACTACTCATATCCCAAGGAGAGCGGATGACCACTGCATACGATGTCATCGTGATCGGTTCCGGTCCGGGGGGTGAGGGTGCGAGCATGAAGCTGGCCAAGCGGGGCCAGCGCGTTGCCACCATCGAGATGCAGGGCCAGGTGGGGGGGAACTGTACGCACAAGGGTACTATCCCGAGCAAGGCATTGCGGCATTCTATCCAGCTGCTCGCCGATTATCGGCATCACCCGCTTTTTGAACATACGGTTGGCGTGATCGATGTCGGTTGGCCGGATCTGCTGCGTACCTCGGGGCAGGTCATCCACCAGCAGGTCGGCATGCGGCACCGCTTCTATACGCGCAATCGAATCGATCTCTATCATGGGCGGGCGCGCTTCCTGGATGCACATCACATCGAGGTGACCCGCCCGGGCGGGGACATCCTGCGCCTGAGCGCCGATCATTTCGTCATCGCCACCGGTTCGCGCCCCTATCGACCAGCCGACGTGGATTTCGACGGTCTGCACGTGGTCGACAGCGATACGGTACTGGAGCTCGAACACACCCCGCGTCGCGTCACCATCTATGGCGCCGGTGTAATCGGTTGCGAGTACGCCTCGATATTCGCCAATCTCGACATCAAGGTGAACCTGGTCAATACGCGCGACCGGCTGCTGTCCTTTCTGGATGACGAGATCACTGATGCCCTCAGCTACCGCCTGCGGGACCAGGGCGTGGTCGTGATCAACAACGAGCATGCGAAGCAGGTGGAGACCCGGGATGGCACGGTGATCCTGCATTGCGAGTCCGGCAAGCAGATCCACAGCGACCTGTTGTTCTGGGTCAACGGCCGTACCGGCAACACCGATGAGCTGGGCCTCGACGGGATTGGTATCGAGGTCAATTCGCGCGGTCAGATACCGGTCAACGAGTATTTCCAGACGGCGCAGGAGCACATCTACGCGGTGGGTGATGTCGTCGGTCCACCGGCATTGGCCAGTGCCAGTTACGACCAGGGGCGCTTCGTCGGCCAGCTGATTGCGCAGGGGGAGGTGGACTACAGCCTGGTCAAGGAAGTGCCGGCCGGTATCTATACCAGCCCGGAGATCAGCTCAGTGGGGCGCACCGAGCGCGAACTGACCGAACAGAACGTCCCTTACGAGGTTGGGCGCGCCAAATTCAAGAACCTGGCCCGGGCACAGATCGCGGGGCGCAATGTCGGTATGCTGAAGCTGCTGTTTCACCGCGAGACCCTGGAGCTGCTCGGCATTCACTGTTTCGGTGAGCAGGCCTCGGAGATCGTCCATATCGGCCAGGCCATCATGGCGCAGCCGGGCGAGGCCAACTCGATCAAATACTTTACCAACACCACTTTCAACTATCCGACCATGGCGGAGGCCTACCGCGTGGCGGCGCTGTATGGTCTGAACAGGATCCGGTGATGCGGTCAGCGGATATCGAACAGGCGCGAAAAATTGGCCACGTCCAGGATGGTCTGGAGGGTCTCGTCCGCACCGCTGAGTATGACCTTGCCGTTGTCACCGCCGGCATGCTCCCGCAACTGGATCAGCATGCCCAGGCCGGAGCTATCCATGTAGCGGGACTGGCTGAGATCGACCTCGAATCGCGAGCCGGTGGGTTGGCTCTTGTAGGCCTCGCGGAAGTCGCGGTTGATGTCGAAGGTGAAATTACCGCGGATGTGCAGCACGACCCGGTCGGGGAGCTGCTCGGTCTGGATATCGGCCATGACTGATTCGTTTCTGTTGTTGCTTGTTTTGGGGAGAGCCGTTGTCGTTCCCTGTATGGCCGGGCGGTTATCTCCGTGCCGCCGCGCATCATTCTAACAGTTTTTGATTACCGAACTTTGCAATCTGGATTAATACTCGAGAAAGAAGGAAGACGATGAACGCATATATCCTGGGCCTGCACGAGGTGCAGATGAGCGATGTGGACAAGGTCGGAGGCAAGAATGCCTCGCTTGGCGAGATGCTTCGCAACCTGACCGCGGATGGCGAGGTCAAGGTACCTGGCGGCTTTGCCACGACGGCTCATGCCTACCGAGAGTTTCTTGCGCACGAGGGCCTGGACAAGCGCATCAACGGCCTGCTGCAGGAACTGGATGTGGATGACGTCCGGCGCCTGGCGGAAGTGGGTGCCCGCATCCGTGAGTGGATCATGCAGACCCCCTTCCCGCCGGCATTCGAGGAGGCCCTCACCGCTGCCTTTCAATCGCTGGAGGCGGAATACGGCAAAGAGGTCAGTTGGGCGGTACGGTCGTCGGCCACTGCAGAGGACCTCCCGGATGCCTCCTTTGCAGGGCAGCAGGAGACCATCCTCAACGTGCAGGGCCTGGACAATGTGAAGGCGGCGGTGCACGAGGTGTTCGCCTCCCTGTTCAATGACCGCGCCATCGCCTACCGGGTCCACCAGGGCTTCGATCATTCGCAGGTGGCGCTGTCTGCCGGCGTGCAGAAGATGATCCGCTCGGATATCGGCGCCAGCGGTGTGATGTTCACCCTGGACACCGAGTCCGGGTTCCGCGATGTGGCGCTCATCACCGGCAGCTACGGGCTGGGTGAGATGGTGGTGCAGGGCGCGGTGAACCCGGACGAGTTCTATGTGCACAAACCGACCCTGGCTGCCGGCCGCCCGGCCGTGCTGCGTCGTTCGGTCGGAGCCAAGGCCATCAAGATGATCTATGCGGACGAGGGCGACAAGCCGGTCCAGATCGTCGACGTGCCGGTGGAGGAGCGGGTGCACTTCTGTATCAAGGATGAACAGGTGGAGGAGCTGGCGCGCCAGGCCATGGCGATCGAACGCCATTACCAGCGGCCGATGGACATCGAGTGGGCGCTGGATGGTGTCGATGGCCAGTTGTACATCGTGCAAGCGCGACCGGAGACGGTGCAGAGCCAGAGCGGGCGTGTGCTGGAGCGCTACGAGCTGAAACAGCGCGGTCCCGTGCTGGCCGAAGGACGCTCCATCGGGGCGCGTATCGGTGCGGGCGCCGCCAAGGTCATTCTGAGCCTGGACGAGATGGACAAGGTCAAGCCGGGCGATGTCCTGGTGACCGACATGACCGATCCGGACTGGGAGCCCATCATGAAGCGTGCCGCCGCGATCGTGACCAACCGTGGCGGCCGCACCTGCCATGCCGCGATCATTGCACGCGAGCTGGGCGTGCCCGCGGTGGTCGGTTGCGGTGATGCGACCGACAGGGTGGCTGACGAGGCGCCGGTCACCGTGTCCTGTGCCGAAGGCGATACCGGCTTCATCTACGAAGGCGAATTGCCCTTCGAGGTCCATCGCGTGGAACTCGACAGCATGCCGGAGGTGCCGCTCAAGATCATGATGAACGTGGGCAATCCGGAACGCGCCTTCAGTTTCGCCCAGATCCCCAATCACGGGGTGGGGCTGGCGCGCCTCGAGTTCGTTATCAACAACATGGTGGGCATCCACCCCAAGGCCCTGTTGGAGTTCGACAAGCTCAAGCCGGACCTGCAAAAGCAGATATCCGGCCGGGTGGCGGCCTATCGTTACCCGCGCGACTACTTCGTGAAGCGGGTCGCGGAGGGGGTGTCGACCATCGCCGCGGCGTTCCAGCCCGCGCCGGTCATCCTGCGCATGTCGGACTTCAAGTCGAACGAGTACGCCAACCTGATCGGTGGGGATCCGTATGAGCCGGAGGAGGAAAACCCCATGATCGGCTTCCGTGGGGCCTCGCGCTATATATCGGAGAGTTTCCGCGAGTGTTTCGAGATGGAATGCGAGGCCATCCGCTACGTGCGTGACACCATGGGGCTGAGCAACCTGCAGGTCATGATTCCTTTCGTCCGAACCCTGGAGGAGGCGGCCAAGGTCACCGAGTTGCTGGCGGCCAATGGTCTGGAGCGGGGAAAGGGCGGGCTCAAGGTGATCATGATGTGCGAGCTGCCGTCCAACGCGGTGATGGCCGAGGAGTTCCTGGCCTATTTCGACGGTTTCTCGATCGGCTCCAACGACATGACCCAGCTCACCCTGGGACTGGACCGCGACTCCGCGCTGGTGGCGCACAGTTTCGACGAGCGCAACCCGGCGGTGAAGAAGATGCTGGCCATGGCGATCCGGGAGGCGCGCAAGGCCGGCAAGTACATCGGTATCTGCGGCCAGGGCCCGTCCGATCACCCGGACCTGGCGGAATGGCTGCTGGAGCAGGGGATAGAGAGTGTTTCACTGAACCCGGACACGGTGGTCGATACCTGGCTCTACCTGGCCGGCAAGGAGGCCTGAGGTGCTGCGCCTGATCCTTTTTCGCCATGCCAAGTCCGATTGGAGCGACACCAGTGTTCCGGACCAGGAACGACCGCTGACCCATCGCGGCATACGCGCGGCGCGCACCATGGGCGAGTTTCTCACCGCCATCGGTCAGGTGCCGGAACTGGCGCTGACCTCTTCCGCGAGGCGGGCGCACGACACGGTGGACCTGGCCCGGCGCCAGGGGCGCTGGACCTGCAAGCAGCGTGTCAAGGCGACGCTCTACACCTTTCAGCCGGACGACCTGCTGCAGGCCCTGCAGGCATTGCGGGATGTCCCGCAACGCCTGTTGATCACCGGTCACGAGCCGGCTCTGTCCGGCCTGGCCAGTCGCCTGGTCGGCGACGCCCGCCTGCGTTTCCCCACCGCCTGCATGGCGCGTATCGATATCGATGTGGGCGACTGGTCGGATGTCATCCCCGGTGCCGGGGAACTGCGCTGGCTGATGCCCCCCAAGCTGCTGACCCGTTCGGATATCCATTTCAGCTAAATTGTCGACAATATTGACTAAATAAATCCTTTGGCGCTTGCATTTAGGAGCTACGTGTCTATATTGTCGACAATATAATATCACTGGAGGAGAGTCGGCATGGGCAGATACCAGGAGATGTACGAGCGTTCACTGCGGGATCCGGAGGGATTCTGGGGCAAGGCGGCGCAGGCGCTGGAGTGGTACGAGCCCTGGGAGAAGGTGCTCGATCGCGATGCGAGGCCGGTGCCTCGCTGGTTTACCGGGGGCATGTTCAATACCTGCCACAATGCGCTGGACCGCCACGTCGAGGCAGGCCGGGGCGAGCAGGTGGCACTGATCCACGATTCGCCGGTTACCGACAGCAAGCGGCAGTACAGCTACCGGGAGCTGCGTGACGAGGTGGCGCGTTTTGCCGGGGTGTTGCGGGACCTGGGGGTGGAGAAGGGCGACCGTGTCCTGATCTATATGCCGATGATCCCGGAGGCGGCGATTGCGATGCTGGCCACGGCCCGCCTCGGGGCCATCCATTCGGTGGTGTTCGGCGGCTTTGCGGCCAATGAGCTGGCAACCCGGGTGAACGATGCCGAACCCCGGGTGATCGTCAGCGCCTCCTGCGGGATCGAACCGAACCGCATCGTCGAGTACAAGCCCCTGCTGGACGAGGCGATCGAGATCGCCACGCACAAGCCACAACATTGCGTCATCTATCAGCGCCCCCAGGCGAGCGCCGATATGATCGAGGGGCGGGATGTCGACTGGACGCAGCGGATGGCGCAGGCGCAAGCCGCCGATTGCGTGCCGGTGCTGGCGACCGACCCGTTGTACATCCTGTATACCTCCGGCACCACGGGCCAGCCCAAGGGGGTGGTGCGCGACAACGGCGGCCACGCGGTCGCCATGCACTGGTCGATGAAGCATATCTATAACGTCGAGGCCGGCGATGTGTACTGGGCGGCCTCGGACGTGGGCTGGGTCGTGGGGCACAGCTACATCGTGTACGGCCCGCTGCTCGCGGGATGCACCACCATCATGTACGAGGGCAAGCCGGTGGGCACGCCGGACCCCGGTGCCTTCTGGCGGGTGATCAGTGAATACGGGGTCAAGGTGTTGTTCACCGCGCCGACCGCGTTCCGCGCGATCAAGAAGGAGGACCCGGAGGGCGCATACCTCCAGCAGTACGACCTGTCCTGCATGCAGGCGCTGTTCCTGGCAGGGGAGCGCTGCGATCCGGACACCCTGCGCTGGGCCGAGGAAAAGCTGGACAAGCCGGTCATCGATCACTGGTGGCAGACCGAGACCGGTTGGGCGATTGCCGCCAATCCCCTGGGCATCGAGCCGTTGCCGGTCAAGGCGGGTTCCCCCATGGTGCCAATGCCGGGCCATGACGTGCGCATCCTCGATGACGAGGGTAACGAGATGGTGGCGGGCGAGATGGGCAATATCGTGATCAGGCTGCCACTGCCGCCGTCCTGCCTGCCGACCCTGTGGAACAACGACCAGCGTTTCATCGACAGCTACCTGGCCAAGTATCCGGGCTACTACCTGACCGGCGATGCAGGCTATCGGGACGAGGACGGTTACCTGTGGATCATGAGCCGGACCGATGACGTGATCAACGTCGCCGGTCATCGCCTGTCTACCGGCGCCATGGAGGAGGTGCTGGCCTGTCATTCGGACGTGGCCGAATGCGCCGTGATCGGCGTGGCGGACGATCTCAAGGGGCAGCTGCCGCTGGGCCTGGTGGTGCTCAAGGCCGGCGCGGAGAAGGAAGGTGAGGCGCTGTGCCGCGAGCTGGTCGGACTGGTGCGCGAACAGATCGGCCCGGTGGCCGCGTTCAAGCTGGTGACCGTGGTCAAGCGCCTGCCGAAGACGCGCTCGGGCAAGATCCTGCGTGGCACCATGGTCAAGATCGCCGACTGTGCCGAATGGAAGATGCCGGCGACCATCGACGACCCGGCCATTCTCGACGAGATTACCGAGGCCCTGCGTCTGCTCGGTTATGCCGGTGGCCGCTGAAACCACCATGTCCAGCTGCCCGGAGGACATCAAGACCATACCGGAACGTGTCTTCTGCCAGCTGCGCGAGGATATCGTCGAAGGTCGTATTTCCGCCGGAAGCAGGATCAGCGAGGCGGAACTGGCCGGGCGCTACGGGACCAGCCGTGGGCCGTTGCGGGAGGCGATCAGTCAACTGGCCGCGGTCGGCCTGGTCGAGCGTCGTCCCAATGTCGGTGCGCGGGTGATCGAGTTGAGCAGCAAGCAGTTGCTGGACGTCTTTCATGTGCGCGAGGCACTGGAGGGGACCGCGGCGCGTCAGGCGGCCGAGCGCATGGACGCAGCGGCGGTGCAGCAGTTGCGCGACACGCTTGCGGCGCACGAACAACGCATCGGCCAGGACGGCGGGCATACCTATTTCCAGGAATCTGGCGATGTGGATTTTCATTACCGGATCATCCAGGGCAGCGGCAACCGCTACCTGATCAAGCTGCTCTGCCATGACCTCTATTACCTGGTCCGGATGTATCGCTGCCAGTTCGGCATGCGCAGCAAGCGCGGGCCGGCGGCGTTGAAGGAGCACGGGGCCATCGTCGACGCCATCGCGCGTGGCGACGGCGACATGGCCGAACTGCTGATGCGGGCGCATGTGCGTGCATCGCGCGCAAACGTCGAGCAGATGCTGATGGAAAAAGTTGAAGTCAACTGACAGGACACAGTGATATGTCGATCGAATCAGCAGGCCTGAGATTCCGCCAGGCCATAGAAAAGGAAAAGCCGCTGCAATGCGCGGGTGCGATCAACGCCTACCATGCACGGCTGGCCGAGGCGTCGGGCTTCAATGCCCTGTACATCTCGGGCGGCGGTGTGGCTGCTGGTTCCTGCGGTATTCCCGATCTGGGCATCACCACCATGGAGGACGTGCTCACCGATCTCACGCGCATCACCGATGTCACCGACCTGCCGGTGCTGGTGGACGTGGATACCGGCTGGGGCGGGGCCTTCAATATCGCGCGCACCGTCCGTTCCATGACCAAGTGCGGCGCCGCAGCCATCCACATCGAGGACCAGGTGGCGCAGAAGCGCTGCGGGCACCGACCCAACAAGGCCATCGTGTCGCAGGCGGAGATGGTGGACCGGATCAAGGCGGCGGTGGACGCCAAGACCGATCCCGACTTCGTGATCATGGCGCGCACCGATGCATTGGCCGTCGAGGGCATGCAGTCGGCCATAGACCGGGCCAGCGCCTGCGTCGAGGCCGGCGCCGACATGATCTTTCCCGAGGCCATGACCGAGCTGTCCCAATACCGGGAGTTCATCAATGCGGTGAAGGTGTCGGTGCTGGCCAATATTACGGAGTTTGGCGCGACCCCGCTGTTTACGGTGGAGCAGCTCGCCTCGGTCGGGGTGAGCATCGCGCTCTATCCGCTTTCCGCCTTCCGAGCGGCCAACGCGGCCGCGCTCAAGGTCTACCAGGCCCTGCGCCAGGAGGGCACGCAGCAGGGTGTTATCGACATCATGCAGAGCCGGATGGAGCTGTACGACTACCTCGGATACCACGACTACGAGCAGAAGCTCGATTCGTTGTTTGCCACCGAGAGCGAATAACGAGAATCAACCACAAAGGACACAAAGTTCTGTTGCCAGTTACGCCTTCGTGGTCTTTGTGCTCTTCGTGGTGAAACATATTCGGGAAAAATGAGGTTTGGCTTATGAGTGAACAAATCCTGCCCAAGGCGAAGAAGTCCGTCGCCCTTTCCGGTACCGCTGCCGGTAATACCGCGATCTGCACGGTCGGCCGGACCGGCAATGACCTGCATTATCGTGGCTATGACATCCTCGACCTGGCCGAGGCCTGTGAGTTCGAGGAGGTCGCCCATCTGCTGATCCACGGCAAGCTGCCGACGCGTCCCGAGCTGGAAGCCTACAAGGCGAGGCTGAAGCGGCTGCGGGGCCTGCCTCAGGCCGTGCGACAGGCGCTGGAGGCCCTGCCGGCCTCCGCGCACCCCATGGATGTGATGCGCATCGGCTGCTCGGTGCTCGGTTGCTGCCTGCCCGAGCACGAGTCGCACGCGGAGGCGGAGGCGCGCGACATCGTGACCGGCTGATGGCCAGTTTCGGCTCCATGCTGCTGTACTGGTATCACTATGCAGTCAATGGCAGGCGCATCGAGGTGGAGACAGAAGATGACTCCATCGGCGGTCACTTTCTGCACCTGCTGCACGGCGAAACACCCCGGGCCTCCTGGGTGCGTGCCATGCATGCCTCGCTGACCCTGTATGCCGAGCATGAGTTCAATGCATCCACCTTTGCCGCGCGCGTGATCGCCGGCACCAACTCGGACATGTATTCGGCCATCACCGGCGCCATCTGCGCGCTGCGCGGTCCCAAGCACGGTGGGGCCAATGAAGAGGCCTTCCGTATCCAGAGCCGCTATGACGATCCGGACCAGGCCGAGGCGGATATCCGCGAGCGGGCGGGGCGCAAGGAGATCGTGATCGGCTTCGGCCATCCGGTCTACACCGTGGGCGATCCGCGCAACGAGGTGATCAAGCGGGTGGCGCATGGCCTGTCCGAAGAGAACGGCGACATGAAGCTGTTCGATGTGGCCGACCGGCTCGAATCGGTGATGTGGGAGATCAAGAGGATGTTCCCCAACCTGGACTGGTTCTCCGCGGTTTCCTATCACCAGATGGGCGTGCCGACGGCCATGTTCACGCCCCTGTTCGTCATCGCGCGTGTCTCCGGCTGGGGTGCGCATGTCATCGAGCAGCGCCAGGACGGCAAGATCATCCGACCCTCGGCCAATTACACCGGCCCAGAAAACCGGCACTTCGTACCGATCGACCAACGCTGAACCCACCCGTTGTAGGTCGGGCTTTAGCCCGAATATTTCACAAATAAAAAGGGCAAAACCCGTGTAGTTCGTTAAAATTCAGTTGGTTACACTGGATCCGAACAAGGTTTTGCCCGTGACAAAATGTACCCAAGAAAGCTT
>JAKRWE010000004.1 GCA_024712425.1 Chromatiales bacterium
TGACCGTGCTGAACAGGGCATCTTGTTGAATATCCGGGCCACGCATCGTACTGCTCGTCCTTCTTCCTTCCTTACCGGTATCTTCCACTTCAGGCGGCGAATTTCAACAGCCTGCTAAAGAAGGAAGTGGACCTCGAGATGCATGGTGGGGACACCGATCTCGACAAGAACCTGGTGGAGGCGCTGTCCGATCCGCTGGTCCACCTGGTGCGCAATGCGGTGGACCACGGTATCGAGACACCCGAGGAGCGCGAGGCAGCCGGCAAGCCGCGTCGTGGCAAGGTGGTCCTGTCCGCTGCCCAGGAAGGGGGATCACATCCTGCTGCGTATCGAGGACGATGGCAAGGGAATGGATGCCGATGTGTTGCGGCGCAAGGCGGTCGAGAAGGGCCTGATGGATACCGAGGCCGCAGCGCGCCTGGATGACAAGGAATGCTACAACCTGATCTTCCATGCCGGATTCTCGACCAAGGAGGAGATCTCGGATGTCTCCGGTCGTGGCGTGGGCATGGACGTGGTGAAGACCAAGATCGCGGCGATCAATGGCTCGGTCGAGATCGATTCCGAAAAGGGCAGGGGCAGTGTCATCAATATCAAGCTGCCCCTGACACTCGCCATCCTGCCGACCCTGATGGTGGTGCTGGGCAACCAGCCGTTCGCCCTGCCTTTGGGCAGCGTGGTGGAGATATTCAATCTGGATCTGTCACGGACCAATACCGTCGATGGGCAGTTGACCATCCGTGTGCGTGATCGGGCCCTGCCGCTTTTCTATCTGCGCAACTGGTTGATCCAGGGCGGTGCGCAGGGTGAGCAGACGGAGGAGTCCAACAGTCATGTCGTGGTGGTCAATGTCGGCGGGGTGCAGGTTGGGCTGGTCGTCGATTTCCTGGTGGGCCAGGAGGAAGTGGTGATCAAGCCGCTGGGCGCACTGTTGCAGGGACTGGACGGCATGGCCGGTGCGACCATCACCAGCGATGGCAAGATCGCTTTGATCCTGGATGTCCCCGGGCTCATGCGCAAGTATGCGCGGCGTTTCTGAACACAATCGAAGGGAGGCGGGGCAGTTCCTGGCAGATGTCCTGATACAGCATGTCCAACCATGTCCGGGTCCTGGTCGTTGACGACTCCTCCTTCTATCGCAAGCGCATCTGCAGTTCCCTGAGGGAATCCCCCAGATACAGGTGGTGGGCGAGGCCGCGAACGGCGAAGAGGCCCTGCAGCTGGCCAGGACGCTCAACCCCGACCTGATCACCATGGATGTCGCGATGCCGGTCATGGACGGCATCGCCGCGGTTCGCCATATCATGGATGAACGGCCGACCCGGATCATCATGTTCTCCGCCCTGACCCAGGAGGGGGCCAAGTCCACCCTCGAGGCGCTGGATGCCGGGGCGGTGGATTTTCTTCCAAAGATCAGCAGTCGCGAACAAATGGGGTCGTCGGCAGCCCAGCTGCGCGAACGGGTGCTGGCGATTGCGGCGTCCGGACCAGCGGAAGCGCGTCCTGCCGGTGCTCGTCCAGCGCCTGTGCCGCCGCAGCGCAGTGCGCCGTCCGTGGCCAGGCCGACGCGACGGAGGAATGGCCGGGGTGGCCTGCGCCTGCTGGTGATCGGCGCCTCGACCGGTGGGCCGATGGCGGTGCAGAAGGTACTGGCCGGCCTGCCGGCCGATTTCCCGGTGCCGGTGCTGGTGGTGATCCACATGCCGGGCAGTTTTACCGCAACCTACGCCGAGCGTCTGGATGGCCTGAGCCCCTTGCGGGTGAGCGAGGCGAAGGACGGTGCCCGCCTGGAGGTGGGCTCGGTGCTGGTCGCGCCCGGCGGCTTTCAGACACGCGTGGTCCAGGAGCCGGAAGGGCTGGCTGTGCGCGTGAGCAAGGGCGGCGCGGACCAGCTCTATCATCCCAGTGTCGACGTGACGCTGGCGTCTGCTTCGCAGGCGCTGGGCGGAGATGCCATGGGTGTGGTCTTGACCGGCATGGGCTCGGACGGCGCCAATGGCGCGGCAGCCCTGGCCCGGTCCGGCGGCACGGTATGGGCACAGGACCGCGACAGTTGCGTCGTGTATGGCATGCCCCGGGCCGTGGCCGAGGCCGGCGTGGCGGAGCGCATACTTCCGCTCGACGACATCGCGGCGCAACTGGTGGAGGTCGCCTAGCAGGCTGTTGAAATTCGCCGCCTGAAGTGGAAGATACCGGTAAGGAAGGAAGAAGGACGAGCAGTACGATGCGTGGCCCGGATATTCAACAAGATGCCCTGTTCAGCACGGTCAGCCCGGAATCCCGGGTGCCGAAGGATCACCCCTTGCGTCCGATACGCACGATGGTCGATACCGCATTGCGGAAACTGGATACGGACTTCAATGCGCTGTACTCGGAGTATGGCCGCGATTCGATCCCTCCGGAGAAACTGCTGCGTGCGCAGTTGCTGATGGCGTTCTACACGATCCGCAGCGAGCGGCAGTTGATGGAGCAGATCGATTACAACCTCTTGTTTCGCTGGTTCGTCGGCTTCTCAATGGATGACCGTGTGTGGGATCACTCGACCTTCACCAAGAACCGCGACCGCCTGCTGGAAGGGGATATCGCCCGCCGCTTCTTTGCGCAGGTTCTGAGCCAAGCAAAACAGGCAGACCTCCTATCCAAAGAACACTTCAGTGTCGATGGAACGATGATTGAGGCCCTGGCCTCGCTCAAGAGCTATCGACCCAAGGATGAAGACGGTCCACCCGGTGGCGGTGGTCGTAACCCCGATGTGGATTTCCATGGGGAGAAGCGCTGCCGGGATACCCATGAGTCGAAGACGGACAAGGATGCCCTGCTGTTCAGGAAGAGCAAAGGCACAGCGGCAAAGCTGGCTTATCTGGGACATTTGCTAATCGAGAACCGGAACGGTCTGGTCGTCGATGCCCAGGTCGCCCAGGCGACAGGTACCGCTGAGCGGGAAGCCGCTGTCGATATGGTCGAAGCGCTCGGTGGCACGCATCGCATGACACTGGGCGCGGACAAAAACTACGACACCAAGGGTTGTGTGGACGCACTGCGTTGCGCCAACGTGACGCCGCACGTTGCACAGAACACGAGCAACCGTTCATCGGCCATCGATGGACGCACCACCCACCACGCCGGTTATGCAACCAGTCAACGCTTCCGCAAGCGTATCGAGGAATGCTTTGGCTGGGCGAAGACCATCGGTGGGCTGCGCAAGAGCCATTTTGTTGGCCGTGAGAAGCTGGACTTCCGGTTCGTGCTGACCATGACCGCCTACAACCTGGTTCGGATGCGCAATCTGGGGGTGGTGGCATGTTGATCGAGAGTGTGTCGAGGGGTTGGTCTGCCCGGGGTCAGCATTTTCCAGTGCATTGGGCCTCTTGGGTCAACTCAACTCGCAACAATGGCCGTCGATCCCCTCCGTCTGGTGAAAACAGGGCAGAATCGGCACGGTTTTCAACAGCCTGTTAAAGGCTTAAAGCTTCGGCGCTATTTGCCGTTATATGAAGTGACAGTAATCAACACCCCGGAATCATCACGATGACCTATCCCAACAAGCGTGCATTATCCAAATACGGCAAGGTGGCAGCCCAGTCGGAAGGTGGCTATGCGCCCCCCCACCGCCTGGTGCAGATGCTGATGGAAGGCGTTCTGGACAAGGTCGCGACGGCAAAGGGTTGCGTGCAGCGGCAGGATCTTGCCGGCAAGAGTGAGCAGATCACCTGGGCCAGTTCCATTCTGAACGGGCTGCGTGCCAGTATCGATGCGGAGCGGGGTGGCGAGATCGCTGCCAATCTGGACGATCTGTACAGTTACATGCTGCAACGCCTGATCGACGCCAATGTGGAGAACTCGATCGAGCCGCTGGATGAGGTCATGAGCCTGATGGTCGAGATCAAGGGTGCCTGGGACGCCATGCCCGAGCACATTCGCAATGCCCAGCCTTCGGGGCTGGGCGCATGACGATGCCGACCCGGTCGCAGATGCTGGATGAGGCCGTCGGCCTCACTCATGCGATGATCGAACTGGCACAGGCCGACGAATGGCAGCAGGTGATCGACACCGAGGCGCAAAGGCGTCGCCTGCTGGAGCAGGCCTTTGCCACCTACGAGCCGCTGAGCGAAGCGCTGGCGGCAAAGGTGCGCCATATCCTGGAACTGGACAAGGGGCTGCTCGAGATCAGCACCCGTCTGCGTGACGAAATTGGTGGTGAGATCGGTCAGGTCAGCCGGGGTAATCGCGCCAACCACGCCTACCAGGCGAACATGGCCTGATTCAATTTTTGTGGGAGCGGCCTCCCGGCCGCGAATGTGGTCGCGCTAATACGGTGATCTTCGCTGGCAAGCCGGCTCCTACAGATCCACCGGGGCGTAGAAGAACACGAAGCGCCCTTCTTCGATATCCACCTTCAGCCGCGCCCCGTGGTTGATCCCGTAGTCCACGTAGCCCGGTATGGCGCTGTCGGCATGACACTCGCTGCTGTGCTGCGGTGATTCGAAGTCCCGGTCACGGTCGTACCACGACAGCCGCATCCAGTCGTCCCCGTAGCGTTTCACCGTTTCCGCATCGGCAATCGCCATGGCGGCAAGATAGTCCTGTGGCGTGGGTTCCGGATGCAGCGCCAGCTGCTCGATGCCGGACAGGTCCGGTGCCTGGGGTATGGGGCAGGAGGGGCTGTTGTCCTGATCACTCACGGGGTGTTGCTCAGCGGTGCAGGACCAGTTCGAGAATCGCCTTGCTGCCGAAATAGGCCAGCATCAGCAGCACGAAGCCGGCCAGGGTCCAGCGGATTGCGGTGGTGCCGCGCCAGCCGAAGCGGTAGCGCCCCCATAGCAGGGCGGCGAACACGATCCAGGCGATGATCGAAAGCAGGGTTTTGTGCGCCACGTGTTGGGCGAACATGTCGTCCAGGTAGACGAATCCGCTCAGCAGGGACAGCGAAAGCAGGATGAAACCCAGCCCGATCATCTCGAACAGCAGTGATTCCATGGTCTGCAGCGGCGGCAGTGCGCGTATGAATCCGCCCGGGTGATGGGAGCGCAGGTGCCTGTCCTGGATGGCGAGGATCATTGCCTGGATGGTGGCCAGGGTCAGCATGGCGTAGGCGAGTATGCTGATCACCACGTGCAGACGCAGCTCCCAGCTCGCCTCGTCGGCGAGCAGATGGTGGCCCGGGAAGCGCAGATCGGCCAGCAGGGCCAGGCAGGCGATTGGAAACACCGCCAGTCCCAGTGTTTCCACCGGCTTGCCCAGGGCGGATGCCAGCAGCAGCGCGCTGATCATCCAGGCGGTCAGGGAGGCGACATTGAAGAAGCTGAGATTGATGCCCTGGCTTGTGTGCAGTTCGAGATACAGCGCGCCGGCGTGCGCCGCCAGCGCCATAAAGCCGCTGCCCAGAACTGCGGCGCGCGACACGTTTTCCCCCTCGTGGCGGCGGTACAGTCGAACGCCGACCAGGCCGGCGGAGACCAGGTACAGGGCAATGGCGGTGAGGGTCAGAAACGTCACATTCATGGGAGGGGGATAATGGCACAGGCCGCTGGTGTATGCATTCGCCAAAGATCCCGCCGAGCGGTGCGGGTGTCAAGCCCCTATAATGAACGGCTTCCATTACTGCTGATGATATGAACCATGTTCCAGAATCTTTCCGACCGACTGGGTGACGTACTGCAGAAGGTGCGCGGCCAGGGGCGTATTACCGAGGCCAACGTCAAGGAGACCCTGCGCGAGGTACGCATGGCCCTGCTCGAGGCGGACGTGGCCCTGCCGGTGGTCAAGACCTTTGTCGACGAGGTGCGCGAAAAGGCCCTGGGCGAGGAGGTGATGAAGAGCCTCACGCCGGGGCAGGCGCTGGTCAAGATCGTCAACGACGAGCTGGTCTCGGTCATGGGTGAGGCCAACGAGGGGCTCAACCTGGCTGCCCAGCCGCCGGCGGTGGTGATGGTCGCCGGCCTGCAGGGCTCGGGCAAGACCACCAGTGTCGCCAAGCTGGCGCGCCTGCTCAAGGAGCGGGACAGGAAGAAGGTCATGGTGGTCAGCTGCGACGTGTACCGCCCCGCGGCCATCAAGCAGTTGGAGACGCTGGCCAACGAGATCGGCGTCACCTTCCATCCCTCCAATGCCATGCAGAAGCCGGTGGCGATTGCCCAGGGCGCCCTGGACGCGGCGCGCAAGGGTTTCTACGACGTGCTGCTGGTGGACACCGCCGGTCGGTTGCACGTCGATGAGCAGATGATGGATGAGATCCGCGAACTGCACGCGGTGATCGACCCGGTGGAGACCCTGTTCGTGGTCGATGCCATGACCGGCCAGGATGCGGCCAATACGGCCAGGGCCTTCGATCAGGCCCTGCCGCTGACTGGCGTCATCCTGACCAAGACCGATGGTGATGCGCGCGGCGGTGCCGCGCTCTCGATCCGCCAGATCACCGGCAAGCCGATCAAGTTCCTCGGTGTGGGCGAGAAGACTGATGCCCTGGAGCCCTTCCACCCGGACCGTGTGGCCTCCCGCATCCTCGGTATGGGCGATGTGTTGTCGCTGGTCGAGGAGGTGACCCAGAAGGTCGACCAGAAGAAGGCGGAAAAACTCGCCAGGAAGCTGCACAAGGGCAAGGGCTTCACCCTCGACGACTTCAAGGAGCAGATGGAGCAGATGCAGAGCATGGGCGGCATGTCGAGCCTGATGGAGAAACTGCCCGGCATGAGCAAGGTCCCGGACGCGGTCAAGGCGCAGATGGGTGACCGCGAGACCCGGCGCCTGATCGCCATCATCAATTCCATGACGCCCCAGGAGCGGGAGTTCCCCGGGGTGATCAAGGGTTCGCGCAAGAAGCGCATTGCTGCCGGCTCGGGCACCCAGGTGCAGGACGTCAACAAGCTGCTCAAGCAGTTCATGCAGATGCAGAAGATGATGAAGAAAATGAAGGGGGGCGGGCTGGAGAAGATGATGCGCGGGATGAAGGGTCGCTTCCCGGGCATGCCGGGTGGCGGAATGCCGCCGGGCGGTGGCGGTTTCCCGTTCTGAGGCAGTGCTGATGAGCGGTCGCTTTGTCCTGGTCTGTTGCGTGCCGTTCCTGTTTGCCGCCTCCGTGGCGGCTGCCGCTGCCTCCGGCGGGACGGCATCGCAGCTGCAGAAACTGCGTGACTACGTGGCCGAGATCAGCGTCCAGGTGGAGGGCCTGCAGGCGGCCCTGCGCAAGGCGGAGACGCGCAACCGGGAGCAGTCGGCACTGATCGGCCGGCTCGAGTCCCAGCTCAGGCAATACCAGGCGAACACCGCGCAGGGGCAGGCGCGTGTCCGTGCGGCCTTTTTCGGGCGGCTGGCGCAGCAACTTCCGCTATCACCGGTCTACCAGGTAAAAGATGACCGGATCATCATTCCGGCTGATCCGGTATTCGTGTTCTCCCGCGCCAGCCTGGGAGCGGAAGGGGAGTTACGCCTGCGGGCCCTGGCCGCTGCCCTGCGTGAGGCAATCGATACCCTACCGGCAGACCAGGGGTGGCGTCTGCGCATCGAAGGCCATACCGATCCCCGTCCCCTGAAAGGCAACCGGGCCTTCGCCAGCAACTGGGAGCTCTCCGCGGCGCGCGCCACGGCGATGCTGCGTTACCTGGTCCGCCAGGGCCTGCCGGAAGACCGTCTCGAGGCAGTGGCGCTGGCGGCCACGGCGCCGCTGAGCAGGGGCAGGACCCGGTCCGACCACCGCCGCAACCGGCGTATCGAGATCCACCTGGAACCGTAGGAGCGGGCTTGCCCGCGAAGAGCCATCGCGCCCACGGGGGGCTGTGCCATCATCATTCGCTGCCAAGGCAGCTCCTACACGCGGTGCCTGCCCGCGAATGGCTCGTCGAGCAAGGCGCAGATTTTGACGTCCGTCAAACCGGTTTCACGGATTTGTACCATACTTGATTGGCTAATCTGATTATTGATAGGAGAAGGCATCGTCATGGCAGAGGCAACCGGTTCGGTCGTCAGCGATAAGAAGGCGGGCAGAAAATCCGCCAAGGGCAAGAAAAATGGCAAGCGTAACGGCGTGAAGCTCCCCACGGAGCTGGCGGTTACCTCGCTCAAGGATCTGTTCAAGCGCAACATCTACCCCTACAAGAAGAAGATGAAGCGCAAGCAGTACGAGGAGGAGAAGTACCGCCTCCAGATCGAGCTGCTCAAGATGCAGAACTGGGTCAAGGATAGTGGCGAGCGTATCGTGATCCTGTTCGAGGGCAGGGACGCGGCCGGCAAGGGCGGGACCATCAAGCGCATGATGGAGCATCTCAACCCCCGGGGCGCCCGGGTGGTGGCCCTGGAGAAACCCAGTGAACGCGAAAAGGGTGAATGGTACTTCCAGCGCTATATCCAGAATCTCCCCAGTTCGGGCGAGATCGTCCTGTTCGACCGCTCCTGGTACAACCGTGCCGGCGTCGAGCGGGTCATGGGCTTCTGTACCGCCACCGAGTACCTGGAGTTCCTGCGCCAGGCGCCTGAGTTCGAGCGTATGCTGGTGCGCAGCGGCATCCGTCTGTTCAAGCTGTGGTTCTCGGTCAGCCGCGGCGAACAAGTGCGTCGTTTCAAGGCGCGCGAACACGATCCGCTCAAGCAGTGGAAGCTGAGCCCGGTGGATCTCGCCTCGCTCGACAAGTGGGACGACTACACCGAGGCCAAGGAGGCCATGTTCTTCCATACCGACACCGCAGATGCGCCCTGGACCGTGATCAAGTCCGATGACAAGAAACGGGCGCGGCTCAACGCCATGCGCCACGTGCTGTCCCAGGTACCCTATGCGGGCAAGGATATGGACGTGGTCGGTGAGCCGGACCCCCTGATCGTGGGCGATACCTCCGATATCTACGAGGAAGGCGAACACAGCATGGCCTCGGTCGCCATCCCCGCCAATCTGAAGAACTGATGGAGCCGGCCCGATGAGTCAGCATTACGAAAGAAACGCGGAAGCGGTTGTTAAGGGGTTTCTGGATCTGCTGGATGCCGAGGCGAGGAAATGTATTTCCCAGGCGCAACGGGACGAGCTCAGCATGATGATCGAGTTGGCGATCAGCACCGCCGTTCTGGAGCAGCTGGAGGCGGTCGCCGATGAGGTTGCGGACATCTCGATCCTGATAAGACGGCGCGCTGAACGCTACGACCAGGGCGATCAGGCGGCCTGAGCATCCGCTCCGGCTGCGGGGGGCACGTCATCTGGCGTAGCCTGATGAGCCGTAGCGGAATCCGGGAGGCGCCCTTCGAAGGTGCCCTGGATTGCACTGCGTTTCATCCATGCTACGAGCGTACGAAATTGGCACTTCACAAATCCGTGAATTTGCGTAGAATACGCGGTTTCCTTCGTGGGGCACTTTGCGATTGGCGCGTTTGGGGCGGCGATCGTGTTTGGCAGTGGCCCGGAAATGGTAACGAACTTACAGGCTGATTAAGACATGGTTTCGATTCGTCTTGCCAGAAGCGGCGCCAAAAAGCGTCCTTTCTATCATCTCGTCGCAGCTGACTCGCGTCGTTCTCGCGGTGGCCGCTACATTGAGCGTCTTGGTTTCTTCAACCCGATCGCGGTCGAGGGCGAGGAAGGTCTGCGCATCGATCTGGAGCGCGTCGACTACTGGGTCTCGGTAGGCGCCAAGCTGTCCGATCGGGCCACCAAGCTGGTCGAGGCCTATCGCAAGGATGCTGCCGCAGCCTGATTGCTGCCGGCGTCCGTGGCTCGGACGCGCTTGAGATGAGCGAAACGGGCGAAAAACGATACAACAGCACCGGGGGTGACGAGGGAAGGCTCGTCACCCTCGGTCGCGTTACCGGGGCGCATGGGCTGCAGGGATGGATCAAGGTCTATTCCGACACCGTGCCGCGGGAGAACATCGCCAGCTACGGGCATCTGCTGTTGAACAGCGGGGCCGGTTGGCAGCGCTGGAAACTCAGCGCCGGTCGCCGCCAGGGCAAGTACGTGGTGCTCAAGCTCAAGGGCTGTAACGACCGCAATGCGGCCGAGGGTCTGGTGGGGGCGCTGATCGCGATAGAACGCGATCAGCTGCCGCACCTGGATGAGACCGGCGAGTATTACTGGACCGACCTGCAGGGACTGGCGGTCGAGACCCTCTCGGGGGAGCCGCTGGGCAGGCTGGATCACCTGTTCGAAACCGGCGCGAACGACGTGATGGTGGTTCGCGGCGAGCGCGAAAGGCTGATCCCCTTCCTCTGGGGGCAGGTGGTGCAGGACGTGGACCTGGCCGCCGGGCTGATCCGGGTGGACTGGGACCCTGAATTTCGAGGCCGGTGAGCGGTATGCGATTCGATGTCGTGACGCTGTTTCCCGGTATGTTCGAGGCGCTGCGCGAGGGTATCCCGGGGCGCGCCCTGGACAAGGGACTGGCGGAGCTGGTGACGTGGAATCCACGGGATTACACGCATGATGTGCACCGCACGGTCGATGACCGCCCCTATGGCGGCGGGCCGGGTATGGTGATGAAGGTCGAGCCCCTGCAGGCGGCCATCGAGTCGGCCAGGGCGGCGGCACCGCACAGCCCGGTGTTGTACCTGAGTCCACAGGGGCGACGCTTCGACCAAGCGGCGGCCGAGCGCATGGCGGCGCTGCCGGGTGTGATCCTGGTGGCGGGGCGCTACGAGGGGATCGACGAGCGGCTGATCGAGGCGCTGGTCGACGAGGAATGGTCGGTAGGTGATTACGTGCTCTCGGGCGGGGAATTGCCTGCCATGGTGATGATGGACAGTATCATCCGCCTGCTGCCGGGGGCACTGGGGCACGCGGATTCGGCGCGGCAGGACTCGTTCTTCGACGGCCTGCTCGACTGCCCGCATTACACACGGCCCGAGGAAGTGCTCGGGCGGCGGGTGCCAGAGGTGCTGACCTCGGGCAACCACGAACAGATCAGACGCTGGCGCCTGATGCAGGCGCTGGGTCGAACCTGGCTGAGACGTCCGGAGCTGTTGCAGGCAAGGGAACTCAGCGAGGAGGAGCAGAAACTGCTCGATGATTTCAAACGTGCCCGTGAGGGCGCAGCCGATTGACAGATCGTGCCGGGAGGCACCATTTTCCAGGAGCCAGGTCGATGAGCAACATCATCCAGGAACTCGAAGCAGAACAGATGAACAAGGACATTCCGGAGTTTGGTCCGGGGGACACCATCGTTGTTCGTGTCAAAGTAAAGGAAGGCAACCGTGAGCGCCTGCAGGCGTTCGAGGGCGTGTGCATTGTCAAGCGCAATCGTGGCTTGAACTCGGCCTTTACCGTGCGCAAGATCTCGCACGGCGAGGGTGTGGAGCGTGTGTTCCAGACCTACAGCCCGCAGATCGCCTCCATCGAGGTCAAGCGCCGTGGCGACGTGCGCCGCGCCAAGCTGTACTACCTGCGCGGTCGTACCGGCAAGGCGGCCCGCATCAAGGAAAAGATCGCCACCAAGTAACGGCCTTGGCGCCGGTAGAGCCGGCGCCAGTCGTTTTCCTGCAAGGCCACCCGGTTGCGTGCCCGGCGGCCTTTTGTCGTTTACGATTTCCCCGTTCGAAATCGGTTCGGGGCGGGCGCTTCCCAGGCAGGGCGCGCCGCCCCGCGCCTTTGCCCATCCCGCGGTGGGCGGTGATAATGGCGGCATGACCCGACACACCAAGAGCTTCTACTGGCACGACTACGAGACCTGGGGAGCCGACCCCTCGCGTGACCGCGCGGCGCAGTTCGCCGGCCTGCGCACCGACCTGGACTTCAATCCCATCGGCGATCCGCTGGTGATCTACGCCCGGCCCGCCGACGACATGCTGCCGCAGCCCGGCGCCTGCATGGTGACCGGCATCTCACCCCAGCACGCCCTGGCCGAGGGGGTGCCGGAGGCCGATTTCTTCCGCTTCATCCATGCCGAGATGAGCCAGCCCGGCACCTGTTCGCTGGGCTACAACACTATCCGCTTCGATGACGAGGTCACCCGCTATGGCCTGTACCGCAACTTCTTCGACCCCTATGAACGGGAATGGCGAAACGGCAACTCGCGCTGGGACATGATCGACGTGGTGCGCCTGACCCGGGCGCTGCGCCCCGAGGGTATCGAGTGGCCACAGAAGGAGGGCGGCGTTACCAGCTTTCGCCTGGAAGAGCTGACCGCGGCTAATGGCATAGAGCACGTGGGTGCGCATGACGCCCTGGCCGATGTGTGGGCCACCATCGGTATGGCGCGCCTGATCCGCGAGCGCCAGCCGCGCCTGTTCGACTACGTGCTCAGCCACCGCGACAAACATACCCTGGGCGCGATGCTGGATGTGGGCATACAGCAGCCGTTGCTGCACGTCTCTGCGCGCTATCCGGCGCGTCTCGGCTGCATCGCCGCGGTTCTGCCGCTGGCCATGAATCCGCGCAACCGCAACAGCGTGATCGTCTATGACCTGCGGGTCGATCCAGAGCCGCTGCTCAGTCTCTCCGCGGATGAGCTGCGCGAGCGTCTGCACACCCGCAGCGAGGATCTGCCGCAAGGGGTCGAGCGCATCCCGCTGAAGGAGATCCATGTCAACAAGGCCCCGGTGGTGGTGCCCATGAACACCCTGACCGACGTGGCGCGCGATGAATGGCGGATGGACGCCGCGACCGAGCAGCGGCACCTGCAGGTCCTGCTACAGCATCGGGCGGCCCTGCAGGACAAGTTGGCAGCGGTCTTCGCCGAACGGGACTTCCCCTCGCGGGACGATCCCGATCTCGACCTGTACGGTGGTTTTCTCAGCGATGCGGACCGGCGCCGCTGCGAGCAGGTGAGGGCGACCGCCCCGGAGGATCTGGCTTGCCTGCACCCGGGGTTCGACGCGCCCAAACTGGAGACGCTGCTGTTCCGCTACCGCGCGCGCAACTGGCCGGAGACCCTCAGCGCCGCGGAGCGGGAACGCTGGGACGGCTATCGCCGGCAACGCGTGACCGATCCGGATGGAGGCTCCAGTATCGTGCTGGACGAATACCGTCGGCAGCTCTCCAAACTCGCCGTTGATACCGCGCTGCCAGCGGACCGGCGTGAGGTGGTGAGCGAGCTACTCGACTGGCCGGAGCAGATCGGACTGATCTGACTGCCTGGACAGGGTTTGAGATGGATACCCCGGGTTGCACTTCGTTTCACCCGGGCTACGGGTCGGTCCAGGGCCCCGTCATCCAAGTTCGTAACTCGCTGAAAGGTGGGGCGGGTAGTCTGCTCGGAAAACTTCGGCGGCAGGGATGCCGTCGTAGAGCCTACGATGCACAGGGATGTGCGAGTGCCGCGGGAGGCAGGAAGCCGTAAGCGGCCATGGACGTATTCACGGCGTTTTTCCGAGCAGACTGCCCGTCTCACCCGAGTTAGATGATGGAACCTTGCGGGTCGGGGGTGCACATCGTTTCCCGGGCCACCTATCGTTGCTGACGCCACCAGCGCTGCACGATGTCCGCGATATCCAGGTCGTCCGGGCCGTTGCGCCAGGCCTCGCCGACCACCAGCGCCTCGCCGCGGCGCAGGGCCGCCAGGGTCTCGGTGAGATCCTGCTCACCCTCCGGCATCAGGCGCCGCACATAGGCCTGGTCGTCCGGGTTGGTGATGCGCATGCAGATATAGCTGCTGCACTGTGACAGCACCGTCTCCGACAGTTCCAGCGGACGCTGGCTGACCACGCACAGTCCCACGCCGTACTTGCGGCCCTCCTTGGCAATCCGTTCCACGGCCCGGCGGGTGGCGGCGTGCTGCAGGTCGGACTCCCTCGGGATGTACTGGTGCGCTTCCTTGCACACCAGCAGGATGGGGAACTCGTGACGGCGTGGATTCCAGTAGTTGAATTCGAAGGCCAGGCGTGCGATCTGGGCGGTGATGGTCGGGCGCACGTCGTGCGGCACGAAGCTCAGGTCGATGACGGTGATCGGTCGCTTGGGGTCGCCCAGGCCGATGAAGTCGCGCAGCAGTGATTCCAGGTGAACCGATTCGGTGCGTTTCCTCGGCTTGAACAGAAAGCTGTAGCGCGAGTCGTTGAACATGGCCTGGAAGCGCACAGGGATTCGTCGAAAGCGCCGAACAGGGGGCCGCGGGTCTTGCCGAAGTCCATCTGCTGCTCATTGGCCTTCTTGAACTGCAGGTACATCTCCTTGATCGAGAAGTAGACCGGCGAATCCACCGACAGGCTGTCGATGCCGAGGTTTCGGTTGGCCTTTTTGCGCAGCGTATAGAGGACCTCGCGCATGAAGGCGATCTGCAGCGAGGCGTTGGGGTTCGAGCGGTCGACCAGCAGGTCGATCATCTCGGCGTAGGTCAGCAGCCAGTAGGGGATCTCCAGCTGGCGGGCATCGACATGGCGTACCATGTCACCGGGAAAGGCGCTGTGCAGATTGCCTTCGTTGTCGCGCCAGCCGTACTCGCCGTGGATGTCGAGCAGCACCACGTGCGCCTTGGGCATGGCGCTGACCGTGCGTTGCAGAATGCTGCTGACCGTCCAGGATTTGCCGGAGCCCGACTGGCCGAGGATGGCCACGTGGCGACCGAACAGTGGATTGGGGTCGAAGTAGACCTTCAGGTCCTGGTACTGGCTGTGGCGGCCCAGGTGCAGGCCGTAGCGGCGATAGGCGTCGAACATCCCGGCCAGCCGGCTGGAGTCGACCACGCGCAGCTCCGCATTCAGCGGGGGTACTGGCTTACACCGCGGCTGAAGCGGCCATCGCTGCTGATATCGCCCAGCGGCATCAGCTGCAGGCGGGTAATGCCGTTCTCGATCCAGGAGCGAACCACGCGCACCAGCAGCTGCAGGTCGGGTGCCTTTATCAGCAGATGGGCACCGGCATGCGTTACGCTGGTATGATCGCTGGCCGAGAGTTTTTCAGGGTAATCGTCTGTCAGTGTGGCGGTGATATGGTGTGCCGATACATCGGTGATGTGGCCGATCGTGTCCAGGTTTTCTGACATCGCTGGCGCTGCCTCCATGAGTGACCAACCCGGATCATAATCCCCCCGCTCGCGGGAGGCAAAGAACCCGGGCACAGTTTGAACTCACGGCACAACCGTCCGTCCAAGGAGGTGGGACAAGAAATTGAAAAAACCGGTGTCTGCAACCGGTTCGAGGAGCAGTTCATGAACAGAGTGACAGTGGTTGGTGCCGGCTTTGGCGCGCTGACGGCCATTCGGAGGCTGCGGGCCCTGGATGCCGGTCTGCAGATCGACGTAGTGGCGCCGAAGCCGGAATTCGTCTATTTCCCGGGCACCATCTGGATCCCGACGGGGCTGCGCAGGCCCGAGGACCTGGTGATCCCGCTGGACAATTTCTTCCGCAGGATGAAGGTGAACTACCACCAGGCGGAGGCCACCGGTCTGAGCGACGATGCGCGCACGCTGCAGACCAGTGCAGGGGAGATCGCCAATGACGGCCTCATCATCGCCTCCGGCGGGCGTTTCATCCGCAAGGCGCCGGGTATCGAGCACACCATCACCCCCTGTGGCGGCATCGCTGCGACCACCGAGATGCGTGATCGCCTGCAGCAGATGGACGGCGGCACCCTGGCCTTCGGCTTTGCCGGCAACCCGAAGGAACCGCAGGCGATGCGTGGCGGTCCGGTGTTCGAATTCCTGTTCGGAATCGACACCTGGTTGCGTCAGCAGGGGCGGCGTGAGCGTTTCAAGCTGGTGTTCTTCACTCCTGCCGAGAAACTGGGTGCCCGTCTCGGACCCAAGGCGGTGCAGGGGCTGCTGCGCGAGATGAACAAGCGTGATATCGAAACCCACCTGGGCCACAAGATGAAGGGCTTCGAGGCCAACCGGGTCAAGACCGAGGGGGGCGAGTTCGAGGCGGACCTGATCATGTTCATGCCCGGCATGACCGGCAACCCCTGGTTCGACAATGCCTCGCTGACCCGATCGGCGGGCGGCCTGCTCAAGGCCAATGCCCTGTGCCAGGTCGAGGGCGCGGAGCGGGTCTACGTGGCCGGTGATTCAGGCAGCTTCCCGGGGCCGGAATGGCTGCCCAAGCAGGCGCATATGGCCGATTTGCAGGCGGAGGCGGCAGCGGCGAACCTGCTGACCGAGCTCGGCGGCGGCACTCCGGACAAGACCTTCAAGGCCGAGTTGATGTGTATCGTTGATTCGCGCAACAAGGGAATGTACATCAGCCGCACCGAGCACTCGGGCAGGGTGCTGCCGGGCTCGGTGCTGTTCCACTGGGCCAAGCGTTTCTTCGAGTGGTGGTACTTGCGGCAATACCGCTAGGGATCACCAATAGTCATTCCCGGGTTGCGCTGCGCTCCACCCGGGTTACCCCGTAGCCTGGATGCTGGCTGCAGGCCAAAATCCGGGAAACTCACTCCGGCTCCACCCAGTCCACCGGCTTGCGCTGGTAGTCCAGCAGCTTGTTGGCGAAGTAGCGGTCACCCACCTCCGGATCGACCACATTGCCTTCCATGTCCACCAGCGGCAGGTCGTATTCGTTCCAGCCGCGCAGGCCGGTCTTGAGCGAGGTGACGTACTTGTAACCCATCTGCATCAGGGTGTAGGCGGCGAACACGCTGCGGCTGCCGGAGCGGCATACCACCACGATCTGCCGGTTGCGCGCCTTGACCAGCTCGGGCTCGGTCTCCTCGTGGTCCCATTCCACCGCTGTCTCGAGGATGCCGCGCGATACGTGCAGGGAGTCCTCGATATGCATGGTGTCGTATTCGTAGCCCTCGCGCACGTCGAGGAACAGCAGGTCGTCCCCCTTGTTCATGCGCTCCTCCACGTCCCAGGGGAAGCATTCCTTTATCTGCGGCGCGATCTCCGCGACCAGGTCTTTGTAGGTTCTGCGTTTCATGCTCCAGGCCGGTTGCTCATGACTGAGTGGCCATTCTATCAGGGGGCATTTGTCCCCTGCATCAGGGCCAGGATGCCTTTCATCAGTTCGATCGGTGAGGGCGGGCAGCCGGGGATCTGCAGGTCCACCGGGATCACGTTCCGGACCGCGCCGCAGCTGGCATAGCTGACCCCGAATTCACCGCCGCTGCAGGCGCAATCGCCGCTGGCGATCACGAAGCGGGGTTTGCCCATGGCCTGCCAGGTCCGGCGCAGGGCCGTCTCCATGTGACGTGAGACCGGCCCGGTGACCAGCAGCACGTCGGCATGCCGAGGCGAGGCCACGAAGTGCACCCCAAAGCGTTCGATGTCGTAATAGGGGCCGTTGACGGCATGGATCTCCAGTTCGCAGGCATTGCAGGAGCCGGCATCTACCTCGCGGATCGCCAGGCTGCCGTCGAAACGGGCGTCGATATGCGTTTTCAGCTCCCTGCCCAGTGCCTCGATCTCGGGGTCGCGAAGATCCAGCCCCTGCTCGGTGAGGGTGCCGGTCCGGTAAATGCGGTTGAGTATCCTCATCATGTCACTGTTCTCACAGGTCGTGGCCGGAGTAGGAGCCGTTCACGGATTTGTTGCACACCGGGAAATCCGGCACGATGTTCCCCAGCACGATGCGTTCCAACGCCGGCCAGGTGAACCAGCTCGGATCGCGTGCAAAGAAGCGCGCCACCCGGCCTTCGTCATCGAGCCGCACGTAGCTGACGATCTCGCCGCGCCATCCATCGATCAGGCCCAGGCCTTCGCCGCCGGGCCTGGATGGCAGCTCGATATAGATATCGGTCCGGTCCGTCTGCTGCTCGAGCATCTTCAGCATTTCGTCCATCAGGTTGAGACTGCTGAACACCTCCTCCTGGCGGATTCCCATGCGCGTGGCCACATCGCCGCTCTCGGAGAGGGCGATATTGAAGCGCAGGCGCGTATAGGGGGCGTACAGGCCATCGGTGCGCAGGTCGATGGCCTGGCCCGAGGCCTTGCCCACGTAGCCGCTGGCGCCCAGCGCCCTGGCGGTCTCCGGCGAGAGATAACCGGTGCTGAGCAGGCGGTCCTCCAGCGAGGGCTGATCATCGAGGATGTCGAACAGGCTGCGGGCCTGCTCGCGCAGTCGGGCATGGTCCTCGCGCAGGGTGGCGATGGCCGCGTCGTCAAGATTGATCATCACCCCGCCGGGCACCACCACGTCCATCATCAGGCGATGGCCGCTCAGTTCCCCGCTGCGGCGCTGCCACTGTTCGCGCAGCGCCTGGCACTGCATCTGGGCGAAGGCAAAACCGACATCGTTGCAGATGGCGCCGATATCGCCGATGTGGTTGGCTATCCGCTCGCGTTCGCTCAGCAGGCCGCGGATGATGGACGCGCGCTCGGGCGGCCGGATGCCGCTGGCCCGCTCCAGGGCCTGGCAGGCGGCCCAGGTGTGCGCCACCGTGCTGTCGCCCGAGATGCGGCCGGCCAGGCGCGCCAGCCCTGCGGCGTCGCGTCCCACGGCAATCTTCTCGATGCCCTTGTGTACGTAGCCCAGGCGTTCCTCCAGGCGCAGGATGGGCTCACCGGCGGCCTGGAAGCGGAAGTGCCCCGGCTCGATGATTCCGGCATGCACGGGCCCCACCGGGATCTCGTAGACGCCAGAGCCCTGGATGGGGGGGGAGGGGTAATCGGCGTCTGCCGGGGTGCGCTCCGGCGGATTGCCCTGCACGGGAAAGCCTGCACGCAGCGGGTGCTCGCCTTCCTGCCAGGCCTGGTGGCGGATCCAGCGGCGCGTATCCGGGTGGTCCGTAAAGGTGACGCCGAACATGTCCGCCAGGTGACGTTCCATGCGGTCGGCGCCGGGGTAGAGGGGTGTGTGCGAGGCGATTTCCGGTTGCTCGCCGAGGAGGGCGGTACGCAACACCACGTAGTCCCCCTGGTTGACCAGCACCGCAGACAACACGATATCGCTATCCTGTTCATCGGCCCAGATCCCGGACCAGCGCAGATCCATGTTCTTTGCGACGCTCGCCGCTTTGCCCCAATCCTCCGGATCGATGATCAGCAGGTGTGCGGGCGCCAGCGTCTGTGCGCTGCCGGAGTGGACGATGACGTGCTCGTCCTCCAGTTCCGCCAGGTACCCGGATAGCCAGTCGAAGCGGCTCATAGCAGTCCCTCCCCGGTGATCAGTTGTACCGCCTGGTCCAGCCAGTTGGCCAGGAAGGCCGGGATGGCCAGACCGATCCACAGCACCAGCAGCAGATGGATGGCGACCGGGATCATGTTGACCTTGACCGCTGTCTGTCCTTCCGGCACCGCGCCATAGACCATGGGATGCAGGTGGCGGAACAGTCCGGCCAGGGCGATCACCAGGCCGGTCAGCAGGCTGACGGTCAGCCAGGGCCAGCTCTGGATGGTGGCGCTGAGCAGCAGGAACTCACTGGTGAAGACCCCGAACGGGGGGAAGCCGGCAATCGCCGCCACGCCAAACAGCAGGCCCCAGCCCACCGAGGGCTGGGTGCGGATCAGGCCGCGGATGTGGTCGATGGCCTGGGTGCCCGCGATGTGCGAGGCATGCCCCACGGTGATGAAGATCGAGGACTTGGTGATCGAGTGCACCAGCATGTGCAGCAGGGCGGCGAAGGTGCCCAGCGGACCGCCGATGCCGAAGCCGAAGGTCGCAAGCCCCATGTGCTCGATGGAGGAGTAGCTGAACAGGCGTTTGATGTCCCGCTGGCGGTGCAGGAACAGGCCGGCGACCAGGAAAGAGGTCAGTCCGAATCCCATCAGCAGGTAGCCGGCCATGTGCGGGTGGCCGGAGGTGGCCAGCGCGCCGTCGGTGAGCATCTTGATTCGCACCACCGCATACAGGGCCACGTTCAACAGCAGGCCGGAGAGTACCGCCGACATCGGTGTGGGGCCTTCGGAGTGGGCGTCCGGCAGCCACTGATGCAGCGGCACCAGGCCGACCTTGGTCCCGTAGCCAACCAGCAGGAACACGAAGGCCAGGCCCATGACGGTCGGGCTCAGCTCACCGGCATGTTGGTACAGGACCAGCCAGTTGAGTCCGTCCTCGGCATTCGGCACCACGTGCTGCGCCGCGAAGTACAGCAGCACGGTGCCGAACAGGGCCTGGGCGATACCCACGCCGCACAGGATGAAGTATTTCCAGGCCGCTTCGATGGCCTCGGGGGTGCGGTACAGCGAGACCAGCAGCACCGTGGCCAGGGTGGCACCCTCGACCGCGACCCACAGGATGCCCAGGTTGTTGGTGGACAGTGCCAGCAGCATGGTGAACATGAAGGCCTGGAACATGCTGTGGTACAGGCGCATGCGCTGTGGGCTGCACTGGCCGGTATGGCAGACATGCTCCATGTAGGGGCGCGAGAAGATCGCGGTGGTCAGGCCGATGAAGCTGGTCAGCACCAGCAGGTAGATATTGAATGGGTCGACCAGCAGTTTGTCGCTGTGCATGGGTCCCTGTTCGAGCACACGCAGCGCCAGCATGACCGACACCACAAAGGTCGCCGCGCTGACCCCGAGGTTGATCCAGCTGGCCATGCGCAGATTGCGTACCAGGCCCAGTACGACGGCACCGATAGCCGGCAGTGCCAGGATGAGATAGAGCTCGTTCATGCGTCGCCCTCCGCTTCCGAGGCCAGTTTCTCCTGCTCGGCCTCGGACAATCGTGTTAGCAGGTCGACGTCCAGGCTGTCGATGCTTTCGCGGATGTGGAAGAAGAACACTCCGAACAGCACCGCGGCCACCAGTACGTCGAAGGCGATGCCCAGTTCCACCACCAGCGGCATGCCCTGGGTGGCGGCCACCGCGGCCAGGAACAGGCCGTTCTCCATCGACATGAAGCCAATGACCTGGGCTACGGCCTGGCGGCGCACCACCATCAGCAGCATGCCAAGCTGGATGATGCCCAGGCTCAGGCTGACCACGTTACGTGTGTCCGCCAGTTCCAGGCGAGCCACCGGCAGCACCACCCAGTAGCTGAAGATCACCAGCGCGGCACCGCTCATCATGACCAGCGCCTGCCGTTCCAGGCGTTCCTGGTGGCGTTCCAGCTGCAGGCGGCGGATCAGCCGGTGCAGCATCCAGGGGATCAGCAGCGCCTTCAGACTCAGCGTCAGCAGGGCGGAGATATACAGGTGGTGGGCGCCGCCCACGGTGGCCACCACCGCCGTCAGCAGGGCCAGCAGACCGCCCTGCCAGGCGAACAGGTGGACCATGGTGGTGAGCCGGGCCTGCGCCAGCAGGGCAAAGGACAGGAACAGCGCCAGTGCGCTCAACACCAGCATGGTCTGTTCCAGCAGGCTGAGATGCATCAGGTTCATGCGCCGACCTCCAGGATGACGTGACTGAGCATGCCCAGCAGGCTGAGCATGAAGGCCAGGTTGAGGAAGGCCGGCACCCGGAACAGGCGCATCTTGGCGACCACGGTCTCGGAGACCGCCAGGATCACTCCGAGCACCGCCAGCTTGGCGACGATGACGACAAGCCCCAGCAACAGCGAACCGGCATCCAGGCGGCTGGCGATGCCCCAGGGCAGGAAGATATTGCTCAGCAGGACCCCGTACAGCATCAGCTTGATCTGGGCCGCCCATTCCATCAGCGCCAGGTGGCGTCCCGAATACTCCAGGATCATGGCCTCGTGCACCATGGTCAGCTCCAGGTGGGTGGCCGGGTTGTCCACCGGGATGCGGCCGGTCTCGGCGACCGCCACCAGGAGCAGGCCGAGCAGGGCGAACAGGAAGGATGGACGCAACAGCAGGCCGGCGTCCAGCACGTGTTCGATGACACTGGACAGGTTGGTGCTGTGGGCGCTCATGGTCAGGGTGAAGATCGCCATCAGCATGGCCGGTTCGGCCAGTGCCGAGATCAGCATCTCGCGCGAGGCCCCCATGCCGCCGAACGATGTGCCCACGTCCATGCCGGCGAGCGCCAGGAAGAAGCGCGCCAGGGCCAGGAAGCCGACCAGAACGATGACATCGGCGATCGCCGTGGTAGGCAGTTCGATCGCGAGCAGCGGAATCACGGAAGCGGCAACCAGGGTGGCACCGAACACGATGTAGGGGGCGGCCCGGAACACGGGTGACGCGGTGTGCGCCATGACCGCCTCCTTGCCGAACAGCTTGCGCAGGTCCTGGTAGGGCTGCAGCAGGGACGGACCGCGCCGGTTCTGCAGGCGTGACTTGATGCGTTTCACCCAGGCGATCAGCAGGGGTGCACCCGCTGAGAACAGCAGCATCTGCAACAGCGCCAGCGCCCAGCCCGTTGGATTCAGGAAATCAACCATAGGAGTACCACCAGGGTCCCGAGGGACCAGCCAAGATAGATACGGACATTGCCGGACTGGATCAGGGTCACGCGCCGTGCGGCGGCATTGGTCGCCCGCACGATAGGCAGGTAGATCCAGCCCCAGATGCGGTCGTTCACATGCAGCGAATGACGCTCGCGTCCGTCCTCCCCCTGCGATACCCCTTCCTCGATCTCGAACAGGCCGCCGAAGACGCGGCGGATGGGCTGGGCAAAGGCGGTCGCGGTGTATTGCATGCGCGCGTTGGGCGGCGCAAAGCCGCAGTCCCAGGCGTCACAGCGGCGTACCTTGCGCACCGCGCCCCGGCGCAGCACGGTCGAGGCCAGCCACCAGGCCAGCATCAGTCCAATCAGTACGAAGGGCGCGGAGTAGCTGGCGGTGTCGGCGGACACCGGTGTCAGCCACAGCCAGCCATGCGCAGTGGACTGGGTCAGCCCCTGGCCGAGCAACTGTTGCGGGATGCCGTTCAGGGCGCCGACCACGACGGTGGGCAGCACCCCCAGGGCCAGGCACAGGGCTGCCAGCCAGCCCTGGCCGATACGCATCCCCAGGGTGACCTCGCGCGCACGCCGCACCGGCCGGCTGCGGGCCTGGCCGAGGAAGGCGACCCCGTACACCTTGACGAAGCAGGCAGCGGCCAGCGCCCCGGTCAGTGCCAGCATGGCGGCTGCCAGCGGCAGCAGGGTGCGCAGCACGCCACTCTGCAGTGCCCAGGCCTGCAACGCGGCCTGGAAGGTGAGCCATTCTGAGACAAAGCCGTTGAAGGGCGGCAGGGCCGAGATGCTGATACAGCCGACCAGGAAGAACAGGCCGGTCCAGGGCATGCGCCGCAGCAGGCCACCCATGCGTTCCATGTCGCGCTCGTGCGCGCTGTGCAGGATGGCGCCGGCTCCGAGGAACAGCAGGCCCTTGAACAGGGCGTGGTTGATGGTGTGGTAGAGCGCTGCGACCAGGCCCAGCACGCCCAGCAGGGCGTGACCGGTACCGAGGAAGATCAGCGACAGTCCCAGGCCGATGTAGATGATGCCGATGTTCTCCACCGAGTGATAGGCGAGCAGGCGTTTCAGGTCGTGCTGCATCAGGGCGTATAGCACGCCCATCAGCGCCGAGACGGCCCCGATGACCAGCGCCAGCACGCCCCACTGCCACTGGAAGTCCCCCAGCAGGTCGAAGGTGAAGCGCACGAAGCCGTATACCGCGACCTTGAGCATAACGCCGGACATCAGTGCAGAGATATGCGAGGGGGCGACCGGGTGCGCCTCGGGCAGCCACACGTGCAGCGGGATCAGGCCGGCCTTCATGCCGAAGCCGACAAAGGCGAGCAGAAAGGCCACACTGGCCCAGCCCGGTGAGAGCTGCGCGGCGCGCATCGCCTCGAAGGAAAAACCGTCGCCGAAGCCCGCCAGTACGCCATAGCCGAGCAGGATGGAGAGGCCACCGACATGCGCCATCAGCAGGTACAGGAAGGCAGCGCGCCGGTTGGGCGCATGCTCGTGCTGGAAGGCCACCAGGAGGTAGGAGCTGAGCGACATCACCTCCCAGGCCACCATGAACATGAAGGCGTCGTTGGCCAGCACCACCAGCTGCATGCCGGCGACGAAGATACCGGTGAACCCGCCCAGTGCCGGCAGGGAATCGTTGCCGTGCTCGAATTCGCGTGCGTAGCCGGGGCCGTAGATGGCTACGCCGATCACCACCGCGCCGATCAGGGCCATGAAGAAGCCGGACAATACGTCCAGGCGCAATTCCCAGTGCAGCCAGGGCAGACCCATGGGCAGGCTCAGGGTCTCGGCCTGGCCGCCAAGCAGTGCCAGCACGCCACCGACGAGTGCGAGTGCGCCGGAGGCGCCCAGCGCCGGCATGACCAGGCGGCGCATCAGGGAGGGTGTCTGCTGTGTGAGCAGCGAGGCCAACGCGGACAGCAATGCCATCGCAGCCGCCAGGCCGGCAAGAGAGAGAGGTGATGCCAGATTCATTGTGCGGTGTCCCCTTGATCCCTCAGGCGAACCCCGCGACCACCAGTGGTGCTGCTCGCGCCTTCCGCAATCAGTTCGATACCGGCAGTCTGCAACGCCTCGATCACCCGCATCATCGAGTCGACGTTGCAGCGCACAACCCCATCGGCCGATTCCATGCGCTGCACGGTCGGCAGGGAAAGTTCGGCCAGTTCGGCGAGCTGACGCTGGTCTATTCCCAACAAGGCACGCGCGGCTCTCATCTGTGGTCCGGTAATCATATATTGATATAGAGGCATGGTATGTGTAAGAGGATGTACTATACATCAATAACGATATTTGGTAAAATCACATTTTTCTAATATTGGGTCGTTCCCGGAGGACAGCCGGCGAATGGCCGGACCCCTGTGGGAACGGCGGCCCAGTGCCCCGCCGTATCGATCGTTGGAGAAATCGTTGTCATGACTATTGAGATCAAACGTGCATCGGTGCCGCTGTGGCAGCGGATCTTTCCGTTCATGGACTGGCTGCCCAAGGTGAATTCCCAGACACTGCGGGCGGATCTGATTGCCGGTATCACCGTCGCCCTGGTGGCGATCCCGCAATCGCTGGCCTATGCACAATTGGCGGGCGTGCCCCCTTACTACGGTCTGTACGCCTCCTTCCTGCCGGTCATCATCGGCGCGCTATGGGGTTCTTCCCCGGCGCTGTCCACCGGTCCGGTTGCCATGACCTCCTTGCTTACCGCCGCCAGTGTCATGACCCTGGCGAAGTTCGGTACAGACCAGTTCTACGCCTATGTCATCCTGATGGCCCTGTTGTCGGGGCTGTTCCAGATCCTGCTGGGGGTGGCGCGCCTGGGCGTGCTGATCAACTTCCTCTCCTACCCGGTGCTGCGCGGCTTCATCAACGCGGCCGCCATCATCATCGCGCTGGCGCAACTTCCCGCGATGCTGGGGCTGAAGCTGGAACACAGCAAGCACTTCATGATCGACGTGCTGCACGTGGTGGAGCATTCCTCGCATACCCACTTTCCGTCGCTGGCGTTTGGGCTGGGCTCTCTGGCGGCGCTCTTTCTGCTCAAGAAATACCTGCCCAAGCTGCCCGGGGTGTTGATCGTGGTCATCATCACCACCACCATCAGCTACCTGGTTGGTTTCGAGGCCGACGGTGGAACCGTGGTGGGCGCCATTCCGCAAGGACTGCCGGAGTTCAGCCTGCCGCCCTTCGATCCGGTGGCCAGCATGCACATGCTGCCGGCGGCCTTCGTGATCGCCATCATCAGCTTCATGGAGGCAATGTCCAGTTCCAAGATCATCGCGATCAAGAAGCGCATCAAGTGGGACGAGAACCAGGAGCTGGTCGGCCAGGGCCTGGCCAAGATCGCGGCGGCATTCAGCACCGGGATGCCGGTGAGCGGATCCTTCTCGCGTTCCGCGCTGAACCTGGCGAGCGGCGCGCAGACCGGCCTGGCATCGGTGTTCAGCGCGGTGATCGTGCTGATCACCCTGTTCCTGTTCACGCCCGCCCTGCATCACCTGCCGAAGCCGGTCCTGGCAGCCATCATCATGATGGCCGTGTTCAGCCTGATCGATATCCAGGTGATCAAGGATGCCTGGAAGGCGAACATCCAGGACGGGATTGCCGGGGTGGTGACCTTCATTGCGACTCTGTCCGTCGCGCCAAATATCCAGAACGGCATCCTCACCGGCATCCTGCTGTCACTGGTGCTGTTCCTGGCGCGCACCATGCGTCCCGCCGTGGTCATGCTGGGCGTCGACGAGAACGGCGTGTTGCGCAGCGCCAAGCGTTACAACTTGCCCAAGCTGCATCCCCAGATCACGGCCATACGCTTCGATGGTCAGCTCTACTTCGCCAATGTCAGCTACTTCGAGGAGGCGGTGCTGTACCTGGTGTGTGCCGATCCGGACCTGCGCCACATCCTGGTGGTGGGTGACGGTATAAACGGCCTGGATGCCTCCGGTGTCGACATGTTGAGGAATCTTCTCGACCGCCTGAAGAAGAGCCACGTGGGTCTGTCCTTTAGCAACCTCAAGGACAACGTCATGGAGGTGATGCAGCGCACCGGCCTCGAGGAGGAGATAGGGAAGCAAAACTTCTATCCCTCGGTGCAGGTCGCAACAGTCGCGATCACGCGTCAGCTCGAGACCGGGGAAGCAGATATGGCGGATACGCAGGAGCAAGGCAGTGAAGCGTAGTCTCGCACTCGTATCCGTCCCGTTGCTGCTCGCAGTCATCGGTTGGACCGGTCACAGCAACGGGCAGTCCGAGCTGGAGATGATCCGGAGCGAGGCGAACAGCGGCGATGCCGGCCGGAGCTCCTGTACGGCCTGGCCCTGCTGGAGGGGCGTTACGGGCTGAAACCGGATCAGCGCGAGGCCATGCAATGGATCCAGCGGGCGGCCGAAGGTGGTGACCCCTTTGCGGCGCTGAAGCTGGGTAACGCCTATGCCGATGGCAACGGGGTGTCGGCGGATCCGGCCAGGGCGGCGCAATGGTGGGGTAAGGCGGCTCAAGAAGGCAATGTCGAGGCCAAGTATCGCTTGGGCAAGGCCTATCTCGACGGCAAGGGCGTTCCCAAGGATGCGGACAAGGCGGCGCAATGGCTGGGGCAGGCCGCCGCTGAAGGCAATGCGCATGCCCAGTACGAGTTGGGCCGCATGTACCACGAAGGATATGTCGTGGTGCAGGACCAGGAGCTTGCAAAGGACTGGTTGAGTCAGGCGGCCGCGCAGGGGCACAGCGAGGCCACCAATCTGCTGAGCGTGGTCAATTCCTTCATCAAGTCGATCACCCTGGTGTCCGGGGAGTCCTACGACGCGCTGCACGAGAAGGCCGAGCAGGGCGACCCGCACGCCCAGTACGAGCTGGGACTGCGCTATGAAAACGGCGCGGCCGAGGTCAACAGGGATCCGGCCAAGGCCCTGGAATGGCTGACCCGGGCCGCGAAAAACGGCAACCTGCTGGCGATGCACAAGCTGGCCCGGGTGTATGCGAAAGGCGAACTAGGGGGGTTGCAAAGGACCCTGCCAGGGCCGCCTATTGGCGTCAGCGCGCCCGGGGCAAGGCTCATTCAGGAAAACCGGCGGGTCAGGAAATGCGTTGATCGGATATCCCGGGGAAAGGACGGGCGTTCTGGTGTTACGACTTCGCGATGGGCTGGTCTGTCAACCCAATTCTAAAATGTCCCCTTTTCTCCCAAGCTGAAATGTCCCCTTGGTGAGTCCGGGGTCATGAGGGGACGAGGGGGCGCCTCATCTCCAGGGATGGTCCGGTGCAGGCCTGTGGGTCCTGCGGTTGAGTTGGATGGTCTTGGCCTTCTCGACGGTGGCGTGGATGCTTTCTCGAGGATCTCCTGCCGGAGCGCATCGGCGATCTGGTTGTTGGGGCGCCTGCCCCGGTGGCGGGAAACCAGTCCAGCCGCTCCCTCGGCCCGGTATCGGACCACCAGGCGCTTGATCTGCCGCACGCTCAAGTCCAACTGCCGTGCCGCCTCTTTCTGCCGCAACTGCCGGTCGACAACCTGCTGAACCACCCCCAGCCGGTCCACCGTCTTCTGTGTCATCGCAATGGTCTCCTCTGTCACCACCCCTCCCGAAATCAAAAGGGGACATTTTAGAATTGGACAAAGGGGATATTACTGCTTTGGACTAACAGTGCCGCCCCGGCACGTTGACAAACAATGGGGGGTAAGGGGAAGGTGTGCCTGCAGCCTAGAAAATAGCCCTTCACGAGCCTTTCCACGTCCCGTTCGAGGCACCACATCTTCCATCCACTGACCGCCCGGAAAAGCGAGAAGCGGATGAAATATCCGGGTTAGAGACCCCCCAACGACTGCAGTTCCTGCGCCACCTTCAGGCCTGAAATGTCGGGCAGACACACCTGGATCACTGCCAAGTCCGGCAACCCGCCCAATCCTGCGAGTTCCAATGCCTGCTTGCCGCTGCCTATTGTGGCGACTTCATAACCCTCTTTGTGCAAGGCGTTCGCATACGCCTGCAGGTCCTCCTTTTCACTATCTATGATCAAAATGTTTTTTGGCTCTGTCAACCCAATTCTAAAATGTCCCCTTTTCTCCCAAGCTGAAATGTCCCCTTGGTGAGTCCGGGGTCATGAGGGGACGAGGGGGCGCCTCATCTCCAGGGATGGTCCGGTGCAGGCCTGTGGGTCCTGCGGTTGAGTTGGATGGTCTTGGCCTTCTCGACGGTGGCGTGGATGCTTGGTCGAGGATCTCCTGCCGGAGCGCATCGGCGATCTGGTTGTTGGGGCGCCTGCCCCGGTGGCGGGAAACCAGTCCAGCCGCTCCCTCGGCCCGGTATCGGACCACCAGGCGCTTGATCTGCCGCACGCTCAAGTCCAACTGCCGTGCCGCCTCTTTCTGCCGCAACTGCCGGTCGACAACCCGCTGAACCACCCCCAGCCGGTCCACCGTCTTCTGTGTCATCGCAATGGTCTCCTCTGTCACCACCCCTCCCGAAATCAAAAGGGGACATTTTAGAATTGGACAAAGGGGATATTACTGCTTTGGACTAACACGCGATGGGCTGGGCTTGACCCGCTGGTGGCAGGGCCTTAGCCTGACCGGCATTCCTGTTGCCGGGTTAGTATGCCGTATGGATATCGATATCTCACCGCTGGAGAGGGCCGCGGCGCGCCTGGATGAAGGTCTGTCCCGTTGGCAGCGCCATGCGGATGACGACCAGTTGCGGGATGGCCTGATTCAGCGTTTCGAATTTACCTACGAACTGGCCCACCGCATGCTCCGCCGATACCTCGAATCGGTCGCGGCAACGCCCGAGGACATCGACCGGCTGTCCTTTCCCGACCTGATCCGCAGTGCCAGCGAACAGGGACTGTTGTTGCACGATTGGGGCGTGTGGCGTGGATACCGGGAAATGCGCAACAAGACCAGCCACACCTACGACGAAGACGTGGCGGCCCAGGTGGTCGAGGGCATTCCAGCCTTTCTGGAGGAGGCGCGCGCCTTGTGCCAGACCCTGCGGCAGCGCTTGAAGTGACTTCCGGCGCGCCTCCAACCGTTCGGATCGACGACGGGGAATGGGCCATCGTGAGTGACATCCTGCACCGACTGATCCCGGATTATTCGGTCTGGGTATTCGGGTCGCGCGCAGGAGGGAAATCGAAGCCCTATTCGGACCTCGATCTGGCCATCGAGGGCCCGATGCCCCTGGCGGCGGACCGTTTCGACGCGTTGCGCGAGGCCTTCAGCGAGTCCTTATTACCCTGGAAGGTGGATATCGTCGACCTGGCCGTGGTCGACGAGGGATTTCGGCGCATCATCGAACGCGCCCGAGCCCGGCTTCAGGACGCAGTGTCGTCCGCCAGCGAATAGGCGTGCTCGCCGTTTAGTTCGAAACGCAGGGCCACTGCCCGTAGTTGAAGTGCTTGTTCTTCTGATTCACTGCCGTACAGGCGATCGCCCACTACCGGGTAGCCGGCCTGGGCGAGGTGGCGGCGGATCTGGTGCCGGCGTCCGGTCTTGATGCGCACTTCGAGCAGCGAGCTTGGGCCCGCCAGGTCGAAGGACAGGCGCCTGGCGTGGCTGATCGCGGTCCTGCCATCGAGTTCGGCATCGAAGTCGCGCGGCGATTCGGGGAAACAACCGTGGACCCGCACCCGGTAGGTCTTCTGCACCCGGCGTTGCTCGAACAGGGCGGTCAGATGCCGCGCAGCCTGTTTGCTGTGGGCGACCAGGATCAGGCCGCTGGCGGCACGGTCGAGGCGGTGGACGAGGAAGCCCACGCGCTGCAGCCGCAACTCGGCATAGCGGACGATGCTGGTGTGATCGCCCCACTTCGATCCCTGTGACAACATGCCCGGGGGCTTGTCCCAGACGCTGAATGCCTGTTCGTCGGCAATCAGAGTGGCGGGCGGGGGCTGTTGCTCGAGTACCCTGGGGTTGTAGTAGAGGTGCAGCCGGTCGCCGGCCTTCAGCGGGGCCTTGTGCCGGCGCAGGCGCCGCACCTGGCCGTTCCGTTCCAGCCATACCGCGCCCTTGCCCATGGCATCCTTGATCGCCCGGTGAGACAGACCGCTCGCCTGTGCAAGGTGTGTTACCGGTGATGGTGTCCGATCGGCATCGACAACGGCCAGGTGAAATTCCTGTGGGGTTTCGGCGGCCATTAGTGTGTGGTCTCAACGTGTTCAGCTTTTCCCTGGATTCCACTTCGTTGCATCCAGGCTACGGGCAGGTAATCCAGGCGACGGGCGGGTGGCCCGGATGAAGCGTAGCGTAACCCGGGATTTGGCCGCTTTACCCCGGATTCGGCCTTGTTCCATTGGGGTGCCGCGCTCAATCGAGCAGCAAACGGACGGAGATGGCAACAGACACCACCACCAATAGTGGCCGGGTCAGTACGGTGCCATGGCGTATCACGAGATGTGACCCGATCCAGGCACCCAGCACCTGGCCCAGGCCCATGCCCAGACCGACACTCCATACCACGTGGCCACCCGCGGCGAAGAACATCAGCGAGGCGAGGTTGCTGGTGAGGTTGAGCAGTTTGGTGCCGGCGGTGGCGCGTCGCAGGTTCCAGCCGAGCAGCATCACGAAGCCGGCGGCAAAGAAGCTGCCGGTGCCCGGGCCGAAGAAGCCATCGTAGAAGCCGGCGCCGAAGCCGACCAGCAGGCCGAACAGGCGCGCGGAGATGCGTTGCCGGGCGTCCTCGTCGCCGATGCGTGGCGAGAACATGAAATACAGGGCAAAGCCGATCAGCAGCAGCGGCACCAGTCGGTTCAGCCAGTCGGCCACCAGGTATTGCACCGCCAGGGTGCCGCAGACCGCGCCGGCGAAGGTCCAGGCGATGGCACCCCATAGACCGTGCAGGCGGATCTCACCCTTGTGCAGGTAGTTGAGCGAGGCGGTGGCGGTGCCGAAGCTGCCCTGCAGCTTGTTGGTGGCCAGGGCCTGCAGTGGTGGAATACCTGCCCAAAGCAGGGCCGGCAGCGCAAGCAGGCCGCCACCGCCGGCGATGGCGTCGACCAGGCCGGCCAATACCGCCACACCCGCGAGCAGCAGCAGTACGTCGGGCGAGATGAATTCCATGGCAAACAGGGTACTCGGGGTGGGGTGATATGAAGGGTATGAAGGCGTATTGTACGCTTCCCTGATCATGCTTTGCCCCAATCGATGAAAGCCCTTGAAATCCACAACCTGGAAAAGACCTACGCGAACGGCCCGCACGCCCTGCGCAGGATCGACCTCGAGGTCGAGGAAGGGGATTTCTTTGCCTTGCTGGGGCCGAACGGAGCGGGCAAGTCGACCACTATCGGCATCATCTGTTCACTGGTCAACAAAAGTGCAGGCGCGGTGGAGGTGTTCGGGAACGACCTCGACCTGGCGCCGGAGCGGGTCAAGTCCTGTATTGGTTACGTGCCGCAGGAGTTCAACTTCAATCCCTTCGAACCGGTGGCGGAGATCGTGATCAACCAGGCTGGCTATTACGGGATACCCCGGACCGAGGCGAAGCGCCGCGCCGAGGGCTGTCTCAAGCAGCTGGAGTTGTGGGGCAAGCGCGAGGAACAGGCGCGTGACCTGTCGGGGGGCATGAAGCGCCGCCTGATGATCGCACGCGCCCTGGTGCATCATCCGCGGCTACTGATCCTGGACGAACCCACCGCCGGGGTGGATATCGAAATCCGGCGTTCCATGTGGGACTTCCTGCACCAGATCAATGCCAGCGGCACGACGGTGATACTGACCACCCACTACCTGGAGGAGGCGGAGAGTCTGTGCCGCAATATCGCGATCATCAATGATGGCGAGATCGCGGAACGCGCCGCCATGCACGAGATGCTGAGGCGCTTGCATCAGCAGGACCTGGTGCTGGATTTAAGGGAGCCGGTGGACGAGGCGCCCGTGGTCGACGGCTATCCGATCAGCCGTACGGGGCCCTGCACCCTGGAGGTGCTGGTGCCGCCGGGGCATGATCTCAACCCGCTGTTCGACGGCTTGAGCGCACAGGGCATACAGGTGCTCAGCATGCGCAACAAGCAGAACCGCCTGGAGCAGTTGTTCCTCAACATGGTGAAGAACCACCGGGAGCACAGCGCATGAACTACTGGGTGGCCTTTCAGACCCTGGTGATCAAGGAGATCCTGCGCTTCAGCCGCATCTGGGTGCAGACGGTGCTGCCGCCCGCGATCACCACCGCCTTGTATTTCGTCATCTTCGGTACCCTGATCGGGAGCCGGCTGGGGGAGATGGACGGTTATCGTTACATCGACTTCATCGTGCCCGGCCTGATCCTGATGGCGGTGATAACCAACAGCTACGCCAATGCGGTGTCGAGTTTCTACCAGGCGAAGTTCCAGCGCAACGTGGAGGAGATGCTGATCGCGCCCATACCACACTGGGTGATCCTGGCCGGTTATGTGTGCGGTGGGGTGGCGCGTGGCGTGGTGGTTGGCGTGCTGGTCACCATCGTGTCCATGTTCTTCTCCGATCTGAGCATCCACAGCTATGGCATCACCCTGGCGGTATTCGTGCTGACCTCGGTGCTGTTCGCGCTGGCGGGCTTCATCAACGCGGTGTATGCTAACAGCTTCGATGACATCTCCATCGTCCCGACCTTCGTGCTGACACCTTTGACCTATCTCGGCGGGGTGTTCTACTCGATCGATCTGCTACCGCCCTTCTGGCAGGAGGCATCCCTGTTCAATCCCGTGCTGTACATGGTCAACGCCTTTCGCTATGGCCTGCTGGGGGTGTCGGACATCCCGATCTCCACGGCCTTTCATATCATCCTCGGCTTCATCGTGGCCCTGTTCGCCTTCGCACTCTACCTGTTGAAGAAGGGTATCGGGATAAAGAGCTGAGAGCGGGGATGTCCTACCGTCGCGAACAATGGGGATGGGCCCTGTACGACTGGGCCAACTCGGCATTCGCGACAACCGTCATGGCCGGCTTCTTCCCGGTGTTCTTCAAGCAGTACTGGGCGGCCGGTCTGGCGCCGGCGGACAGCACCTTCTGGCTGGGCATGGGCAATTCGCTCGCGGCCGTGCTGGTGGTGCTGGCGGCACCGCTGATCGGCCTGTGGGCGGATGGCGCGGGCATGAAGAAGCGCCTGTTGCTCGGCTTTGCACTGCTGGGCATCCTGATGAGCGGCGGGCTGTTCCTGGTGGGGCAGGGAATGTGGCCGGTGGCCCTGTTGCTGTATGTGAATGCGGTGCTCGGCTTCTCCGGCGCCAATGTCAGCTACGATGCGCTGCTGCCCGCGGTGGCCGGGCCACGTTCCCTGGAGCGCGTCTCGGCCCTGGGTTTCGGCCTGGGTTATCTCGGTGGAGGCCTGTTGTTCGCACTGAATGTCGCGATGGTGCTGAGGCCCGGTCTGTTCGGCCTTGGGGACGCCGGTGAGGCGGTGCGCTGGTCCTTTCTGCTGGTGGCGCTGTGGTGGGCCGCCTTCAGCGTGCCGGTGATGCTGTGGGTCCCGGACGCTGCCGTGGCGGACACCGGCAGCCCCGTCACCCTGGCAGGGTTGCGCCGGACATGGCGCGAACTGCGGTCCTTGCCCATGGCCTTTCTGTTTCTGCTCAGCTACTGGCTGTATATCGACGGCGTGGACACCATCGTGCGCATGGCAGTGGACTATGGCCTGGCGATCGGGCTGGCGTCGAACGATCTGCTCACGGCTTTGCTGATTACCCAGTTCGTCGGGTTCCCGGCGGCCATAGCCTTCGGCTGGATTGGTGCCCGTATCGGTGCAAAGCGCGGGATCTGGATTGCCATCCTGGTGTACATGCTGGTTGTGTACTGGGCATGGCAGATGCAGACCGCGGCCGAGTTCTACAGCCTGGCGGTGGTGATCGGCCTGGTGCAGGGTGGGGTACAGGCGCTCAGCCGGGCCCTGTTCGCGCGACTGATCCCGCCCGCGCGCTCCGGACGCTTCTTCGGCCTGTACAACATGATGGGCAAGTTCGCGGCGGTGGTGGGACCGCTCATGGTGGGCGTGGTGTCGCTGCTGTCCGGCAATCCGCGAACAGGCATCCTCAGCGTGCTGCTGTTGTTCCTGTTGTCGGTTGTGCTGCTGTCGCGTGTCGACGTGGCCGCCGGTGAAGCCGATGCGCGGAGCAGCGGATGACCTGGCTGCTGCTCGGGATGCTGCTGTTTACGGTGTTGTACGGCCCCCAGCTTTGGGTGCAGCGGGTGCTGGCGCAGTACCACCGGCAACCCGAGGAGAACTTCCCCGGCACCGGCGGGGAGCTCGCCCGTCACCTGCTGGACCGCTTCGAGCTGCAAGCGGTGAAGGTCGAGGCCGCTGAGCAGGGCGATCATTACGACCCGACCACCCGTACCGTGCGACTGACCCCCGACAAGCTGGATGGACGGACCCTGACCGCGATCACGGTGGCGGCCCACGAGTGTGGCCATGCGCTGCAACATGCCGCGGATGAGCCGTTGTTCGCGTGGCGCACCCGCCTGGTACGCGCCGCGGTGATCGCGGAAAGGCTGGGATCCTTCCTGCTGTTCGCGGCCCCCGTGCTGGTCATCGTCACGCGCATCCCGAACCCCGCACTGATCAGCATGGCGGGAGCCTTCCTCATGATGGGCTTCGGCATCCTGGCGCAGTTGTTGACCCTGCCGGTGGAGCTGGATGCCAGCTTCGGCAAGGCTCTGCCGCTGCTGGCCAGCGGTTACCTGGTAGAGGATCAGTTGCCTGCGGCCCGGCGTATTCTGCGCGCCGCGGCCTGGACCTATGTCGCGGCGGCCTTCGCCAGTGTGTTCAATTTCTGGCGCTGGCTGGCGGTGTTGCGGCGCTAACCCGAATATTTCATCCGCTTCTCGCTTTTCCGGGCGGTCAGTGGATGGAAGATGTGGTGCCTCGAACGGGACGTGGAAAGGCTCGTGAAGGGCTATTTTCTAGGCTGCAGGCACACCTTTCCCTTACCCCCATTGTTTGTCAACGTGCCGGGGCGGCACTCTTAGTCCAAAGCAGTAATGTCCCCTTTGTCCAATTCTAAAATGTCCCCTTTTGATTTCGGGAGGGGTGGTGACAGAGGAGACCATTGCGATGACACAGAAGACGGTGGACCGGCTGGGGTGGTTCAGCGGGTTGTCGACCGGCAGTTGCGGCAGAAAGAGGCGGCACGGCAGTTGGACTTGAGCGTGCGGCAGATCAAGCGCCTGGTGGTCCGATACCGGGCCGAGGGAGCGGCTGGACTGGTTTCCCGCCACCGGGGCAGGCGCCCCAACAACCAGATCGCCGATGCGCTCCGGCAGGAGATCCTCGACAAAGCATCCACGCCACCGTCGAGAAGGCCAAGACCATCCAACTCAACCGCAGGACCCACAGGCCTGCACCGGACCATCCCTGGAGATGAGGCGCCCCCTCGTCCCCTCATGACCCCGGACTCACCAAGGGGACATTTCAGCTTGGGAGAAAAGGGGACATTTTAGAATTGGGTTGACAGGGCGCCGTTTCAATAACGGCGGCAAACTTGGCCTCGGCTGACCAATCATCCGTCTGTTTACCACTTCCCGGTACCGGCATGCCCTTCTCCTTCGCCTGCTTGCGCCAGTTGTATAGCGTCGGTTCCGAGATGCCTTCCTCTCTTGCCACATCCGCTACGGACCGGTTGTTTGGCGGTAGCAGTTTCTTCAGCACGGATGCCTTACGTTCTTCTGAATAACGGGCCATTGGTTCCTCTTTTCCGCCCCCCTGTTTGCTCTCTAATTTACCCCAACTCGGGGAGGCGACATGTATCCTGACACAGGGGGCAGCAGACGCAGGGCAAGGTGCTGACCGGCACCGGGTAACGCATCGAACAAGGGGGCATCGTCGAGCGCCTGGAAGCGCTCATCGATCAGATGGTCATACTTGGCGAGGTAACCCAGAGTCAGGGCCAGACGGTGGATCAACGACATCACCAGCAGCTGGTGGGGCTCGATCACGGCCGGATCAGTAGTCAGCGGGATGGCGGACTTGATCGCCTCGATGCGGCGCTCTATCACCGCGGGGCGACGCACACGGTTCTCGTGGAAGAAGCGCCGCAGGGTGTCCCGGCGAGCGCGCTGAACGGCAGGGAGATTGGGTCAACGCTCGACGAAATTGCAGAACACCCGGGTGTCCTTATCATCAAACCATTCAAGGACTTGCGGATAATAGTTCTTGAGTGCGGCTGTCAGGCGGTTGGTATAGCGCACCTTGTCGGCCACCAGGGTACGGCGCTGCTCGACCAGGCTGGCCAGGACGCGCACCTCGGGCCGCTCGGGCTCCCAGGGATGGAACTGCTCGGGGTGACGCTTGACCAGATCGAGCAGGAGCTGGGCATCGCTGGGATCATCCTTGGCGCGACTGGGCTTCAAGGCACGCTGGTAGCGGGCCAGGGTCTGCGGGTTGACTGGATACAGGACGAGGAAGGGATACTTGAGCAGGGCATGGATCAGCGGCACCTTGCGCGATTCGATACAGATGGCGATGGATCCATCAGCGAAGCGCTGGTGCAGTTCATTGGCCCAGTCATCGATGGCCTGGGCCTGATGGGGCAGGACGCTGTACTCCAGCTCGTCGCTGCCGGTGACCTGGAGACACAGATCGTGCTTTCGGTCGGCCCAGTCGATGCCGATAATGGCGGCGTACTGATCGAGGGTGTTCATGGCGAGGCCTCCTGCTGCTACAGTTGGAAAGAGGATAGGCATGCCGATTTCTGCGAAGGCTTTATAGGAAGCGTTTGGTAGGCGGTCCCTGAGTGTTCGTTGTCGAAATCAGCGACACCTGCCGGGGCGACGGTATGTTAGTAAGCGTCTGACGCTTGGCGCTCAATAGTCGTCCCCGGCGGGTGCCTGTCCCACCATCGAGTCTAGGAGAAATGCCCAGTGGCTACGGACGGACCATCTATAAAGGCGCTTCACCCGACCGCTATTCCGTTGGCGCTTCATAGCGGCAGCTGAGCTTTGTCGTTAGCGCCCAGAAATCCGCGATATGGCGAAATAGCAATACTTCTCCTGTTCTTAGCCCAGGAGCGAATCGAATTTCGAATGGGATGAGGCAAAAAACCTCGAGAACCAAGACAAGCACGGTGTTTCTTTCTACGAGGCCCAGCACGTGTTTCTCGATCCGGACCGCCTCACAGCTGAAGATCTCGCGCATAGTCAGGAGGAGAAAAGGTAGTTCTGCATTGGTCGAGATAAAGCCGGAGAAGGAATCCTCACTATCCGGTTCACCTATCGGTCAAATCGTATCCGCATCTTTGGAGCGGGTTACTGGCGAAAGGGTAAGAAGGTCTATGAGCAAGCAAATTCAATACACAGATGAGCCGCTTGGTGAAATGAAGTTGGTGCCGGATTTCCTTCCGTCGCCCAAAGAATTGGCGCTGAAAAACGAGCAAACCAAAATCACCATTTCGCTCAGTTCTGAGAGTGTTGCCTATTTCAAGGAAACGGCGAAAAAGCACCACATGCAGTATCAGAAGATGATTCGGCAACTTTTGGATGAATACGTGTCAACCCAATTCTAAAATGTCCCCTTTTCTCCCAAGCTGAAATGTCCCCTTGGTGAGTCCGGGGTCATGAGGGGACGAGGGGGCGCCTCATCTCCAGGGATGGTCCGGTGCAGGCCTGTGGGTCCTGCGGTTGAGTTGGATGGTCTTGGCCTTCTCGACGGTGGCGTGGATGCTTTCTCGAGGATCTCCTGCCGGAGCGCATCGGCGATCTGGTTGTTGGGGCGCCTGCCCCGGTGGCGGGAAACCAGTCCAGCCGCTCCCTCGGCCCGGTATCGGACCACCAGGCGCTTGATCTGCCGCACGCTCAAGTCCAACTGCCGTGCCGCCTCTTTCTGCCGCAACTGCCGGTCGACAACCTGCTGAACCACCCCCAGCCGGTCCACCGTCTTCTGTGTCATCGCAATGGTCTCCTCTGTCACCACCCCTCCCGAAATCAAAAGGGGACATTTTAGAATTGGACAAAGGGGACATTACTGCTTTGGACTAACACGCACGACTTCTGCCTGGCGATGTCCTACAATCCCGGTTACCAGTGGGTCCTGAAGGATCTGAAGCAGTCCACGCGGCAGCGCTTCGTGGCGCTCGAATTCGACTACCCGGGGAGTGATCTGGAGGCGCGCATCATCGGGAAGGAGTCCGGTGTCGATCCGGAACTGGCCGGGCGCCTGGCCAAGTTTGCGCACATGACCCGCAATCTCAAGGGGCAGGGGCTGGACGAGGGGGCGTCGACCCGACTGCTGGTGCACGCTGCCAAGCTGATCGTCAGTGGCGTGGAGCAGGTGGTCGCCTGCCGCACCAGCATATCCCAGGCCCTGACCGATGAGCCGGATATGCTGGTGGCGGTCAACGAGCTGTCGTCCTCGCTGTTCTAACCCGAATATTTCATCCGCTTCTCGCTTTTCCGGGCGGTCAGTGGATGGAAGATGTGGTGCCTCGAACGGGACGTGGAAAGGCTCGTGAAGGGCTATTTTCTAGGCTGCAGGCACACCTTTCCCTTACCCCCATTGTTTGTCAACGTGCCGGGGCGGCACTGTTAGTCCAAAGCAGTAATGTCCCCTTTGTCCAATTCTAAAATGTCCCCTTTTGATTTCGGGAGGGGTGGTGACAGAGGAGACCATTGCGATGACACAGAAGACGGTGGACCGGCTGGGGTGGTTCAGCGGGTTGTCGACCGGCAGTTGCGGCAGAAAGAGGCGGCACGGCAGTTGGACTTGAGCGTGCGGCAGATCAAGCGCCTGGTGGTCCGATACCGGGCCGAGGGAGCGGCTGGACTGGTTTCCCGCCACCGGGGCAGGCGCCCCAACAACCAGATCGCCGATGCGCTCCGGCAGGAGATCCTCGACAAAGCATCCACGCCACCGTCGAGAAGGCCAAGACCATCCAACTCAACCGCAGGACCCACAGGCCTGCACCGGACCATCCCTGGAGATGAGGCGCCCCCTCGTCCCCTCATGACCCCGGACTCACCAAGGGGACATTTCAGCTTGGGAGAAAAGGGGACATTTTAGAATTGGGTTGACAGGGCGCCGTTTCAATAACGGCGGCAAACTTGGCCTCGGCTGACCAATCATCCGTCTGTTTACCACTTCCCGGTACCGGCATGCCCTTCTCCTTCGCCTGCTTGCGCCAGTTGTATAGCGTCGGTTCCGAGATGCCTTCCTCTCTTGCCACATCCGCTACGGACCGGTTGTTTGGCGGTAGCAGTTTCTTCAGCACGGATGCCTTACGTTCTTCTGAATAACGGGCCATTGGTTCCTCTTTTCCGCCCCCCTGTTTGCTCTCTAATTTACCCCAACTCGGGGAGGCGACATGTATCCTGACACAGGGGGCAGCAGACGCAGGGCAAGGTGCTGACCGGCACCGGGTAACGCATCGAACAAGGGGGCATCGTCGAGCGCCTGGAAGCGCTCATCGATCAGATGGTCATACTTGGCGAGGTAACCCAGAGTCAGGGCCAGACGGTGGATCAACGACATCACCAGCAGCTGGTGGGGCTCGATCACGGCCGGATCAGTAGTCAGCGGGATGGCGGACTTGATCGCCTCGATGCGGCGCTCTATCACCGCGGGGCGACGCACACGGTTCTCGTGGAAGAAGCGCCGCAGGGTGTCCCGGCGAGCGCGCTGAACGGCAGGGAGATTGGGTCAACGCTCGACGAAATTGCAGAACACCCGGGTGTCCTTATCATCAAACCATTCAAGGACTTGCGGATAATAGTTCTTGAGTGCGGCTGTCAGGCGGTTGGTATAGCGCACCTTGTCGGCCACCAGGGTACGGCGCTGCTCGACCAGGCTGGCCAGGACGCGCACCTCGGGCCGCTCGGGCTCCCAGGGATGGAACTGCTCGGGGTGACGCTTGACCAGATCGAGCAGGAGCTGGGCATCGCTGGGATCATCCTTGGCGCGACTGGGCTTCAAGGCACGCTGGTAGCGGGCCAGGGTCTGCGGGTTGACTGGATACAGGACGAGGAAGGGATACTTGAGCAGGGCATGGATCAGCGGCACCTTGCGCGATTCGATACAGATGGCGATGGATCCATCAGCGAAGCGCTGGTGCAGTTCATTGGCCCAGTCATCGATGGCCTGGGCCTGATGGGGCAGGACGCTGTACTCCAGCTCGTCGCTGCCGGTGACCTGGAGACACAGATCGTGCTTTCGGTCGGCCCAGTCGATGCCGATAATGGCGGCGTACTGATCGAGGGTGTTCATGGCGAGGCCTCCTGCTGCTACAGTTGGAAAGAGGATAGGCATGCCGATTTCTGCGAAGGCTTTATAGGAAGCGTTTGGTAGGCGGTCCCTGAGTGTTCGTTGTCGAAATCAGCGACACCTGCCGGGGCGACGGTATGTTAGTAAGCGTCTGACGCTTGGCGCTCAATAGTCGTCCCCGGCGGGTGCCTGTCCCACCATCGAGTCTAGGAGAAATGCCCAGTGGCTACGGACGGACCATCTATAAAGGCGCTTCACCCGACCGCTATTCCGTTGGCGCTTCATAGCGGCAGCTGAGCTTTGTCGTTAGCGCCCAGAAATCCGCGATATGGCGAAATAGCAATACTTCTCCTGTTCTTAGCCCAGGAGCGAATCGAATTTCGAATGGGATGAGGCAAAAAACCTCGAGAACCAAGACAAGCACGGTGTTTCTTTCTACGAGGCCCAGCACGTGTTTCTCGATCCGGACCGCCTCACAGCTGAAGATCTCGCGCATAGTCAGGAGGAGAAAAGGTAGTTCTGCATTGGTCGAGATAAAGCCGGAGAAGGAATCCTCACTATCCGGTTCACCTATCGGTCAAATCGTATCCGCATCTTTGGAGCGGGTTACTGGCGAAAGGGTAAGAAGGTCTATGAGCAAGCAAATTCAATACACAGATGAGCCGCTTGGTGAAATGAAGTTGGTGCCGGATTTCCTTCCGTCGCCCAAAGAATTGGCGCTGAAAAACGAGCAAACCAAAATCACCATTTCGCTCAGTTCTGAGAGTGTTGCCTATTTCAAGGAAACGGCGAAAAAGCACCACATGCAGTATCAGAAGATGATTCGGCAACTTTTGGATGAATACGTGTCAACCCAATTCTAAAATGTCCCCTTTTCTCCCAAGCTGAAATGTCCCCTTGGTGAGTCCGGGGTCATGAGGGGACGAGGGGGCGCCTCATCTCCAGGGATGGTCCGGTGCAGGCCTGT
>JAKRWE010000050.1 GCA_024712425.1 Chromatiales bacterium
AAAGCTTTCTTGGGTACATTTTGTCACGGGCAAAACCTTGTTCGGATCCAGTGTAACCAACTGAATTTTAACGAACTACACGGGTTTTGCCCTTTTTATTTGTGAAATATTCGGGTTAGAGAATGTGATGAAGGCGCGCGCCGCGGTACACGATGCGCAGCAAAAGGGTGACGTGGGGGCTCTCGGTATGGCCGAGAGCGGCCTGCGCCTGCGCCTGGGGCAGTTGTTCGCCGTGGCCGAGGCCTACCCCGATCTCAAGGCAAACGAGAGCTTCCAGCATCTGCAGAACCGTATCAGCGGGCTGGAGAACAGCATCGCCGACCGGCGCGAGTTCTACAACGCGGCGGTCAATGCCAACAATGTGCGGATCGAGCAGTTCCCGGACCTGATCATCGCGGGAGCCTTCGGCTTCAAGCCGGCCGAGCTGCTCGAGTTCAGCGAGGCCGAGAAGGCGGATGTCGACCTGGGCAGCCTGTTCGGCTGATTCCCATGCCGGTCGACTGGGTCGTCGAGCTGCAGCACTGGCCGCCCGGGCTGCTGGCCTTCATCGGTGTGTTCGGCGTCGTGGGCCTGCTGATCGGATTTTCCAGCCTGCGCCGCTATCGCCTGATCGAGGACGTGCCCACGGCGCGGGTGCGCTCTGCGCCACAGGGCTACGTCGAACTCACCGGGACAGCGGCCGCGATGCCGGGGGAGCCGATCATCGCGCCCCTGACCCAGACCCGGTGCTGCTGGTATGCGTACAACATCGAGGAGCGCTCGGGTAAGAACGGCTGGCGATCGGTGCAGAGTGCGACCAGCGATGACCTGTTTCTGTTGCGGGACGAGACCGGTCAGTGCGTTATCGACCCGGAAGGGGCGGAGGTGGATTCAACCCACCGCCGGACTTGGTTCGGTAACTCGTCCAGCCTGGGAGTCCCGGGCATGCACCGTCTGGAGCGCGATTTCGGTGTCGGCCTGAAGGTGGCAAGCAAGGTGCTCAATTATTCCGGTGCCTTCCTTGAGCAGGGCTACCGCTACACGGAGCGTGTCATTCTGGAGGGCGACCCCCTGTACGCGATTGGCTGGTTCCATTCACTGGATGACAGCGACTTCAGCGAAAGCGAACGTGCCCGTATGGGTGAGTTGCTGCGTGAATGGAAGGCCCATCCGGAGACCCTGCGCGAGCGCTTCGACCGCAACCGGGACGGCGTGATCGATCAGCAGGAATGGGAACAGGCCCGGGCGGCAGCCCGCAAACAGGCGAAGGAGGAACTGGCGGAGGCCCGCAAGAACACGCATGTGCACGTGCTGCGCAAACCCCGGGGCCGGATCTTTCTGATCGCCAATCGTGAGCAACCCAAGCTGATCCGGCGCCTGCGCTGGCGGGCCATGGCGGGTTTCAGTTTCTTCGGCCTGGCGTTGCTGATCGACGCGATCGCCCTGGCGGGCAGACATTTGGGGTGACCTGGTCCGACCGGCGTAGCCTGGATGGAACGAAGTGCAATCCGGGCATTGCACTTGCCTGCGCGGCATACACCGGTAATCAACAGGTTTGGCCCGCCCCAATCATGGCAGAATAGCCGCTCGAATCACTGACCACGAGCAGCATGAACGACAATCCGCTTCTGCAGTTCGAGAAACTGCCGCCCTTTGCCCACATCAAACCCGAACATGTCGAGCCCGCCATCGACTGGCTGCTGGCGGAGAACCGGCGCCGCATCGCCGCGCTGCTGGACGAGGTGGGCGAACACCCGACCTGGCACAACCTCATCGAGCCGATCGAGGAATGGGACGACGAGCTGGAGCGCGCCTGGTCGCCGGTCTCGCACATGAACTCGGTGGTCAATTCCGAGGAACTGCGTGCGGCCTACAACGCCTGTCTGCCCAAGCTGTCGGAATACGCCACCGAGATGGGGCAGAACGAGCGCCTCTACCAGGCCCACAAAAGGCTCTCGGAAACGGCCGATGCGCTCGACGAAGCGCAGCGCAAGGTGCTGGAAAACGCGCTGCGCGATTTCCACCTCTCCGGTATCGACCTGGCACCGGAGCAGAAGGCGCGTTACAAGGCGATATCGCAGCAGCTGTCACAGCTGACCAGCCGCTTTGCCGAGAACGTGCTCGATTGCACCAACGCCTGGGAGAAGCACATCACCGATGAGACCCTGCTCGCTGGGCTGCCCGACTCGGCGCTCGACCTGGCCGCCCAGACCGCGCAGCAAAGGGGCAGGGAAGGCTGGTTGCTGACCCTGGACTTTCCCTCCTACCACCCGGTCATGACCTATGCGGACGACAGGGCGTTGCGGCGCGAACTGTACGAGGCCTATAACACGCGTGCCTCGGACCAGGGACCGCACGACCCGAAGTACGACAACAGCGCGATCATGGAGGAGATCCTGGCCTTGCGGCACGAGCTGGCGCAGCTGCTCGGGTTTGCCAACTACGCGGAGCGTTCGCTGGCGACCAAGATGGCCGGCTCCACCGACGAGGTGATGCACTTCCTCGATGATCTGGCGGACCGATCGCACCCGCAGGCACAGCGGGAGCTGGATGAGCTGCGCGAGTTCGCGGCCTCCCTGGGGCACGACGACCTGCAGCCCTGGGATGTGCCCTATTACAGCGAAAAACTGCGCCAGCAGCGCTACAGCATCAGCCAGGAGGAGGTGAAGCCGTACTTCCCCGAGACCCGGGTGGTGCCTGGCATGTTCGAGGTGGTCAGCCGCCTGTACGGGGTCAGCTTTCAAGAGGTCGAGGGCGTCGAGGCCTGGCACCCGGATGTCAGGTTCTACGAGATCCGCGAACCCAACGGTCAGGTGCGCGGGCAGTTCTATTTCGACCTCTATGCCCGTCCCAACAAGCGTGGCGGCGCCTGGATGGATACCTGCCAGTCGCGCATGGTGACCCATGAGCGCTGCCAGATCCCGGTTGCCTACATGACCTGCAATTTCACCCCGCCGGTGGGTGACAAGCCGGCCCTGCTCACCCATGACGAGGTCGAGACCCTGTTCCACGAGTTCGGCCACGGCCTGCACCATATGCTCACCCGGGTGGACTACCCGGAGGTGTCCGGCATCAGTGGGGTGGCCTGGGACGCGGTGGAACTGCCCTCGCAGTTCATGGAGAACTTCTGCTGGGAACGCGAGGCACTGGACCTGTTTTCCGGCCACTACCAGACCGGGGAGGCCATCCCCGAGGAGATGTTCCAGCGGATGCTGGCGGCAAGGAACTTCCAGTCTGCGATGATGATGGTGCGTCAGCTGGAGTTCTCGCTGTTCGATTTCAGGTTGCACCGGGAATACGACCCGGCCCGGGGCGGGCGGATCTACGAAATCCTCGACGAGGTGCGCGAGCAGGTGGCGGTGATCCGCCCGCCGGCATGGAACCGTTTCCCGAATGGCTTCTCGCATATCTTCGCCGGTGGTTATGCGGCCGGTTACTACAGTTACAAATGGGCGGAGGTCCTCTCCGCCGACGCCTTCTCGCTGTTCGAGGAGCGCGGGGTGTTCGATCGCGAGACCGGCCAGTCCTTCCTGCACAATATCCTGGAGCGGGGCGGATCGAAGGATGCGGCGGAGCTGTTCCGCGCCTTCCGTGGAAGGGATCCGGAGATCGACGCGCTGTTGCGTCACTCGGGAATCGCGGCCTGAGGTGTGTACAGGCCCCGGCATGAGGGAGAGACAGGAAGTGGACACATGGGGGAAGGGCAGGTGAACGACGGGGATCGTACCGTGGCTGGATTCGGCAGAAACGCTGTATGCTCATGCCACGGGTGGCGGGCAGGACGGCGGGCTACGAGGGCACTGCTGCTGATGTTCGCGCTGCTGTGGCTTGCCGGTGATGCCGGTGCGGCCCACATCACCGACAAGCTGGTGGTGGGGCTGTATGCCGATCAGAAATTGAGCGGCAAGCCGAAACGGTTGCTGACCAGCGGCACACCGATCGAAGTGCTCAAGCGGGGAAAGGGAGTGGTACAGGTTCGCCTGGCGGATGATACCCGTGGCTGGCTGGAGGCCCATTATGTGTCCGAGGAAAAGCCGGCCGCGATGCAACTGCTGGAAGTCCAAGCCGAACTGCGGCGCCTGAAGGCCCAACTCAAGGCCGCAGGGGCCGGGCAGCCGGACCAGGCCGCTGTGGCATTGCCGTCGGTGGAGGATGCGCGCGCCGAACAGGCCCTGGCCAAGGCGCAGGCCAGGATCAGGGAGTTGGAGAACTCCCTGAAGGAGCTGCCCAGCCTGCAGGCCGCGGCCAGGGAGCGGGACGAACTGAAGGGCCGGCTGGCGGAACTGCGCAAGCTGCTGGGCGTCGAGGCCTTGCCCGCCGCCGGTGCGGCTGAACAGGATACCTCCTTCTGGAGGCGTTACAGTGCGTGGATCGTTGCGGGCGTACTGGCCCTGCTGGGTTTCGTTGCGGGCATCACGTTCATCGACTACCGGATACGCAAGCGCTACGGTGGCCTGCGTCTCTAAGACTGTCAGATTTAACGCTTCAAACGGTCAAACCCGACAGGCTCCCAGGCTTTTCGCCTGAAGCCCAGCAGACCAGCCAGGCCCAGTCCGAGCAGGGACAACGATGCGGGTTCCGGTACCGCATTCAGTACCGGGTCGACCTGTATCCAGTCGTTGGCGCAGCCCATGGTCCAGTGCGCGGTGAACAACTGGTTCTGATACTGTTCGTCGATGAGGTTGGTCGGGATCAGGGCCTCCATGAACCAGTGCCTGCCGCCGAGCGTGCCGACCGGGCCGGTCATCTCGGAGTAAGCAAATGCTCCGTCGCCAAGCTTGGTGCCGGCTTTGATCGAGGTGGGATGCAGCCTGGCGTATTCGGTGGTGGGATTGGTATTGTAATCCCCGGCGCCGCGCCAGATACCGAGGTTCCACTCGCTGACCCTGTACACCTCGCCGGCCAGTCCGATACCGTTGTTCTTGTATTCCGAATCCGCATCGCCACGGGTGACGATGCCGTACTCGAACGAGCCGTCGTTGCCGAAATCCAGCGCGATATCGCCCCAGGGCCAACGGTTCTCGCCAGGGCTGCGCCCGGTTACAACAGCGATGTTGATGCCGGCGCTGGAGGTCTTTACATAGATCGCTTCAGCGTCATAGAGCTGACCGCCGTAGCCAGGGCCGAGATACCGGTGGAGGTCACCATCCTGATCCTCCTCCGTGTATTTCACCGAGCTATCGATGGGCGTCCAGTCGGCGGTTGTGCCAGAGGGCCTGATCCAGTCGGTCCAGTCCCCGTCGATGACCACGGCCTGTGCCGAAGAGAAAGTGAGCAGCAGTCCTGCTGCGAGCTGGTATGACTTCAGTGTCTGACTCCCAATGGTTCAGATGATGCCGTCCTTAGCGGCACCGATTCCGTTTCATGTGAGTCGACAGTGATGAAATCCGGGTGCGATTGCAAGAAATGTGATCGAATTCACAGCCGTGCTTCCGGATTTGGGATAGCGATTCCGTAAATGCGTAATTTACTGCCTAATCAGTGGTTTGGGCGTCTTCCTTGGGCGCGGCGTACTCGAACGAATCATAGTGCAGCTGCGCCTCGGGTAGCCCTTTGGCCAGGAAGGCGTCGCGGGCGGATTTCACCATGATGGGCGGACCGGCCATGTAGATGTCGTAGTCGGCCGGGTTGGGGATGTCCTGCAGCACCGCCTCGTGTACGAAACCCTTGCGTCCCTGCCAGTCCGGATCGGGCTCGGACAGCACCAGCACATACTGGAAACCGGCATGTTCCGCTGCCCATTGCTGTGGCAGGTCGGGCAGGTACAGGTCGCGTTTCGAGCGTACGCCCCAGTACAGGCTCATGGGTCGGGTGCTGCCCTTGTCGAAGCTGTGTTCGATCTGTGACTTGAGTGGTGCGAAGCCGGTGCCGCCACCGATGAACAGCCAGGGGCGCGGGCTGTCCTCGTCCAGCACGAAGGACCCGTGCGGCGCCTCGATGCGCAGGATGGTCTTGTCCTGCATCTGGCCGAACACCCAGTCGGTAAATTTGCCGCCGTCCACATGCCGGATATGCAGCTCGATCAGCTCGTCGTTCTCCGGTGCGTTGGCGATGGAAAAGGCGCGTTTGCTGCCGTCGGCCAGGACGAAGTCCAGGTACTGACCGGCGCGGAACGGCAGGCGTTGTTCCTCGGGCAGCTTGAGCCACAGCCGGACCACGTCGTGCGCCAGGTGGTCGATCTGCTGCACCCGGCAGGGCAGGGAGCGCGGCTCGATATCGGCGGCCGCCTCGACCTCGCGGATCGCCAGGGTGAGGTTGGAGGTGGCATGGCAGACGCAGGGCAGGCACTTGTCCTGGTCTTCCTGCTTCAGCGCCTCCGGCGGGCCATCGGGGTAGCTCACCTCGCCCTCGACCAGCGTCGCTATGCAGGACCCGCAGCGTCCGCTACGGCAGCCATAGGGCAGGCCGATGCCCTGGCGGATGGCGGCATCCAGCACGCTTTCGTCTTCTTCCACGGAAAATCGCGTGCCGCTGGGGCTGAGGGTGACATCGAAGCTCATGGTATTACGGTTTCTGAAAATGAGAGAATGCCCCATTCTCTTTGATTGGCAGGGTTAATTAAACCTCTTATCCGGCATGTTTATCGTGGGTTGTGGCTATATCGGGCGGCGGCTTGCCCGCCGGGGAGAAGCGGCGGACAGGCCTGTAACGGGCGTGGTATGCAGCGCAGCGTCGGCCGCGGTGCTTGCCCGCCAGCCGATCAGGGTGCTGCAGTGTGACCTGGAAAAGGCGCAGCTACCCGCCGACAGCACTGCGCGAGAGGCGGTCTTCTACCTGGCGCCGCCGCCTGCGGGCGGTGTCAGGGATACGCGCATGCAGCGATTCCTCGGGGGTCTGTCGGCCAGCGGCCAGCCGCGTCGTATCGTCTACCTCAGCACGACCGGGGTGTATGGCGACTGCCACGGCGAGTGGGTGGACGAGACCCGGCCGGCCAATCCCCAGGTGGATCGCGCGCGTCGCCGCTGGGATGCCGAACAACAGCTGCGGGCCTGGCGTGAACGGACCGGTGGCGAACTGGTCATCCTGCGCGTGGCCGGCATCTACGGGCCGGGCAAGCTGCCCCTGGCGCGCCTGAGAAAACAGGTGCCGATGGTGGCCGAGGCGGATGCCCCCTGGACCAACCGCATCCATGCCGATGACCTGGTCGAGGTGTGCCTGCGGGCGATGGAGCGGGGTGCCGATGGCGCGGTGTACAACGCCAGCGATGGCCATCCGGGCAACATGAGCGATTACTTCAACCGGGTCGCGGACCTGGCCGGGCTACCGCGCCCGCCGCTGATCAGCCTGCAGCAGGCGCGGGCCGAGCTGTCGTCCGGCCTGCTCTCCTACCTGGGGGAATCGCGTCGCCTGGACAACCGGCGCATGCGCGAGGAACTGGGTGTGCGCCTGCGCTACCCGACACTCGACGAGGGGCTGCCTGCCTGCTTCTGACCGATGAATTGTTCGAACGGCGCCGGGCGGGCAAAGTGGTAACCCTGCAGGTAGTCGACTTCCATCGCCTGCAACAACGCGGCCGTTTCCCCATCCTCGACCTGTTCGGCCACGATGCGCTTGCCGGTGATGTGGCCGATACGGACCATGGCACGTGTCATCTCCTCGAGGATGGGGTCCTGGCGCAGGGGGCGGATGAAGCTGCCATCGATCTTCAGGATATCCACCTCAAGGTGTTGCAGGTAGCCGAAAGAGGCCATGCCGCTGCCGAAGTCGTCGAGGGCGAAGCGGATGCCGCGGCGCCGGAAGAAATCGATGAACTGCACCGCCTGCTCCATTTCCGAGATCACCGCGGTCTCGGTGATCTCGAAACACAGCTTCTCCGGCGGGATGGGAAAGGCCTTGAGCAGGGTGTCGATGGCATGGCGGTTATGCGGGTCGGTCACCGTCAGGCCGGACAGGTTGACGGCCAGGAGTTCGAGCCTGTCCAGGAAGGCCGGGTTCTCGTACAGCTGCGTGACCACCGCCTCTATCACCCACAGGTCCAGGCGTGGGCTCAATCCAAAACGTTCGGCAACCGGAATGAAATGGTCCGGACCGATGAGCCCTGTGTCTGTCTGCAGGCGCAGCAATACCTCGAAATGCCGGTAGGGCGCGGTCTCCCGCGGGGCCACGATGGGCTGCAGGTGGAGCCGGAAGCTGTTGTTCTCCAGGGCGGTGTAGATCCGGCTGACCCAATCCATGTTCTGCTTGTGGTCCTGCACCTGCTGATCGCCCAGGCGCAGGGTGATGGCCCCACCGTGCTGGAGGCGCTTGGCCCGATAGCAGGCGCCATCGGCAGCGCCGATGACCTCGATGGCCGTGGTGGGCTCGTCTTTTATCAGGATGCAGCCGATACTGATCCCGATGGGGAATTCACGTTCGAGGTAGCGAAAGTGAAGGTTCTCCACCAGGCGTTTGATGTTTGCCAGGAAACGGGCAATGTCCTGCGCTGGCTTGTCCCTGGCCAGTACCAGGAACTCATCGTCGCCGAGGCGCCCCAGCCGGTAGGCGGGATGGCGGGAGACGTAGCCCAGGAGTTCATTGCTCAGCTGTTGCAGCAGCTCGTCGCCGGCGCTGTGTCCACAGGTGTCGTTGACCACCTTGAAGCGGTCCAGATCGAGGTAACAGACGGCATGGTAGCCCTGTGCGGGCCGACGCCGCAGCAGCTTGTCCAGTTCCAGCAACATGCGGTGACGGTTGTACAGGCCGGTCAGGGGGTCGTGCAGGGCCTGGTAACGCAGTGTCTCGGTCTGCTGTTCGACGCGCTCCAGCAGTTTGTTGAACTGTGCACGCGCGGTGCCGATCTCATCCATCCTGTGCACGTCCAGGCGCTGGCTGTAATCCTCCTGCGAGGCGGCATGCCGGATGGCCTGGCTCAGTTCGGCCAGGCGCGCGATGAAGGAACGGTCCAGGAACAGCCCAAACAGCAGGCCGAGCACCAGTGAGCCGCCGACCATCAGGAAGAACAGGTTCTGGGCCTTTTGCTGCGCGACGTTCAGTGCGGGCTGAAGAAGACCAGGTGGACCCGACCCAATGGCACCCCATCCGCTGTGATGGGTGCGTCGATCGGGATCGAGTCGCCGCGCGGGGAGGTACGTGGGGGGCAGGCGCAACAGTTGCTGTCCGTCGGGGCCGAAGAAGCCGGCTTCCAGGATCTCGGGGATCCCGCGCAGGCGCTCCGCAATGTCGCTGGCCACATCGGGGTCGTCGAGGTAGACCATGCGCGCCACATCCTGTACCGCGAGTCGGGCGACGACCTCGGCCTGACGCTGCATACTGGTATGCAGCAGCTGGTCCTGCTGATACTTGAAAAAGCCCAGGATCATCCCGCCCAGCAGGAAGGCCATGAACAGGAACAGGGCCGCCAGTTGCGCCCGGAAACTGATTGGTTGGAGGTGCTTCAAGCGGTCGGTCATTCCACGGGCAGTGAGTTGTCGGCACTCCATTCAAACCAGGAGCCGTCGTAGAGCGCACTCTTGCGGCCGAGTTCCTTGAGTGCGAAATAGACCACGGCAGACTCCTGGCCTGCATTGCAGTACAGAATGGGTTCCCTGTCTTCCGGGATTACTCCGGAGTTTGGCCTTAAGTGTGTCCAAGTTGGCCAGGTGTGCCGGTTTCCCGGTGGGGGCGAGGCCGTCCTTGTTGGAACGATTCTGTACCAGCTCGAACCAGGGCAGGTTGATCGCGCCTGGTATGTGGCCCTTGCGCGACGTCAGTGACGATTTCCCTGCGTAGTCGGCAGGCTGGCGTGCATCGACGATGACATGGTCAGGGCTCTTGCTCGCCATCAGCGTGCGCAGCTTGGTTGCCAGGACCTCCGGGCGTATCTCGACGACGTAGTTCGACCGGGGGCGCGGGGCAGGCGGGGCGCGTTCCAGTGCTCGTGTTTTTCGCCAGGCCTGAATGCCGCCATCGAGCACCTTCTTGTTGGCGTGGCCATAGAAGTCGAAGGTCCAGTAGGCGCGCATCGCGGCAAGGAAGGCCCAGTCGCCGTACAGTACCAGGGTGTCGTTGTCGCGTATCCCCAGTGAACGCATCAGGTCACGGACCCTGGACGGGGTTTCCACGAAGTTGTCCACACCGTTTCTGCGCCGCAGAAGCTTCGACAGCGGCAGGTTGTAGGCGCCGGGAATATGACCCTCGCGGTAGGCCGGTGGCTCGCGTAGGTCGAGGATCACGAGATCGTTGCGGGGACGGTTCTGCAGCCAGTCGGCATCGACCAGGTCAGAGGCACGGCCGGCGGTGCTGAAGAGGAAGGCGGCCAGTAGCAGCAGTTTGCGCAATGTACGATGTGGCATACAAAGGCAGTATAGCGTGCTCCTATGGTTATCGGGGGGCAGGTGGCGGAACACTGACGGTGACCTCGCGCCCGCCATAGCCGTGCACCAGGTCGTGGGCGCGTATCTTCACCTAGGTCCAGGTGGGGGAATGTGGATGCCGGAGAGGCTGCGCGTGAACGGCTGTTCGTCGACATGGGGATGCAGCAGGGTGGCGGCAATACGGTAGTTGCCGTCCGCCTGGCGGCTGATCTCGGCCTTGAGCACGTCCGCCTGACCGGCGGCCGCGCCGCCGCTGAGACCAATCACAAGGGCGAGGCTCAGCCCCGCTCCAGCCACTCGATGATGGGATCCCATAGTTCCACGTCCCTTGCCACGGCCGAGGGCGCCAGCTCGAACAGTCCGAGTCCGGTTTCCGCTGCCTTGATGTAGTTCTGGCTCTCGCGCAGGTGCGTCAGCACCGGTACCTCGTAGCGCGCGAGGAAGTCCTCGAGCACGTGGAAGATGCGGGTGTTCTCGCGAACCCGGTTCTCCACCAGGGCAATGCGCGTCTGTCCCCTTGAGACCCGCCCGCTGTCGATCAGTTCCTCCAGGAAACGCGCCACCGCGCGCATGTCGATGGGCGAGGGCAGTACGGGTACCAGCAGGGCGTCGGCGCGCCGCAGCAGCGCGGTCAGTTCCGGGCCGCCGGTGCGCGCCGGTGCGTCGCCGATCTCGATGTCGGTGCTCCGGGCGGGGCGTTCGTTTCGCGTACCGTCCAGCCCCTCGATGGCCGGCACGCCCTCGTAGTCCTGGCGGGCCAGCAGCCAGTCCAGGCTGGATTTCTGCGGGTCGTGGTCGACCAGCGCCACCCGGCGGCCCTCATCGGCGTACCAGGTGGAGAGGTTGGTGGCCAGGGTGGTCTTGCCGCAGCCACCCTTGGCGTTGAGACAGAGGATCTTGTACATCATGAAACTCCGTTGATCCGGTAATGACAATTTTCAGAGCGAAAGCTCGTCCCAAATGGCGTCCACCCGCGCTTTAACCTCCTCGCTCATGCTGATCGGCCGGCCCCACTCGCGGTCGGTCTCGCCCGGCCACTTGTTGGTGGCGTCGAAGCCGATCTTGCCGCCGATGCCGGAAACCGGCGAGGCGAAGTCGAGGTAGTCGATGGGGGTGTTCTCGACGATGGTGGTGTCGCGAGCCGGGTCCATGCGCGTGGTCATGGCCCAGATCACGTCGTTCCAGTCGCGCACGTTCACATCGTCGTCGGTGACGATCACGAACTTGGTGTACATGAACTGGCGCAGGAAGGACCACACGCCGAACATCACCCGCTTGGCGTGCCCCGGATACTGTTTCTTCATGCTCACCACCGCCATGCGGTAGGAGCAGCCCTCTGGCGGCAGGTAGAAGTCGCTGATCTCGGGGAACTGCTTCTGCAGCAGGGGCACAAACACCTCGTTCAGCGCCACACCGAGGATCGCCGGCTCGTCCGGCGGGCGGCCGGTATAGGTGCTGTGGTAGATCGGATCGCGGCGGTGGGTGATGCGCTCGATGGTGAACACCGGGAAGCTCTCCACCTCGTTGTAATAGCCGGTGTGGTCGCCGAAAGGCCCCTCGGGCGCCATGTCGTCGCGGTGGATCGCGCCCTCGAGCACGAACTCGGCGGCGGCCGGCACCTGCAGATCGTTGCCGAGGCTCTTCGCCACCTCGGTGCGGCTGCCGCGCAGCAGGCCGGCGAAGGCGTATTCGGAGAGGCTGTCGGGCACCGGGGTGACCGCGCCGAGGATGGTCGCCGGATCGGCACCGAGCGCTACCGACACCGGGAAGGGCTCGCCGGGATGGGCCTGCTGCCACTCGCGGAAGTCCAGGGCGCCGCCGCGGTGCGCCAGCCAGCGCATGATCACGCGGTTGCGGCCGATCACCTGCATGCGGTAGATGCCCAGGTTCTGGCGCGGCTTGTGCGGTCCCCGGGTGATGACCAGGCCCCAGGTGATCAGCGGCCCGGCATCCTCCGGCCAGCAGGTTTGCACCGGGATGCGCGACAGGTCGACTTCCCCGCTCTCGAGCACCACCTGCTGGCAGGGCGCGTCCTTGATCTGCTTCGGCGCCATGTCCAGCACCTTGCGGAACACCGGCAGCTTGCTCCAGGCGTCCTTCATGCCCTTGGGCGGGTCGGGCTCCTTGAGCATGGCCAGCAGGCGGCCCACCTCGCGCAGCGCCCCCACCGAGTCCTCGCCCATGCCCAGGGCCACCCGCTCGGGGGTGCCGAACAGGTTGCCCAGCACAGGGATGTCGTGCCCCTTGGGGTTCTCGAACAGGATCGCCGGGCCACCGGCGCGCAGCACCCGGTCACAGATCTCGGTCATCTCCAGGTGGGGATCGACCTCGACCGGGATGCGTCTCAGCTGGCCGAGCTGCTCCAGCTGTTGCATGAAATCGCGCAGGTCCTTGTACTGCATGGGGTCAGGATTCGTTGCTGGCCGGTTTTATGCCGCCATGCGGCGGTGGTGGCTCGATGGGTTCGTCGAGCACCGGACGGTTGGCCTGCGGTTGCCCGATATGGGCGGGAAGGGGGATCTGGTGTTTTTCCTCTTCGCCGGTCAGGGCCTGGCGATACAGTTGCAGCGCGGCGTTCTCCTCGTCCATGTGCTCCAGCAGGCGCGCCAGCTCCCGGTAGGCGTCGACCGGGCCGCCGCGTGCAATGGCGGCCTCGAGATAGGCGCGCGCCTTGCCCCACAGTTGAGCGCGCATGCTCAGGCGGCCCAGGGTCAGCAGCAGGGTCGGGTCGTCGGGGTGCTCCTTGAGGAATTTCTCCAGGCGCGCCAGGTGCTTGCCGGGTTGCGGACAGTCCAGCAGCCCGTACAGCTCGATCAGCTGTTTGTTCCAGCCCTGTTTGAGGGCCTCGCGCAACAGCTTCTCGGCCTCCTCGTCCTCGCCGCGCTCCTGCAAGTAGCCGGCATAGTCGCCGACGATATCCGGCTCGGTGCGGATCGCCTTGGGGACCCCGGCCCAGGCGCGCCCGAGGTCGCGCCGGTCCTTGCTCAGGAAGGCGTTCTCGAGCAGGGCGCGGTGGGTCCTGACCTCGAGCCGGCGCAGTTCCCCGGCGGGTTCGACCTTGCGCCGGCGCAGCTCCGGGATCAGCTCGCGCAGGTGTTCCCAGTCGCCCAGTTGTTCGTACAGGCGCCGCAGCAGGCGCAGCACATAGGTGTGCTTGGGCGCGACACTGCGCAGGTGGCGCAGGGTGGCGAGCGCCTGCTCCAGCTGGTGGTCGGCCAGTTGCAGTTCGGCCTGGGTCAGGCTGACCGCCACGTCGGCGGACGGCATGTGCTCGTGTGCCAGCCGGATATAGGCGTCGCGCCGGTCGTGGGCGTCCTGCAGCTGGGCGGCGCGCGCCGCGGCCAGGTAGTTGAGCAACGGGGTTTCCGAGCGGTCGGCGTAGCGTGCCAGGCGTTTTTCCGCGCTGCGCCAGTTGCCTTCCGACATCTCCAGCAGGCCGCGGGTCATGGCCTCCTGCGCCTTGTGCGCCCCGCGCCGCTGTTTCCAGCTGCGCAGATCGGTCGGCAGCCGGCGGGTGCGGATGATCGCGCGCACCAGGAAGTACAGGCCGACGAACAGGACAGCCACCAGCAGCAGCAACAGGGCCAGGCTCATCTCCACGGTGTAGACGCCGAAGGAGAGCAGCACATAGCCGCTGTCGTGCGCCACCAGGACGCCCGCGGCGGCGCCTGCCAGCACGATCAGCCAGATCTTGAGGAGCCTGCTCATTGAGCGGGCTCCGGTGCAATCGGGCGGGCCAGGTCGGCATTCAGTTTCTGACGCAGCCTGAGCGCCTGCAGGGAGTCGCTGATATCTGGCAGAGGCGGATGGATGTCCTTGCCGATCAGCTCGTCGACGCCCTCGCGCAGGGTCCGGGTGAGCGGGTCGTTCGGGTCGAAATGGGTGTTCAGCCAGGTGGCGACCGTATTCAGGCTGTCGTGATACAGCTTGTCATCACCCCGCGCCACGGCCAGGCGGGCCGATTCCAGGTGCAGGCGCAGGTTTTCGTACAGGAAGAACTGCTGCTCCGGTGGCAGCATGGCATGCACCGGTTTGTCGTTGCGGCGGATCCGCACGGTCTCCTTGAAGCCGGCCCACAGGTCATCGAGCAGCGTATCCCAGCTGCGTTCGCTGCGTGGCGTGGTCGCTGTTCTGTGTGTCTCGGTGCGTGCCGCGCCGCCGAGGGTGGCGCTGGCCAGCTTGAGTTTTGGCACCTGTCCGGCCATCGCGGCGAGTCGCGCCGACAGGCCGGCCGTATCGGGCAGGCGGGCATTGTCCAGCTTGCCGATGTCATGCGCGATCTTTTCACGGACCCCGTTCCAGCCGGGGTCGCCGGTATCGCGCAGGCGCTGGTCGGCGAGCAGCAGGGCGGCACGCGCGGTCTTCATGTCGCGTGCCAGGGTCAGGCGGTTGTTGGCCAGGCGCAGCAGGTACTCGGCTTCGGTGACCATCCACTGGGTGCCGGATGCGCCGACCCGCTTGTGTACGTCGGCAACGCTGGCGCGCAGTTCCGCCTCGCGTTCCAGCATCTTCTGGCGCTCTTTGTCCAGCAGTTCGCCCTGCTGGTCGAAGGTCTGGCGTGCCTCCTCGATGGACTTTTCCTGCGCATCCACCTTCTGCTGCTGGGCCTGCAGGCGCTGTGCCTGTTCGTTGACGGCCTGCTCGGCCTGCGCCAGTTTTTCCTGCAGGGTCTTCTGTTGCAGCAGGCCCTCGTCCAGGCGGGCACTCAGGGACCTCAGGTCGTCGGTGAGCTGGCGGGTATAGCGATAGGCGAAGACCAGGGCTGCGCTGACCAGCAGCAGTGACAGGATCGCGATGACCAGCGGCAGGCGTTCGCCTGTCGCGGTGCTTGTGGGGCGCTCGCCTGTTTCGCTGGTGTCGTCCGGGGCGGGGTCCTGGTGTTCGGGCGTCACGTCGATGACAACGCCTTCCCTTTCTGTGTCGTCGCTCATTCGGTGGTTCAGCTCATCGTTGTTTTGTCTGTCGCCTGCAAGCCTAACAAACGCGGCCGCCCGGCGTCTTGTCCGGGTTCAGGTTTCGGCTGCCAGCTCGCACAGGGCCTGCAGCATGTCCCGGTCCAGCGCGGAGTCGGCCAGCCAGATGTTGGCGCAACCCCGTTCGGCGGCGTGTTCCGCGATGCGGCGGCTGGCCACCACCAGCGGGGTCTGGCGCAGCAACGCCGAACCCTCTTCGCCGAGCAGGGTGAACAGGTTGTCGAGGATCTGCACGCTGGTGGCGGCGACCACGTCCACCAGCCGGTCCCAGCCGCGAATCAGGTTGTCCGGGTTACGCCGGGGCAACTGGCGCCGGTAGACCTCGGCGTAGTCCACGCGGGCGCCCCGTTCCTCAAGGGTTGTGCGCAGGGCCTCGCGGCCGCCGCTGCCGCGCACGATCAGGATGCGCTGCCCATCGACCGCCTGCAGGCGTGGCAGGGCCAGCAGGCCCTCGCTGTCCATGCGCTCCGGCAGCAGGGTGGGCTCGAGGCCCGTTTCCTCGAGCGCGCGCGCGGTGGCTGAACCCACGGCCGCGATCTGCAGGTCGAGCGGAATGTGGTCCGGCATCAGCGGGAAGGCGTAGCGCACCGCGTTGGCGCTGACAAAGATCAGGACATCGATATGGTCCAGTTCCGCCAGGCGGGCGCGCGCGGCGGCCTTGTCCGGTGGGCCGAGGATTTCGAGTGCCGGAAAGCTGACCGGCCGCCCGTGCGCGCCCGATATTCGCTCGGCAAACCCGGCCGCCTGCTCGGCGGGGCGGGTCACCAGCACGTTCAGGCCGCCCAGGTTGCAGGGGGCAGTGTCGCTCATGCCTGTTCGTAGAGTGCCTCGAGGATGCGGGCGGCGCCGTGTTCCAGCAGTTCCTCCGCGAGGGCGGTCCCGAGTCGCGTGGCCTCTTCGCGCGGACCGCGGATCTCGCCACGGATGATCTCGTTGCCGTCCACGGTGCCCACCAGTCCGCGCAGCCACAGCTGATCGTCCTCGAGCACCGCATGGCCGCCGATCGGTACCTGGCAACCGCCTTCCAGGCGTGCATTCATGGCCCGCTCGGCCTGGACACGGGTGGCGGTGTCGGCGTGGTGCAACGGAGCCAGCAGCTCGTTGACCCGTGGGTCGTCGCTGCGGCATTCGATACCGACGGCGCCCTGGCCGATTGCCGGCAGGCTGTCAGCGGGATCGATGGGGTTGCGGATGCGCGCGCCGAAGCCGAGCCGGATCAGGCCGGCGGCGGCAAGGATGACCGCGTCGTATTCGCCTTCATCGAGCTTGCGCAACCGTGTATTGACGTTGCCGCGCAGGGACTTGATCTCGAGGTCCGGGCGACGGTCCGCCAGCTGGCACTGCCGGCGCAGGCTGGAGGTGCCGACCACGGCGCCCTCGGGCAGTTCGTCCAGGGCGGCGTAGTCGTTGCTGACGAAGGCGTCACGCGGGTCCTCGCGCGCCATGGTGACCGCCAGGTGCAGGCCATCGGGGAGGTCCACCGGCACGTCCTTCATCGAGTGCACCGCGATGTCGGCATCGCCCTCGAGCATGCGTGCCTCGAGTTCCTTTACGAACAGCCCCTTGCCGCCGATCTTGGCCAGCGGGGTGTCCAGGATCTTGTCGCCCTGGGTGCTCATGCCCAGGATCTCGACCTCCAGGCCGGGATGTGCGCTGCGCAGGGCGTCGGCAACGTGCTCGGCCTGCCACATGGCGAGCGGGGATTTTCGGGTGGCGATGCGGATGGTGTTGCTCATGGTGTATGCAATATATGGGGTGGAAAGCGGGTATTACCGGGAACCGGGCGTCAATGCTACTGCCTCGCGTGAGTCAATACAAAGCCTGCCTTATACTTGTTAGTCCAAAGCAGTAATGCCCCCTTTGTCCAATTCTAAAATGTCCCCTTTTGATTTCGGGAGGGGTGGTGACAGAGGAGACCATTGCGATGACACAGAAGACGGTGGACCGGCTGGGG
>JAKRWE010000051.1 GCA_024712425.1 Chromatiales bacterium
CCGACGACAACGTGGCCGTGCCCATCGTGGACCGGCTGATCCACCATTCACACATCTTCATGCTGGGAGGTGAGAGCTATCGACTGAAGCACAAACGCGAGAGCTGATTTTTTGTCGCCCCAGGTGGGTCAATTTTATTGGCCATTGACATTTCCAGTTTTTGCTGCGCCTCGGGCGTTTCGCCAAAGGTGGCCCAGCCGTTCGGCCAGTGTACCGTGACCGCGGCCACCACCATGGTGATCATGAGCGGGACGCTGATCCAGCAGGTCGCCAGTCCGACGGCAAGCAGGATCGCACCGCCGGCCTCGGTAAGGGCAGCCAGCCAGGCCATGAGTTCGGGGTAGGGCAGACCCAGGCCCCAGTCCGGGTTGCCGAACCAGGCGATGGTGCTTTCCATGTTGCCCAGTTTCTTGGTTCCGGCCATCCAGAAGATGGGGATGAGGTAGGCCCGGATCGCCAGCGGGGCAAGAAAATCCAACGCCCGGGTGGCATCCAGCAGATCCTGCAGGCGGTTGAGCAGTCGCAGTATCGATGACTCCTTGTGTTTATTCTTGGGTGGTGGCTGTGCCCAGGATGATGTTTCGTTGGTGCATTTCCTGGAGCAGGCGGGTTCCGGCATGGATCACCGTTTCCGGCTGCGCGTGCTGCAGCTCGTCGGCGATCCGGTTCAATAGGTCCAGACCGGATTGCGCCGGGCTTTCTTTCAACAGCGTGAGCAGTCGCTGGGTCACTGGGTTGATCTCAAGGAAATGCACCTCGTCATGGCGGTCGCGGTACACCACCAGGTGGGTGGGATCGGCCGGCGGGTTGCGCGGGAGGAAATCCGGGCCGATGCGATAGACCGGATAATGGTAACTGAGGTTCCACGCAGTGGGGGAGACGATGGGGTGGCCTGCAAGCAGGTCCCCGTTTGGGTCGTGTGCGGGGATCTCCGCATCGCTGATGCTGACGGCCAGTTCCACGTACTCGTAGTGCGCCAGCTCCAGCATGAAGGGGCAGTCGTCCTTGTGGGGTTCGCGCTCGTGTTCCAGGTAGTCGAGGAACTCCAGGCCGATCTCCGAGAACAGCGGCGTGCTGCAGCGGTGACGGGCGAAGAAGTCGCCTACCAGCGCATTCCAGCTGTCCTCGCTGCTGATGGCCCGCAGTACCGGAAAGCCGGCGGAGAGCTGGTCGTCCATGCCGTTGAAGAACAGTTCGGCGTAGACCGCCATGCGCTCGGGGGCAATGCCGTCAGGGCAGGGTGCAAGCGCCGGATCGCGGATGTGCGCGGTGAAGGCGCGTTGCTGCTGCTGGAAGCCTGCTCCCTTGTCAGGCGACATCGTCACGTGCTCCTGCGTTGTGTCGCTGTTGAAGTGCGCGAATGTGATCGGTCTCTTGCAGCAGCTCGTGCAGGGACGGGATGTTGAAGTCGCGCTCCAGCAGCGTCGGGAACACCCCGTACTGTGCATAGGCGGCATCCAGCATGTCCCATACATCCGGGATCACGTTCTCGCCGTGGGTGTCGATACGCAGTTCCGGCGAGGCCACGTAATGCCCGGCAATATGGGCGTACATGATCCGGTCGGCCGGTATGCGGGACAGGTAGTCGTACGGGTCGAAGCCGTGATTGGTCGCGTTCAGGAAGATGTTGTTGATATCGAGGTGATAGCCGCAGTCGGCCTCTGCAATGACCGCATTCAGGAACTCGATCTCGCTCATGTCACCCTCGGGCAAGGCATAGGTGGAGACATTCTCCATGCCGATCCGGCGCTCCAGGGTGTCCTGCACCTGGCGGATGCGTGCCGCCACGTAATGGACTGCTTCCTCGGTGAAGGGAATGGGCATCAGGTCGTACAGCAGGCCGCTGTCACCACAATAGGAGAGGTGCTCGGTATAGATCTGCGCATCTTTCTGTGCGAGGAAGTGCCTGAGCTGTTGCAGGAAGTCCATGTCCAGCGGCGAGGGGCCGCCAATATTCAGGGACAGTCCGTGACAGACCAGGGGATAACGCTCGAGCAGCCGGTCGAGATCTTTTGCGGTACTTCCTCCAACGCCGATCCAGTTCTCGGGTGCAAGTTCCACGAACCCGATGGTGCCGGGTTGTCGCTCGAGCATCTCGGGAATGATCTCCTGCTTGAGGCCGAGGCCTGCACCGACGATTGGGTTGTTGGCGGGTGGGATGATCATTCCGGAGATTCCTGAGGTGGGAGGGCAGCAGGCCGGATCGCCTGCTGCCCGGCTTTAAAGCAAAGGCTTATTTCTTCATCTTCTTGTTGGCGCCGCACTTGCCGTTTTTCTTTTTCGGCATGGCCTGTTTCATGCTGCCGCCGCACTTGCCGTCGGCCATGGGCTTGGCTTGGGCCTTCATGCTGCCGCCACACTTGCCGTCGGCAGCGGAGGCCACCTGCATGTAGCCGCTGTTGAGCTCGGTCATGCCAAAGGGATTGGTGGCGGCGTTTGCCGCGTTGCCAAGCAGCATGGAACCGGCGATTGCGGCACCGATGGCGCCGGCAACGGGTTTGATCGATTTTCTGGACATTTCATTCTCCTGTTTATCTAACTTATTGAGTGGTGGTTGAAAATTTTACTGGACGCTCTTCATCGGCGGCTCCTCGCCAGCGACCGTTCCAGTCCGTGCATGGTAGAGACCGAGAGGGGATGAGAATTATTTCAGCGCTTCTCCAGTTTCCGGATACATGCCAGGTAGGCCTGTTCATCCGGCACCGTGTTGTTGCGCTGCGCCTCCCACAGAATCAGGCCCAGACACTCCATCATACGATGCTCGGCTTCATGGGGATCGCCCAGATCATTACTGAGCCGCTGGTGTCGTTCGCGGATGCCTGCCGGCCGGTCAGCCTGGAGCTGCTCGGCCAGGGTGATGTGCATCCCCATGTGCAGAAAGGGGTTGATCTGTCCCGATTCGATACCGAAGTCCCGGTCGAGCGCGTCGGGCCGGGTGACGTATTCGTGGTATTCCGGATGCTGCCGGATGACTTGGGCGACGAGCACTTCCACACCGGCAAGTGGCCGGTTTTCCGTATGTTTCAGCCAGACGTCCTGGTAGAAGCGGCGCAGCTGTTCACGATTCTGGCCGAACATGCTCAGTCCTCGACCTTGTGGGGATATTCGCACAGGTCCTCGATCAGGCAGGACCCGCAGCGCGGCTTGCGGGCCGTGCAGGTGTAACGGCCCAGCAGGATCAGCCAGTGGTGTGCATCCTGCAGAAACTCCCGCGGGATCAGGCGCAGCAGGCGCTTCTCCACCTCGAGCACGGTCTTGCCCCTGGCGATGCCGGTGCGGTTGGCGACACGGAAGATATGGGTGTCCACCGCCATGGTGGGCTCGCCAAAGGCGGTGTTGAGGACCACGTTGGCCGTTTTTCGGCCGACGCCGGGCAGCGCCTCGAGCGCCCTGCGCTCACGCGGCACATCGCCATCGTGCGCATCCAGCAGTATCCGGCAGGTCTTTATGATGTTCCTCGCCTTGCTGTTGAACAGTCCGATGGTCTTTATGTATTGCTTCAGTCCGTCTTCACCGAGCGCCAGGATGGCCCGGGGGGTGTTGGCCACTGGAAAGAGCTTCGCAGTGGCCTTGTTGACGCCCTTATCGGTTGCCTGCGCTGATAGGATGACGGCGATCAGGAGCTCGAAGGGCGAGTTGTAATTAAGCTCCGTTGTGGGATGGGGATTGTCTGCCCGCAGGCGTTCGAAGATTTCCTGTCTTTTCTGGCGATTCATGGTGAAATGGCGGGGAGGTACGGGCCGCCTATAATAACCGAGGGAAGGCGCCCGCCGGAAAAGAGAAAAGCAAACAGACAGGAACCACATGCTGCGTCGCTTCATTCGGCCCGAAGTTGCCGACTCGCCGGAATATCAGTCAGGGGTCATACGCATAGCCGGATGGGTGTTAATGATGGCTATCCTGGGTGGCGGCAGGCTCCAGGGCGCCTTTCTGTTCGACTGGGATTGGTTCTTTCTCCTGTTTGGTGTGCACCTGCTCTGGTTTCTCGGAATCCTGGCGCAAGTGATGCGTCGCCCGCAACTGGTGCGCGGGCGCACCTATGTCGAGATCCTGGCGGATGTCAGCGGCACCAGTTTCTCCATTTTCCTGAGTGGTAGCCCTGTCAGTCCGTTTTTCCTCATCTATGTCTGGTGTTTTCTGTCCCAGGGTGCCCGCTTTGGCGATCGCAACCCTGGTCGTGGCCGCAGTGTTGAGCTCGCTCTCCTACAGTGTCGTGGCCTGGCTGCTGGGGGGTGGTCGGAGCGTCCCTTCGAAGTGGGCTTCATCCTTCTTGGACTGACGGGGCTGCCGCTCTACCAGTACATGCTGATCACGCGGCTGTATGGTGCCAAGCAGGCGGCGGAATCCGCCAACAAGGCGCGCGGGGCCTTTTTGGCCACCATGACGCATGAATTGCGCACGCCGCTGTCCGGGGTTATCGGCATGGCCGGCCTGTTGAAGGATACCTCCCTGGACAGCGAACAGCGGGGCTACGTGGAGGCGATCAACAACTCCGCCAGCGTATTGCAGGCATTGATCGGGGACATCCTGGATCTGTCCAAGATCGATGCCGGCAAACTGGAATTGAAGAAAGAGCTGTTCGACGTACGGGATACGGTGCTCGATGTCTGCCGGGTGCTGGAGAACCAGGCCTTTGAAAAGCGGATAGAGCTGATATGCCATATCGAACACGACGTACCGGAACGGTTGATGGGTGACGAGCTGCGCATCAGCCAGGTGTTGTACAGCCTGATAGGGAATGCGGTGAAGTTCACTTCCCAGGGGGAAGTGGTGGTATCCACGTCGCTGCAGGGGCCTCACCAGGAACTCCCGCAGCCGCATGTGATCATCACGGTGCGGGATACCGGGATCGGTATACCGGAAGACAAGCTGCCGCATATCTTCGACAGTTTCTGGCAGGCGGATTCCACGACCACGCGCCGTTACGGTGGCACGGGATTGGGCACGCGTATCGCCTGTGACCTGACACGCCTGATGGGCGGGTTCATCGGGGTGGAGAGCAAGGAGGGCACGGGGAGCTGCTTTCGGGTACGCCTGCCAGTGTTGGGTGAGGATCCCGTGCCGCCGCCGCCTCCGCGTGTGCTGGCCGGCCGGCAGGTGCTGTGCATCGAACACAATGCGTCTGCGGCGCTCGTGTTGCAGGATGCCCTGGAAACGGCCGGTATGTCGGCAACACTGCTCGACGATGTCGATGTGCTTCCCTCACTCGGTGCCGGCACGGCCGAAACGGAGTTTGCCGTGTTGTGCGACTTGCCGCGCGGGATCGATCTGCCGGGGATCGCTGCCAGGGTGCGGGAGTTTCTTGGGTTCGATATACCCCTGGTCTTCCTGCACTATCCCATGCGTCCGATCACTGGCACCGGCGACAATGCGATGGTGCTCAGCAAACCGTTCGGTTGCAGGGAGATGTGGTTGGCGCTGGAGCAACTGGCCACATACGTGGACGTGCCGGCACCCGAGCAGATCCCGGCCCGCCGGAAGCGGCCGTCCTCCGGCGCGCGTGTGCTGGTGGCGGAAGACGACAGTATCAATGCCAAGCTCATCCAGAGTCTGCTGGTGCGGGACGGGCACCAGGTCACGCTGATGCGTGATGGCGAAGCCGCCCTGCAGGCCGCCAAGAGCGGCCACTACGACCTGGCCCTCATCGATCTGCGGATGCCGCGGAAGAGGCACGCGACCAGTGCCTGGCGGCGGGGATGGACGAATTTCTCACCAAGCCGATCGATCCGGACACCCTGCAACGGGTATTGAGGCAATACGGGCTGGGCGCCTGATAGGTTAGTTCTACTCTGCCACATTTACTCAAATTCGGCGGGGTGGCGTGGCTGCATGTGTCACGCCGTGAATCCATCCCTGGAGGCTCGACGGCCGCATCCCTGCGGCCGACGGACACATGCAACCACGCCACCCCGCCTAACCCGAATATTTCATCCGCTTCTCGCTTTTCCGGGCGGTCAGTGGATGGAAGATGTGGTGCCTCGAACGGGACGTGGAAAGGCTCGTGAAGGGCTATTTTCTAGGCTGCAGGCACACCTTTCCCTTACCCCCATTGTTTGTCAACGTGCCGGGGCGGCACTGTTAGTCCAAAGCAGTAATGTCCCCTTTGTCCAATTCTAAAATGTCCCCTTTTGATTTCGGGAGGGGTGGTGACAGAGGAGACCATTGCGATGACACAGAAGACGGTGGACCGGCTGGGGTGGTTCAGCAGGTTGTCGACCGGCAGTTGCGGCAGAAAGAGGCGGCACGGCAGTTGGACTTGAGCGTGCGGCAGATCAAGCGCCTGGTGGTCCGATACCGGGCCGAGGGAGCGGCTGGACTGGTTTCCCGCCACCGGGGCAGGCGCCCCAACAACCAGATCGCCGATGCGCTCCGGCAGGAGATCCTCGACAAAGCATCCACGCCACCGTCGAGAAGGCCAAGACCATCCAACTCAACCGCAGGACCCACAGGCCTGCACCGGACCATCCCTGGAGATGAGGCGCCCCCTCGTCCCCTCATGACCCCGGACTCACCAAGGGGACATTTCAGCTTGGGAGAAAAGGGGACATTTTAGAATTGGGTTGACAGAGCCAAAAAACATTTTGATCATAGATAGTGAAAAGGAGGACCTGCAGGCGTATGCGAACGCCTTGCACAAAGAGGGTTATGAAGTCGCCACAATAGGCAGCGGCAAGCAGGCATTGGAACTCGCAGGATTGGGCGGGTTGCCGGACTTGGCAGTGATCCAGGTGTGTCTGCCCGACATTTCAGGCCTGAAGGTGGCGCAGGAACTGCAGTCGTTGGGGGGTCTCTAACCCGAATATTTCATCCGCTTCTCGCTTTTCCGGGCGGTCAGTGGATGGAAGATGTGGTGCCTCGAACGGGACGTGGAAAGGCTCGTGAAGGGCTATTTTCTAGGCTGCAGGCACACCTTCCCCTTACCCCCCATTGTTTGTCAACGTGCCGGGGCGGCACTGTTAGTCCAAAGCAGTAATGTCCCCTTTGTCCAATTCTAAAATGTCCCCTTTTGATTTCGGGAGGGGTGGTGACAGAGGAGACCATTGCGATGACACAGAAGACGGTGGACCGGCTGGGGGTGGTTCAGCAGGTTGTCGACCGGCAGTTGCGGCAGAAAGAGGCGGCACGGCAGTTGGACTTGAGCGTGCGGCAGATCAAGCGCCTGGTGGTCCGATACCGGGCCGAGGGAGCGGCTGGACTGGTTTCCCGCCACCGGGGCAGGCGCCCCAACAACCAGATCGCCGATGCGCTCCGGCAGGAGATCCTCGACAAAGCATCCACGCCACCGTCGAGAAGGCCAAGACCATCCAACTCAACCGCAGGACCCACAGGCCTGCACCGGACCATCCCTGGAGATGAGGCGCCCCCTCGTCCCCTCATGACCCCGGACTCACCAAGGGGACATTTCAGCTTGGGAGAAAAGGGGACATTTTAGAATTGGGTTGACACAGGGCATGGACGCGTTGACGCAACAACGTCAGTTGGTCATGCACGACATAGCGGGCATCGCGGGGGTCGGGGAGCCTCGCATTGACCGCCTCGAGCAACCCCAGCCGTCGATCGACTTGCCGGAGCAACAACAGGCCACCATCGCTGGTGATATCCCCGCCTGAAAATCGGGCCTCGATCCGGTGGCGTTTCAGCGGTGGAAATCAAAGCTTTCTTGGGTACATTTTGTCACGGGCAAAACCTTGTTCGGATCCAGTGTAACCAACTGAATTTGAACGAACTACACGGGTTTTGCCCTTTTTATTTGTGAAATATTCGGGCTAAATGTCGCGAAGTGGAATCAGGCCTCGGCCGCTTGGGCCGGCATGGACTGGGCCGCTTTCTGTGCGCTCCTGCTGGCGCGCTTGTTGAGGATGTTCTTGGTCGCGATAAGGAAACCGAGCCCCATGAAGGCGCCGGGGGGGAGGATGGCGAGCAGCAGCCCCTGGTAATTGTCGCCAAGGGAGAATTCCCAGCCCCGGGCGACATCGCCGAACAGCAGGTGTGCCCCGGCGAGCAGGGTGCCCTGGCCAATGAATTCCCGCATGGCCCCCAGCGTAGCCAATACGGCCGTGGACCCCAGGCCCATGGCCAGGCCGTCGACCGCGGAGGCCCCGACCGGGTTGCGCGATGCGAAGGCCTCGGCGCGACCAATGATGGTGCAGTTGGTCACGATTAGCGGAATGAAGATGCCGAGTATCCGGTACAACTCATGGAACCAGGCATTCATCATCAGTTCCACCGAGGTCACGAACGAGGCGATGATCATCACGAACACCGGCAGGCGCACCTCGGCGCGCACCCAGTGGCGTATGCCGGAAACCGTGACGTTGGACATCAGTAACACGGCAGTGGTCGCAAGCCCCAGGCCCAGGCCGTTGACCGCGGTATTGGTGACCGCCATCAGGGGGCACAGGCCAAGCAATGCGACCAGCGCCTGGTTGTTGTGCCACAGGCCGTCGAGGGTAATGCGCTTGTAATCGATATCAGCCATTGTCTCCCTCCTTGTGGGTGGATGCGGTCTCGAACGGGTTACTGCCGTTGCTCCGATAATAGATCAGGGCGTTCTTTATCGCTGCCACGACCCCGCGTGGCGTGATGGTGGCGCCGGTGAACTGATCGAAGACGCCGCCGTCGCGGCGGACCTTCCATTTGCCCTCGGGCGGGTTGTCCAGCGACCTGCCGGCAAAACCCAGGATCCAGGGGCTCTTTTCCACATCGATCTTGTCACCCAGGCCGGGCGTTTCCTTGTGGGACAACACGCGCACGCCAGCCAGGCTGCCATCGACCCGGATGCCGATCAGCAATTCGATCCTGCCGCTGTAGCCATTGGCGACGACCGGCGACAGGATGGCCGCGACCGGCTGTCCCTGTTTGCGGGCGCGGTAGATGCGGATACTGCCTTCGCCGAGCGAGGCCGGTGCCTGGATATCGATATGATCGTCCAGCAGGGCGTTGTCGTATTCGCTGCGCGGAAGGATCGCATCCAGTTGCGCCAACAGCATGTCCCGGTGGTTCTGGGCAATGCGGTCGGCGGTGGCCACGTAGCTCACCCCAACCAGGGCGGCGCCGATGACGGCAAAGATGCCCAGTACCCCGGCAGCGATGGTGGCGGAGAGCCAGGGACGTTGCGCTGATTCAGCCATCGTTGCCGTCCTTCGCGCCAAAGACCTGCGGCTGGGTGTAGTAGTCGATGGTAGGGGCCGCCATGTTCATCAGAAGCACCGAGAAGGCCACCGCATCAGGATAGCCGCCCCAGGAGCGGATGATGAAGACCAGCACTCCGATCATCGCACCGTAGATCAACTGTCCGCGCGGCGTGGTGCTGGCGGTGACCGGATCGGTGGCGATGAAGAAAGCGCCCAGGATGGCCCCGCCACTGAACAGGTGGAACGCCGGGAAGGGATGGGTCTGGGCGTCGATCGCCCAGAACACGCCGGCAACGAACAGCAGCGCCGTCAGCATGCCGAAGGGGATGCGCCAGCTGATCACGCCGTGCCAGATCAGGAACAGGCCGCCGAGCAGGAACCAGTTGCCGACCCATTCCCAGCCGCGCCCGCCGAAATCACCCCATACCAGGCTCTGGCGTATCTCGCTGATCATGTGGTTCTGTGACAGTTCGGTACGCATGTGGTCCAGCGGGGTCGCGCCTGTTACAGCGTCCCAGGTCTGGCCCAGGGCTGCCGGGCCATGAAAGATGGCCTGCCATGCCTCCGGCAGCGTGACGCTGTGGCCGCTCAGGATGGCAGGGGTCAGCCAGTGGGTCATGTCAGCAGGGAAGGAGATCAGAAGCAGGGCGTAGGCCGCCATGGCGGGGTTGAAGGGATTGAATCCCAGGCCGCCGAACAGTTGTTTCACGATGATGATGGCAAAGGCGCTGCCGAGCACCGTCTGCCACCAGGGCAGCAACGGCGGCAGTGCCAGGGCCAGCAGCCAGGCCGTCAGCAGGGCGCTGAGATCGGCTACTGTCGCCCGCGGATCACGCCCGCGCAGGCGCAGAACCAGCCATTCGCTCACCACGGCGGTAAGGTCGGCGATAGCGATATTCAGCACCACGCCCCAGCCGAAATACCACCAAAGGGCCGTCGTGCCCGGCAGCAGCGCCAGCAGCACCAGTCCCATGACGCGCTGGACGTGGTTGCCGCCTTGCAGGTGCGGTGAGCTGGTGACAGGGAACTGCATCAGGACTCTCTCTCTTGTTCTTTCTGCTGGGCGGCCTTTTTCGCGGCGACGCGTTTCATGGCGGCCGCTATCTCGGCCTTCTTGGGATCGTTGCCGGCGGAGCCTTTCTTGTCGAGCGCCTCTTTTTTCTTGCGCAGACACGCCTTGCGTTCCTCCTCGAGGCGTCTCTTGCGCGCCTCGCGGAACTCGTGGCGGCGACGGGCGTGGTCGGACTTCTGACGCTCCCGTTCACTGGCCCAGATCTCCGTTTTTGCAAAGCGATAGTAATGTACCAGCGGAATATGGGCCGGGCAGACATAGGCGCAGCAGCCGCACTCGATACAGTCGAACAGGTGCTGGTCCTGGGTCTTGTCGAAATCGCGGGCCCGGGCATACCAGTAGAGCTGCTGGGGCAGCAGCTGGGCGGGGCAGACCCTGACGCATTCGCCGCAGCGGATGCAGGCGGAGGCCGGCTGCGGATCGGGGATCTCGTCCCGTCCGCCCACGATGAAACAGTTGCTGCCCTTGGTCACCGGCAGACCGTCGTCCGGCAGGGCAAAGCCCATCATGGGACCCCCCATGATCAGCCTGGCCGCCTCTGCGGTATAGCCGCCAGCCTCGTCCACCAGTGCCGCTACCGGGGTTCCGATCGGCACCCGCAGGTTGCCGGGGGTTGCCACCCCGCGACCGGTAAGGGTCACAATGCGCGTCACCAGGGGGCGGCCGTGCAGTACCGCGTCGGCTACCGTGGCGGCGGTGGCCACGTTCTGGCACAGGATGCCGACATCCAGCGGCAGCCCGCCGGAGGGCACCTCGATGCCGGTCAGCAGGTAGATGAGCTGTTTCTCACCGCCGCTGGGGTATTTCGTGGGGACCACCCGTAGCTGAAAATGGTCCAGCTGGTGCTGCGTGATCTCCTGTTGCAGCGCGGCGATCGCCTCGGGCTTGTTGTCCTCGATCCCGATCAGGACCCGGCCGGCTGCCACGATGTGCTGCAGGATCAGGGCGCCGTCGATCACATCGCCCGGCTGTTCGCGCATGAGGCGGTCGTCGCAGGTGATGTAGGGTTCGCATTCGGCGGCATTGATGATCAGGGTGTCGACCGTTCTGCCGGTCGTGTTGGTTTTGACGCTGGTCGGAAACACCGCCCCGCCCAAGCCGACGATGCCGGCCCAGCGCAGGCGTTCACGCAGATCGGCCGGGTCGGCCTCGCGGTAATCCGCAATCGGCTCGGGCATCTCGGCCCAGCGATCCTCGCCGTCGGTTTCGATGACGATGCAGGGAGCGGGAAGGCCCGAAGGATGGGCGATCGGCAGTTCCGCGATCTGGCTGACTGTGCCGGAGCTGGGTGCGTGCAGATTGGCACTGACGTAGTCGCTGGCGCGCGCAATCAGCTGGCCTTTGAGCACCCTGTCGCCGACCTTGACCATGGGCTCGGCAGAGCGGCCGATATGTTGCTGCAGTGGCAGTTGCAGGCGTTCGGGCAGGCGTATTTTCCGGATCGGACTGGCGGCGGACTCCGCCTTGTGGTCATCGATATGGAGACCGCCATGGAAGTCCCACAGGGGCTGCTGACCGTCAGGCATCGGCGGCCTCCTTCAGCCAGTGAGCGGCGCGCGGGTAGGGCCAGCGCCAGGTTTCCGGGGTCTCACGGATCGGTTTCATCACGATACATTCAACCGGGCAGGGCGGGAGGCACAGTTCGCAGCCGGTGCATTCATCCGCGATGACAGTGTGCATCTGCTTGGCCGCGCCGAGGATGGCATCGACCGGGCAGGCCTGCAGGCACAGGGTGCAGCCAATGCATTCCTCCTCGATGATCCAGGCAACCGATTTGGGCTTGGCCGCGGCTTCCTCGTTCTCCAGCGGAACCGGGTCGCGTCCGAGCAGGTCCGCCAGCGCGATCATGGCGGTTTCGCCCCCCGGGGGGCAGCGGTTGATCTCCGCCTCTCCCGAGGCAATCGCCTCTGCATAGGGACGGCAGCCGGCGAAGCCGCACTGGCCGCACTGCGTCTGTGGCAGCAGCGCATCGATCTGGTCGACGATGGGATCCCCCTCGACCCGGAAGCGGACCGCCGCGTAACCCAGCAGCAGGCCGAACAGCACGGCCAGCAGGCTGAGGGTGAGGACGGCAGTCAGTACGGCGCCCATGTCAGCCTGCCACCAGGCCGGCGAAGCCCATGAAGGCCATGGACATCAGGCCGGCGGTGATCAGGGCGATGGCATTGCCCTGGAACGGTTCGGGGACATCGGCCACTGCCACGCGTTCGCGTACTGCGGCGAACAGCACCAGGACCAGGGAGAAGCCGACCGCTGCGCCGAAACCGTACAGTGCGGATTCGACAAAATTGTGCTGTTCCTGGGTGTTGAGCAGGGCGACCCCCAGCACTGCGCAGTTGGTGGTGATCAATGGCAGGAAGATACCCAGCATCTGGTACAACACCGGGCTGGTCTTGTGCATTACGGTTTCGGTGAACTGCACCACCACCGCGATGACCAGGATAAAGGCGATGGTCTGCAGATACCCCAGCCCCAGCGGCTGCAGGATATAGGTATCCACAAGGTAGCTGCTGGCGGCGGAAAGGGTCAGGACGAAAGTGGTGGCCAGGCCCATGCCCATGGCGGTCTCGAGTTTCCGGGATACGCCCATGAAGGGACACAGACCAAGAAACTTGACCAGCACGAAATTGTTGACCAGTACGGTACTGACGAGGATGAGTGCGTATTCAGCCATTTTTAACGCCAGGGTGGAAAAGGGACAAGCATAAGGATGGGCTAATGATCATGCAAAGCGGTATGCGCCCGGATGGATGGATCCCTTGAGGCAGGTCAAGCAAAAGAGGACCGGGATGGCCGATTCATCCGATTTCATGGAGCACGCCACTGATACGTTCGCGTTTTTCTTCGGTGTCGGCGGAAGTGAGTGCCTGGTTGAGGATGTTGATGACCTCGTCCCGGTCGCCGAGTTCTACGTAGGCGCGCGCCATCTCGAGCAGGATTTCGAGGCTCTGATCCTCCTCTTCTGTTGCGGCCGGATTCTCTTCTGGATCCTGCAGATCCGGAATGTCCAGGTGTTCCCAGAGGTCGGCAACCTGGTCTACAAAGTCGTCACTGGCCTTGTCCCGGCTGTCATGGCCGGGCAGCAGCTGTTCATCGAGTTCGGGCAGTTCCCCGGTATCGCCAAGGGGAAGGTCGATGTCCTCGTCCGTCTGCTCCGGAACGCGGTCGATGTCTATATGCTGTTCGGTCGCATTGTCCTGTTTACGGCTGGCATCGGGCGCCGCTGCCACGGCTGCGGGGTGCGGGGCGGCCGGTTTCTGCCGCGTTGGCGGGGTTCGTACCCGTTCTGCATAGGGTTTGGGACCGGGATGCGCCACCTCCGGGTAGGCCCCGAGCGGCAGGTCGCCCCGGTTTGGCGCAGTGTTCCCGCGACGTCTGAACAGCAGTAGCAGCAACAACACCAGCACGCCGTCAGCGATGGCCCATAACCAGTTGACGGGCAACGGTATGACCTGGGTGGTATTGCGTGCCGGCGTCGGTGTGTTGGTGGCGATGGTGACCGGGGTGGTTGGCGCGGGAGGGGGGCGGCGCCATGGCCACGGCGGGCAGTGAGACGGTGCCGGCGTTTATATTCGTGGGGGCCGTTGCTGGCGCTTCCGGGGCCGCTGCCTGCCTGGCGGAGGCCTTTTGTGCGTCGACAATGGACTGCAGTGCCGCGATCTGCTGGTCCTTCAGCTTGAGCAGGGTCTGGATCTGCTCCATCTGTGCCTGCAGGTTGGCGATCTGCTGGCGGAAGTTGGCCTGCTCGACCTCGTTGCTGCGTACCTGTTCCTCGTTGAGCAGGATGTCACGCTGGATCGCCTCTTCCTGGACCGGCGCCGGTGAGGTTTCCGGTGGCAGCTTGTCCGGCGGAGGGAGGACTTCCAGCTTGGCCTCCACCGGAGCGCTCTCCGGCGCCTGCGGCTTGGAAGCGGCTGGCTGTTGAGGCGCCGTCACCCTGGCCGGCGGTGCCGACGAGTCTGTCTTCCAGGTGTTCTGTTGCCGGAAGAAGTTGCGGCGTGCATCACGCGCATCGATTTGGCGTACCTGCTCCGGGGAGGGTACCGTGAGCAGGCTGCCGGCCTTGAGGTTGTTGATATTGCCGCCGGCAAAGGCTTCCGGATTTTCCTGCTGCAGCGCGATCATTATCTGGTAGTTGCTGACGTCGCGTGGGCGCAGGGATTGTGCGATGGGCCACAATGTATCCCCGGATTTGACATGGTAGGTGCGGCCGGCGACGGTGGCCGTGTGTCGAGGCGCGGGTTGCCGTGGGGTCTCGGATCGCCGTGCCGTACCGGGCCGGCTCACCCGGCGCCCGGGCGGGTCCAGCAACAGGGTGACCTCCTTCAGCATGAGGAGTTTTCCCGAGCGGATCTTCAGGGGAAATTGCACATAGGGCTGCGCCACCGGGCGCCGGGAGGTGGCATGAACGAACCAGCGGCCGTTCTTCTGCTCGAGGGCCAGGTGGATCTGCACCGGCAGTTCGTTCCAGGCAATGCCCAGTTTCTCGAAATCGTCGGGGTCGCCGACCTGTACCCGGGTGTTCTCTATCACGGCATCCGTGGCGCCGTGCAGGGCGATTTCCGCGTCCAGCGGCTGCGTGAGGTAGGAGTGAGCCGTGGCGCTTCCAATGGACAGGGCCTGTGCCAGCGGGGTTGCCAGAACGCCGCACAGCAGAATGATGCCGCGAGCGGAGCGCCAGTGCTTTATGAATACCATCAAGGGCCGGGTCCGTTTCCTATAACTGGCTGAATAATAACCGTTGTGCCGATAAATAACAGGGACGCGCTACTTTACCCGCATTCCGGGCTGGGCGCCTTTGTCCGGGCTCAGTATGAAGAGGTCCTCTCCCCCGGGGCCGGCCGCGAGCACCATGCCTTCGGAGACGCCGAAGCGCATCTTGCGCGGGGTCAGGTTGGCAACCATCACCGTCAATCGGCCCTCCAGGTCCTGCGGCGCATAGGCGGACTTGATGCCGGCAAAGACATTGCGGGTCTCGCCGCCCAGGTCCAGGGTCAGGCGCAGCAGTTTGTCCGCGCCTTCGACCGCCTCGGCCCGGGCGATGCGCGCGATGCGCAGGTCCAGTCGGGCAAAGTCGTCGAAGGTGATGGCGTCCGCGATCGGTTCGATGGTGGCCTGTTGCTTCGCCTTGCCTGCGGAGGTTGCCTTTTCCTCTGCCGCCAGGTCCTCTTTCGAATCCTCTATCATGGCGCTGATACGCTCTTTCTCGACCCGCGTCATGAGCGGCTTGAACTTGTTGATCGCGTGTCTGGTCAGGGGCGCGGTCTGCGAATCCCAGCTCATGGCATCGATGGCGAGGAATGCCTCCACCTGTTCCGCCATTGCCGGCAGGACGGGCTTGAGGTAACCGACGAGCACGCGGAACAGGTTGATGCCGACCGAGCAGATGTCCTGCAGCGCCTGTTCCTGACCCTCCTCTTTGGCGATGACCCAGGGCTTTTTCTCGTCGATGTACTGGTTGGCGCGGTCGGCCAGGGCCATGATCTCGCGCACCGCGCGGCCGTATTCACGCTGTTCGAATTGCTCCGCGATGGCGTCTCCGGCGGCAACGAATTCCGCATACAGTTCAGGTTCTGCGCAGTCAGCCGACAGCTGACCGCCGAAGCGCTTGTTGATGAAACCGGCGCAGCGGCTGGCGATGTTGACCACCTTGCCGACCAGGTCGCTGTTGACCCGCTGCGCGAAGTCCTCCAGGTTGAGATCGAGGTCATCGATGCGCGAGCTGAGCTTGGCCGCAAAGTAGTAGCGCAGGTATTCCGGGTTCAGGTGCTTGAGGTAGGTGCTGGCCTTGATGAAGGTGCCGCGAGACTTTGACATCTTGGCGCCGTCCACGGTCAGGAAGCCATGCGCCCATACCGCGGTCGGCATGCGGAAGCCGGCACCCGCGAGCATGGTGGGCCAGAACAGGGCGTGGAAGTAGATGATGTCCTTGCCGATGAAGTGATACAGCTCGGCCCCGGAATCCGCCCCCCAGAAGGCATCGAAGTCGATGCCGCTTTTGTCGCACAGGTTGCGGAAGCTGGCCATGTAGCCGATGGGGGCGTCCAGCCAGACATAGAAATACTTGCCCGGCGCGTCCGGGATCTCGAATCCAAAATAGGGCGCATCGCGGGAGATGTCCCAGTCCGCCAGGCCCGCCTCGAACCATTCGTCCAGCTTGTTGGCCATCTCGGCCTGCACGTGGCCGGCCTGGTGCCACTGCTTCAGTTCGTCCTCGAAGTCTGACAGGCGGAAGAACAGGTGTTCGGACTCGCGTTCCACCGGGGTGGCGCCGGAGACCGCCGAGCGCGGGTTTTTCAGCTCGGTCGGGGCGTAGGTGGCCCCGCAGGCCTCGCAGTTGTCGCCGTACTGGTCCTCCGCGCCGCATTTGGGACAGGTGCCCTTGATGAAACGGTCGGGCAGGAACATCTCTGCTTCGGGGTCGTAGGCCTGGTGGATGGTCTTGCGCACGATGTGTCCGGCATCGCGGTTGCGTTCATAGATCAGGTTGGCACAGGCCTGGTTTTCGGGGGAATGGGTGGAGTGGTAGTTGTCGAAACCGATGTGGAAGCCGGCAAAGTCCTCGGTGTGCTCCTGCCAGACCCGGGCGATGAGCTCCTCCGGCTCGATGCCCTCGGCGCGCGCGCGCAGCATGATCGGGGTGCCATGGGCGTCGTCGGCACAGACGTAGTAGCACTCGTTGCCCCGCAGTTTCTGGAAACGGGCCCAGATATCGGTCTGGATGTACTCCACCAGGTGCCCCAGGTGGATGGAGCCATTGGCATAGGGCAGCGCGCTGGTGATCAGGATCTTGCGTGGGGTGTCGGACATGCTCGGAAACCGCGGTTGAAACAGCCTCACATTATCCCACAGATGGGCCATGGGGCTAACCCGAATATTTCACAAATAAAAAGGGCAAAACCCGTGTAGTTCGTTAAAATTCAGTTGGTTACACTGGATCCGAACAAGGTTTTGCCCGTGACAAAATGTACCCAAGAAAGCTTTG
>JAKRWE010000052.1 GCA_024712425.1 Chromatiales bacterium
CCATGGTTTCCGCAACAAGGGGCGCTTTGCCAATGCCATCTACTTCCACCTTGGTGGACTCGATCTATACCCGGAGGGTATCTGCCGGTGAATGTTACCCACCTGATTTGGTGAAGAGCCTTTTTTGTTATCTCCGGCTTTGTCATTACCTCAGTGGTATTGAGAGACCTCGCCGCGGGGAAGTTCAGCCTGCGCGAATTCTGGACCCGGCGCGCACGCAGGATCATTCCGCCGCTGATCCCGGTGCTGCTGGTCTCGCTGGCCATCGGCTGGGTTCTTCTGATGCCCAGGGAATTCCTCAAATTTGGAACATCACTCGCCTCTCAGGCCATCTTCGGATCCAACTTCCACTTTCTGCACAACTCCGGCTACTTCGCCGCACCGGCACAAACCAAACTGCTGCTGCATACCTGGTCACTGTCGGTCGAGGAACAGTTCTATGTCGTCTATCCGCTGGTACTGCTGGCACTGATGCGACTGCACCGCCCCATATGGCTGCTGGGTTTGCTGCTGCTCGTCTCGCTCGGCGTGTCGATCCAGCTCAGCCTCAGTAACCCTGCCGCCGCCTTCTACCTGCCCCACAGCCGAGCCTGGGAGCTGTTACTGGGCGCGGCAATCGCCTTCTATGTCGCCTACGAACACCATTGGCACCCCCCCGCATTGGCTGCGCGAACTGCTGGCTTTAGGCGGCCTCATCTCCATGTTGGTCGCAATGACGTGGTTCGACCACAATACCCGCTTCCCCGGTGCAGCCGCCCTGCTGCCCTGTCTGGGTGCTGCCGCTTTCATCTACGCCAATACCCACACACATACCTACGTCGGGCGGGTCTTTCAATACGCCCGGTGGTCTATCTCGGCCTGGCGTCCTACGCCCTCTACCTCTGGCACTGGCCGCTGCTGGTGTACGCCCGAGCAACGCCGTCTGGGCTGGCAGTATGGGTTGCGGCACTGACGGCCTTCCTGCTGTCAGTCCTTTCCTTCCATTTACTGGAAGACCCGATCAGAAAGCGACGCATGTTTGCCTCCAACAGAACCATGATCCAACTGGCACTGGCTTCGATGATCGGGATCGCGGTTGCCGGCAAGGCAATCGCCATCGACAAAGGCATGTTGGCGCGTTTCTCACCCAAAGCGGTGGCACTTTACACCGAGTCGCAACGCAAGTACCCGGGATGCAGTCCCCATGTTAGTCCAAAGCAGTAATATCCCCTTTGTCCAATTCTAAAATGTCCCCTTTTGATTTCGGGAGGGGTGGTGACAGAGGAGACCATTGCGATGACACAGAAGACGGTGGACCGGCTGGGGGTGGTTCAGCAGGTTGTCGACCGGCAGTTGCGGCAGAAAGAGGCGGCACGGCAGTTGGACTTGAGCGTGCGGCAGATCAAGCGCCTGGTGGTCCGATACCGGGCCGAGGGAGCGGCTGGACTGGTTTCCCGCCACCGGGGCAGGCGCCCCAACAACCAGATCGCCGATGCGCTCCGGCAGGAGATCCTCGACAAAGCATCCACGCCACCGTCGAGAAGGCCAAGACCATCCAACTCAACCGCAGGACCCACAGGCCTGCACCGGACCATCCCTGGAGATGAGGCGCCCCCTCGTCCCCTCATGACCCCGGACTCACCAAGGGGACATTTCAGCTTGGGAGAAAAGGGGACATTTTAGAATTGGGTTGACAGAGCCAAAAAACATTTTGATCATAGATAGTGAAAAGGAGGACCTGCAGGCGTATGCGAACGCCTTGCACAAAGAGGGTTATGAAGTCGCCACAATAGGCAGCGGCAAGCAGGCATTGGAACTCGCAGGATTGGGCGGGTTGCCGGACTTGGCAGTGATCCAGGTGTGTCTGCCCGACATTTCAGGCCTGAAGGTGGCGCAGGAACTGCAGTCGTTGGGGGGTCTCTAACCCGAATATTTCATCCGCTTCTCGCTTTTCCGGGCGGTCAGTGGATGGAAGATGTGGTGCCTCGAACGGGACGTGGAAAGGCTCGTGAAGGGCTATTTTCTAGGCTGCAGGCACACCTTCCCCTTACCCCCCATTGTTTGTCAACGTGCCGGGGCGGCACTGTTAGTCCAAAGCAGTAATATCCCCTTTGTCCAATTCTAAAATGTCCCCTTTTGATTTCGGGAGGGGTGGTGACAGAGGAGACCATTGCGATGACACAGAAGACGGTGGACCGGCTGGGGGTGGTTCAGCAGGTTGTCGACCGGCAGTTGCGGCAGAAAGAGGCGGCACGGCAGTTGGACTTGAGCGTGCGGCAGATCAAGCGCCTGGTGGTCCGATACCGGGCCGAGGGAGCGGCTGGACTGGTTTCCCGCCACCGGGGCAGGCGCCCCAACAACCAGATCGCCGATGCGCTCCGGCAGGAGATCCTCGAGAAAGCATCCACGCCACCGTCGAGAAGGCCAAGACCATCCAACTCAACCGCAGGACCCACAGGCCTGCACCGGACCATCCCTGGAGATGAGGCGCCCCCTCGTCCCCTCATGACCCCGGACTCACCAAGGGGACATTTCAGCTTGGGAGAAAAGGGGACATTTTAGAATTGGGTTGACACCGGCCGGGTTAATAACAATCCGCTAGCCGAAAAACCGCTCGATATCCACGTAGAAGGCCAGGATCATGAGCGCGGCCAGCAATGCGAGGCCTATACGCTGCCCCTGCTCCAGCCAGCCCTCCGGCAATGGGCCGCCCCGCACCGCCTCGATCAGGAAAAACATCAAGTGCCCGCCATCCAGTACCGGTACCGGCAGCAGGTTGAGCACACCGAGGCTGATGCTGACCGCCGCCAGGAACTTGAGGAAGTACACGAAGCCGTAGCTCGCCGTCTTGCCCGCGGCATCGGCGATCGAAAGCGGCCCGCTGAGGTTGTGTATGGATGCGCTCCCGAACAGGATCTTGCCGATCACCTTGAGCGTGAGCCAGGAATACTCGACGGTCCGTGAAGTGGCGCTGACCAGCGCATCCACCGGACCCAGACGGTATTCCACGCGGTAACGATCGAGCACCTCGTCGGGCAGCGGCCTGTTGATCGCTCCGATCCGGCCTATCTCGCGATCACCCACCGTTCGCGTGGCGGGAATGAGTTCCAGTTCCCGCAGGGCCCCTTTGCGTTCGATCTCCAGGTGAATCGGGATACCAGGGCGGGCCTGCACGTATTCGACCCAGGTCGTCCAGTCGCTGATCGGCGTCCCGTCCGCGGACACGACACGATCGCCGACCTGCAACCCGGCCTGGGCGGCCGGTTCCCCGGGCAGCAGCTCGCCGAAAACCGCTGGCACCGATGGCCGCTCGGGCGTCAGCCCCAGGTGCTTCAGCAGATCCCGGGGCTCGCTGACATCCCCCATCGCTGCCACGGGGAGACGGTGCTGCCGCGTCTCCCCTCCCGGCGCACGGGTGGCGATGATCACGGCATCGTCCGAGAGCGAGGACTTGGCCAGCGCCTGCAGCACCAGGTTCCAGGTGGGTTTCGCCTGCCCGTTGACCGCGATGACCTCCTCCCCGGCGACCAGGCCGGCGGCGGCCGCGGCACTGTCTGCAGCCACCTCACCGATCAATGGCCTGACCCCGGATTCCCCGAGCATGAACACCAGCCAGAAAGCGACGATGGCGAACAGCAGGTTGAACAGCGGACCGGCAACCACGACCGCCGAGCGCACGGGCAGCGACTGGCGGTTGAAGGCACGCGACGCCTCGGCCGGATTGACCGGCCCCTCCCTTTCATCCAGCATCTTGACGTAGCCGCCGAGCGGGATGGCGGCAATCACGTACTCCGGGTCATCCGGCGTTTTCTGGCGGCGCCACAGGGGACGTCCGAACCCGATGGAAAAACGTAGCACCTTGATCCCGAGGCGCTGGGCGACCCAGAAATGGCCGAACTCGTGCACGCTGACCAGGACCCCGATCGCCACCGTGAAGGCGAGCAACTTGAACAGAAAGCCATCCATGCAGGCTCAGACCCCTTCCCGGGCCAGTCGTTCCGCAAGCGCGCGCGCCTCGGTATCGACCTGCATCAATCCGGCCAGTGAATCCGCGTCGCCACTGTCCACCGCCTCCAGCGTCCCTTCGATGATGCGCGGGATATCGGTAAAGCCGATCCGGTGATCCAGGAAGTGCTGCACCGCCACCTCGTTCGCGGCATTCAGCACCGCCGGCGCGACATCGCCGGTCTCGACCGCCTCGAAGGCGAGACGCAGACAGGGGAACCGCCCGGTATCCGGGGCCTCGAAATCCAGATGCGCCACCTGGAACAGGTCGAGCGGCGCCACACCGGAGGCCTGCCGCTGTGGCCAGGCCATGGCATGGGCTATGGGCGTGCGCATGTCCGGGTTGCCCATCTGGGCCAGCACCGAGCCGTCCTCGTATTCGACCATGGAATGAATCACGCTCTGCGGGTGCACCACGACCTGAATCAGCGAGGGCCGGGCATCGAACAGCCAGCAGGCCTCGATCACCTCCAGCCCCTTGTTCATCATGGTGGCGGAATCCACCGAGATCTTGCGCCCCATGTCCCAATTGGGATGGGCGCAGGCCTGCTCGGGCGTCACGTTCGCCAGTGATGCCGGATCACGGGTACGGAAGGGCCCGCCGGAAGCGGTCAGCAGGATACGGGTCACCCCGACCTCGTTGAGTCCTTCCCGGAAATTCGGTGGCATGCATTGGAAGATCGCGTTGTGCTCGCTGTCGATCGGCAGGATCTCGGCGCCATGCCGGACCACCTCGTGCATGAACAGCCGCCCCGATACCACCAGGGCCTCCTTGTTCGCCAACAGGATACGCCGGCCCTTGCGCGCCGCGGCCAGGGTTGGTACCAGGCCGGCCGCACCCACGATCGCCGCCATGACCTGCTCGGCCGCCGGATGCTCGGCCGCCGCCACGACACCCTCCTCACCGCCGAGCACCTCGATCTCCGGCGCCCCCTCCCGCAGCACCCCGGCCAGTCGCTCGGCACTCGCCGGATCGGCCATGGCGGCGATCGCCGGTCGAAACCGCAGGCATTGTTCAGCCAGCCGTTCGACATCGGTATTGGCGGTGAGCGCGACCACCCGGTAGTGCTCCGGATGCCGCGCCACCACGTCGAGCGTGCTGACCCCGATCGATCCGGTGGAACCGAGTACCACTATCCCGGTCATGTACTTTTCTCCAGGTAATAGAGCCCGAGACTGAATACCGGCGCCGCCGCGATCAGGCTGTCGATGCGATCCAGCACCCCGCCGTGGCCGGGCAACAGGGTGCCGCTGTCTTTCAGGCCCGCCTGGCGTTTGAGCAGGCTTTCCCAGAGGTCGCCGCCGATCGAAACGGTTGCCGTGACCAGGCACAGCAGCAGCAGGGCATAAAAGGGAACCGCTGTCAGCGCCAGCCGCCACAGGACGAACGCGCTGACCAGGGTCCCGGCCATGGCGCCCGCCGCACCCTCCCAGGTCTTGCCCGGGCTGACCATGGGAGAGAGCTTGTGGCGCCCCCAGGCACGCCCGGCAAAGTAGGCGGCCGAATCCGCCACCCAGATCAGGACCAGCAGAAACAGCATCAGCGCCGGTCCGTTCGTTCCCCGACCATGCAGGTGGATGATCGACAGCCAGGCGATCAGCAGTTGCAATGCACCGAGCAGGAGCACCAGCGGACGTACGCCCCGGACCGGTGACGTTTCACTGCGCCGCGCCAGCAACACCAGGGTCGCTCCCAGCCAGAATGCCGCGGCCAGCAACAGCAACCACCGCTCCATAGCGGGATCCATCCAATAGTAGGCCCAGGCGATCACGCCCTCCAGCAGCACGGCATAGATCCACTGCATGGAAAGCCCGCGCAGCCAGGCCAGGCGAGCCATTTCGCGCCCACCCAACAGCACGATCAGGCCGAAGGCGATCGCCAGGCCCCGGGTCGGTGCCCACAGCACGCCCGCCACCACCAGCGGCACCAGAACGAGTGCAGTAAGAATCCGGTTACGCAGCATCAGCCGGCCAGGTTGATCTGCTCGCTGGTCTGGCCAAAGCGACGCTCGCGGCTCGCATACTCCGCCAGCGCCCTGCCGAACTCCTGGCGGTCGAAATCCGGCCATAACACGGGCGTAAAATAGAGCTCGCTGTAGGCGCACTGCCACAACAGGAAATTGCTGATGCGGTGTTCGCCGCCGGTGCGGATGAACAGATCGGGATCGACCACATCGCTGAAAGCGGTTTCACGGGCAAACCGTTCCTCATCGATCGCCTCCGGGGAGAGCCTGCCGGCGGCCACTTCCACCGCCAAACGCCGCGCCGCCCGTGTGATATCCCAGCGACCACCGTAGTTCGCCGCGATCTGCAGCAGCAGGCCATCGTTGTTCGCGATACGTTGTTCCGCCTCGATGATCTGTTTCTGCAAGCGCTTGGGAAAGGCTGTCGGATCGCCTATGACCCGCAAGCGGATATTGTTGTTCTCCAGCTTGCGAACCTCGCGACTCAGGGCAACCATGAACAGCTCCATCAGCAGGTCGACCTCGGAGCGCGGTCGGCGCCAGTTTTCACTGCTGAAGGCGAACAGCGTCAGGGCCTCGATACCCCGCTCCACGCAGACCTCGATGGTCGAGCGCACGGATTCGACGCCTGCGCGGTGGCCCGCATGCCGCGGTTTGTTGCGCTGCCGGGCCCAGCGCCCGTTGCCGTCCATGATGATCGCCACGTGCCGGGGCACCCGGCCCCTTTCCGAAGCCTCAATCCCTCTTGCGTCGATCCCTGTCACATGATCCCCTGGTCACACCGACATCAGGTCTGCTTCTTTCTTGGCCATCAACTCATCGATCTCCTTGACGTGCTGATCGGTCAGCTTCTGGATGATCTCCTGGCCCCGCCGCTCGTCATCCTCGGAGATCAGTTTCTCCTTGACCAGTTCCTTGAGGCTGCTGTTCGCGTCACGCCGGATGTTGCGTACCGCGACGCGCGCCTGCTCGGCCTCCTGACGTACGATGCGCGTCATGTCCTTGCGCCGCTCCTCGGTCAGCGGAGGAATGGGCAGACGGATGAGCGTACCGGCCGTGTTGGGCGTCACACCCAGGTTGGATTCGAGGATGGCCTTCTCCACGGCGCTCACCATGGGTTGTTCATAGGGCTGGACCGTCAGGGTACGGGCATCCTCCACGCCCACGTTCGCGACCTGTCGCAGGGGAGTGTCGGCCCCGTAGTAGCTGACGGTCACATGATCGAGCATGCTCGGATGCGCACGCCCGGTACGCACCTTGGCGAGGTTCTCCACCAGCGCCTCCACGCTCTTGGCCATGCGACTGGCCGCGTCCTGCTTGATGTCATCGATCATGAATCGTCTCCGGTTACCAGGGTGCCGATCTGTTCACCCCGCACGACACGGTGCAGCGCACCGGCCTCATTGATATTCATCACACGCAACGGCATGTCGTTTTCCCTGCACAGCACCACGGCCGTGGCGTCCATCACGGCCAGTCCCTCGGCCAGGACACGATCATAACTGAGGGAAGGATAAAACTCAGCGTCCGGGTCCTTCATCGGGTCGGCCGAATAGACGCCGTCCACCTTGGTCGCCTTGATCATCAGATCGGCGCCGATCTCGATGGCGCGCAGACTGGCGGCCGAGTCCGTGGTGAAATAGGGATTGCCGGTACCGGCAGAGAGCATCACCACCCGTCCGGCCTCCAGGTGGCGGACCGCGCCGTCCCGGCTGTAGTACTCGCATACCTGGTCGATCCGGAAGGCGGACAGGGTGCGCGCATCCACGCCCAGCCGCCCCAGGTGGTCCTGCATGGCGAGCGCATTCATGACCGTGGCCAGCATGCCGATGTGGTCACCGCGCACCCGGTCGAAGCCGCCACCGGCCAGGCCGGCGCCACGGAAGATGTTGCCGCCACCGATCACGATGGCGATCTGTATCCCCATGCCGGCCAGCTCGGCGACATCGCCGGCCACCCGTCCCAGGACATCGGGGTCGATTCCAAAATCCCCCTCCCTCATCAGGGCCTCGCCACTGAGTTTCAGAAGGATACGGCGGGGAAGCGCAGATTCAGGCATGAGAAACGAAAACTCCGGTTCTGTTCAATGGATAGAAAAGACCCGCACCGGGTGCGGGTCTGCGGCAGGCTCACTCGCTGCGGGCGGCAGCGGCCTGGGCCATGACCTCTTCGCGGAAGTCCTCGACCTTCTTTTCGATACCTTCGCCCACCTCGAAACGGATGAACCCGTGAATCGAGGCGCCTTTGCTGTCGAGCAGTTTGCCGACCGTGGTATCCGGATCCTTCACGAAGGGCTGACCCTTGAGGGTGATCTCGCTCAGGTACTTGCGCATGCGCCCTTCCACCATCTTCTCGACGATATTATCCGGCTTGCCGCTTTCCTTGGCCTGGGTCTCGACGATCTCGCGCTCCTTGGCCAGCATGTCGGCCGGAACGCCGGCTTCATCGACACAGACCGGGTTGCTCGCCGCCACGTGCATGGCGATATCACGACCCAGGTCCGAATCGGCATCGATATCGACCAGCACGCCGATACGCACACCATGCTGGTAATGGGCCAGGATGCCGCTGGTGCTGATCCGCTCGAAGCGACGGACGTTCATGTTCTCACCGACCTTGGCCACCAGGGCCTGGCGCGCCTCCTCGATGGTGGTGTCCTCGCCTTCGTGCAGCGGCAGTGCCATCAGTGACTCGATGTCGGTCACATCGCTGTTGAGCACGCGCTCGGCCACCGCGTCCGCAAAGGACTTGAAGTTTTCGTCCTTGGCCACGAAATCGGTTTCGCAGTTGACCTCGACGATGGCGGCCTTCTTGCTGTCGGGGCTGGTCTTGATCACGATCACGCCGTCGGCGGCGGTGCGCCCGGCCTTCTTCGCGGCCTTTGCCTGGCCGGACTTGCGCATGTTCTCGATCGCGGCCTCGATATCACCATCGGTTTCCACCAATGCCTTCTTGCATTCCATCATGCCAGCGCCGGTCCGCTCGCGCAGTTCCTTTACCTGTGCAGCTGTAATTGCCATGGGTATTTCACCTCGATGTAAGTATTGAGCTCTCAATTGAGCAATACGCCCCGGGGCAGCAGGCACCCGGGGCGACGTCAGTTCGATTTCCGGGTTCAGCCTTCGGCTGCGGCCTCGGCGTCCTCGCCGGCCACAGCGCGCGCCGCCGCGGTGCGTCCCTCCAGAACGGCGGCAGAGGCCCCCTGGACGTAGAGCTGAACGGCGCGAATTGCGTCATCGTTGCCCGGAATGATGTAGTCCACATCCTTGGGGGAATTGTTGGTATCGACCACGGCGATCACGGGGATACCCAGCTTCCTGACCTCGGCAACGGCGATGTCCTCGTGGCCGTTGTCGATGATGAACAGGGCATCGGGCAGGCCGTGCATGTCCTTGATCCCGCCCAGGCTGCGCTCCAGCTTTTCCATCTCGCGGTGCAGGTTGAGCTGCTCCTTCTTGTTGAAGCGGGCCTCCATGGAACCATCCGCGTCCATCGCTTCGAGTTCTTTCAGGCGCTTGATCGACTGCTTGATGGTCTTGAAGTTGGTCAGCATGCCGCCGAGCCAGCGATGGTTGACATAGGGCATGCCGCAGCGCTTGGCCTCCTCGGCAATGACATTGCGCGCCGCGAGCTTGGTGCCCACGAACAGGATCTTGCCGCCGTTGGAAGCCAGCTTGCCGATGAAATTCATCGCCTCGTTGAACAGGGGCAGGGTCTTTTCCAGGTTGACGATATGGATTTTGTTACGCTGGCCGAAGATGTACGGTGCCATCTGCGGGTTCCAGTAACGGGTCTGGTGACCGAAATGCACGCCAGCCTCGAGCATCTGGCGCATGGTTACGTTGCTCATGTTAGTCTCCGATTTTCGGGTTAAGCCTCCACGCACCCCGCCGACCCACCTCCCGGGAAGACCCGGCAGGCACCCAGACCGAACGGTTGCGATGCGTGTGTGTATTTTTTACGCTGCGCGACCCATTGCCGCGAAGCGGCGCGTTTTATACCATAAACGGCCTTTCCACCTCAAACCGGATTTGCGCTGCCAAGCCCCTGATTTCCCCGCCTTCCTGATACCCCCACCCGCCTGGAAACCCTATGTCAGTCACCATAAAGAATCCCGAAGAAATCGAAAAGATGCGCATTGCCGGCCGCCTGGCCGCCGACGTGCTCGAAATGATCGAACCGCATGTCAAACCCGGCATCACCACGGACGAGCTGGACCGCATCTGCCACGACTACATCGTCAACGAGCAGGACGCCATCCCGGCCCCGCTGAACTACCACGGCTTCCCGAAATCGATCTGCACCTCGGTCAACCAGCAGGTCTGCCATGGCATTCCCGGCGAAAAGAAGCTGAAGAAGGGTGACATCATCAATATCGATATCACGGTGATCAAGGACGGCTTCCACGGCGACACCAGCAAGATGTTCCTGGTCGGCGAGGTCAGCCCCTTTACCAGGCGTCTGGTGGACATCACCTACCAGGCGATGTGGAAAGGCATAGAGATCGTGCGTCCCGGCACCACCCTGGGGGATATCGGGCACGCCATCCAGCACTTCGTCGAGGGCCAGCATTTCAGCGTGGTCCGGGAGTACTGCGGGCACGGCATCGGACGCAAGTTCCACGAGGACCCACAGGTGCTGCACTACGGCACGCCCGGCGCCGGCATGGCCCTGAAAGAGGGCATGACCTTCACCATCGAGCCCATGGTCAACGCCGGCAAACGCAACGTAAAGCTGCTACCCGACGGCTGGACCGTGGTAACCAAGGACCGCAAACTGTCCGCACAGTGGGAGCACACCATCCTGTGCACCGCAGATGGCTACGAGGTCCTCACCCTGCGCAGCGACGAAAAGTGATCGAGGCGACATTCGACCGGCTGCTGCGGGAACTCGACGCACACACCGGCACCCTGCCCCCACCCGTCGCCCCCTATCGCGAGGCGCTGAAAAACGCCGCGGGGCTGCTGGCGGAACAATTCCAGGCCGGTACCGACGTGGTGGAGCTGGTGCATGCACGGGCCCGTTTCGTCGACAGCATCCTGCATCGCGCCTGGCAGGCGCACGTGCCCGCCGATGCCGACGCCTCCCTGATCGCGGTCGGTGGCTACGGCCGCGGCGAGCTGCACCCCGCCTCCGATGTGGACGTCCTGATCCTGACCGCCACCGATCCGGAGCCCCTGGCCGCCCACATCGAACCCCTGGTGATGTTCCTGTGGGATATCGGACTGGAGATCGGGCACAGCGTGCGCAGCCTGGACCAGTGCGTGGCGGAGGCGCGCGAGGATCTGACCATCGCCACCAACGTCATGGAGTCGCGCTGCATCGCGGGCCGGCAGCGCCTGTTCGAGGAGATGACCACCCTGACCGGACCGGCTCACATCTGGCCCAGCGATGCCTTCTTTGCCGCCAAGATGGCCGAGCAGGAGGAGCGGCACCGCAAGGCCAACGACAGCAGCCAGGACCTCGAGCCCAATATCAAGAACGACCCCGGCGGGCTGCGCGACAACCAGACTATCGGCTGGGTCGCAAAACGCTATTTCGGCGCCACCCGCCTGTCGCACCTGAAACAGCACGGCTTCCTCACCGAGAAGGAGGACAACGCGCTCAAGCAGGGAGAACACCTGCTGTGGGAAATCCGCTTCGCCCTGCACCTGGCGGCCGGCCGGCGTGAGGACCGCTTCCTGTTCGAGCATCAGCGCACCCTGGCCCGCCAGTTCGGCTACGGGGAGGGGAACGCCGCGGTGGAGGCCCTGATGCAACGCTATTACCGCACCACCCTTGAACTGCAACGACTGCACGAAATGCTGCTGCAACTGTTCCAGGAGGCCATCCTGCAACACAACCAGCTGGGCAGGGCCCGGCCGATCAACCGGCGCTTCCAGGAACGGGGCGGCTACCTCGAGGTCATCAATCCGGCCACGTTCGCCCGTTCCCCCCTGTCCATGGTGGAGGTCTTTCTGCTGTTGCAGCAACACCCGGAACTGAAAGGCGTGCGCGCCACCACCATTCGCGCCATCCGCGCCCATCGCCACCTGGTGGACAAGCACCTGCGACGGGATATCCGGGCGCGCAGCCTGTTCATGGAGATCCTGCGCCAGCCGGCCGGCATCACCCATGAACTGCGCCGCATGCACCGCTACGGCATCCTCGCGCGCTACATCCCGGCCTTCCGCCAGATCTCGGGGCTGATGCAGTTCGATCTCTTCCACGTGTATACCGTGGATGAACACATCCTGATGGTGGTGCGCAACCTGCGCCGCTTCATGCTCCCGCAGCACGCCGAGGAATGCCGTCTCTGTCACGAGCTGGCGCAACGGATTCCAAAACCGGAACTGCTGTACCTGGCAGGCCTGTTCCACGACATCGCCAAGGGCCGGGGCGGCGACCACTCCCACCTCGGTGCCGAAGACACCCGGCTGTTCTGCCGCGACCACGGCCTCTCGGCCTACGATACCGACCTGGTGGCCTGGCTGGTGGAACGCCACTTGCTTATGTCCACCACCGCCCAGCGCAAGGATATCGACGACCCGGACGTGATCACGGAATTCGCCCGTATCACCGGTTCCGTGGAGCGGCTGAGCTACCTGTACCTGCTGACCGTTGCCGACATGCGCGGCACCAACCCGGCCATCTGGAACGCCTGGAAAGGTGCACTGCTGGCCACGCTCTACCAGCGCACGCGCCAACTGCTCGAACAGGGGCCCGAACAAGCCAGCGACGAGGACAGTCGCATCCAGGCCGTGCAGGATCTTGCGCGCGCACAACTGCTGCGCGAGGGTTTTGCCACCGCGGACATCCACCGTTGCTGGATGGACCTGAGTACCGACTACTTCCTGCAGACCCCGGCGGACGCGATCGCATGGCACACCGGGCTGTTGCTGCAGCATCTGGCCCAGCCGCACAGCGCCCATGTCTTCGCGCGAGAGGACCCCGAGCGCGGATGCGTGGAGCTGTTCAGTTTCGGCCCGGACCGGGACGGCCTGTTCGCCGACACCACCGCCACCCTCGACCGCATGGGACTGGACATCCTGGGCGCCCGTATCGACACCACCTCCAGCGGGGTATCGGTCAACAGTTACTTCGTTCTCGAGGCGGACGGCAGCCCCTTGACAGCGGAACGCCAGCGGGAGGTTGCTGCGCAGGTACAGCAAGGGCTCAACCAGCCTTCACGCGCAACCAGCCCCCAGGCTGCCAGGATACCCAGGCGCCTGCGCGCCTTCGAATGCCCCACCCGCATCGATTTCGTGCAAAACGAGGCCCACGCGGTCACCGAACTGAACTTGGTCACCCAGGACCGCCCCGGTCTGCTTTCCCTGGTGGGTTCAGTGCTGGCGCAACAGGAACTGCGCCTGCATGCCGCCCGGGTGCTCACAGAGGGCGCGGTTGCAAGGGACCGCTTCACCCTCACCGACCTCGATGACCGCCCGATCCTGGACTCCACCAGGCTGTCGAAGATCCGGGAGTCACTGACCGATGCGCTCAGCGAAGTGACTTGAACGAAGCTTCTCTATCAATTCACAGGCATTGCCGTCAGGATCACGGCAGAACAGGGCGCGCCGGCCACTTCGGCTGAGGGTAAAGGCCAGCCCCCGTTTTTCGAGGCGCTGGATATAGCTGTCCAGATCGTCCACCAGGAAGGCCACGTGGCGATCCCGCCCCCCGTGCGCCGGCCGACCGTTCACGGGATCGGGGCTGGACAGTTCCAGCAGGTGTATCTGGCGCTCGCCCACCCTGAGCCAGGCCCCTGGAAAATCCAGTTCCGGTCGATCGGGATCGATCTCCAGACCGAGCACGCCGGTATAGAAGTCCACGGCCCTCGCGGTATCCGCGACCAGCAGACTGACGTGATGCAGTTCAGTGTTCATTTCCCTTCCCCCGTACCGCAATCAATCCGGTGCCGATGATCATTGCGCCGCCCAGCCATTCCCGCCAGCCCATCACCTCTCCGGCGAGCAGCCAGGCGCTCAACGCGCCCACCACGATCTCGAACAACATGATCACCGAAGATCGCTGGACCGGCATCCGGCTCACTGCGTACACCACCGCGAGCGTCATGAACATGAAACCGAACACCCCCAGGGCCAGGGCCCCCAGCCAGCCGGCCAGCGGCACGCTGGGCCAGGCCTCGCCCCTGAATAGCAGCCATAGCAGCGACACCGAGACCACGCCTATCCAGGAGAGCTGGGTCTTGATCACGTCGCCCAGGGCCTGCAGGCGCCGGGTCATGACATTGGCCAGGGCGAAGGCGAAGCCGGCGCTCAGACCCAGCCCGTCGGCCTGGCCGAGACCACGGTCCAGGGCACCAGGCTGCCACAGCATGACGACAGCCCCGCTCAGGCCCAGGAGCAGCATCAGCGCGGTATGGATCCCCAGTGCCTCGCCCAGCAGCCAACGCCCCAGCAGCGCGGCCCACAGGGGTGAGAGATAGAACAGGATCAGGACCCGCACCACCTCCCCGTCGATCACCGCGAGCAGAAAGGCCACATTGGTCCAGCCGGCGGCCAGCACCAGCCACAGGCTGTCCAGTGCGTGTCCCCTCAATTTCCGCAGCCGCATGCCCCTCGCCAGGGTCAGCACGAGCAAGGCGCCGCCATAGCTGGTCAGCAGCTGCCACAGACCACTCAGGCCCATGCCATTCAGCAGCCGCACCGGGTACCACACGAATCCCCAGTAACTGGACGCCAGCAACAGCGCCAGCAGCACCGGCAAACCGCCATGCCGATCATTCATATATAATCGCCGCCTCCGTATCCGAACCCGCTCCCGATGAACCCTGACCTGCAAAAACTCCAGCCCTATCCCTTCGAGAAACTGCGGGCCCTGCTGGCCAATGTGCAACCGGCGGACAAACCGCCTGTTGCCCTCTCGATCGGTGAGCCCAAGCATGCCACACCGGGGTTCATTACCGATAGCGTGTGTCACAACCTCGGCGGACTGGCCAACTACCCCCTGACCCGGGGCATGCCAGAACTGCGCGGGGCCATAGCGGACTGGTTGCAGCGACGGTTCCAGCTACCCGCCGGCAGCATCGACCCCGAAACACAGGTACTGCCGGTCAACGGCACCCGTGAAGCACTGTTCGCCTTTGCCCAGGCGGTGATCGACCGCACCACCCCGCAGGCGCCGTTGGTCTTGTCACCCAACCCCTTCTACCAGATCTACGAGGGCGCAGCCCTGCTGGCCGGCGCCGAGCCCCGCTTCCTTGCCTGCACGGCGGAACATAACTACCTGCCGGACTTCGACGCCGTCGACAGAGAAACCTGGGAGCGCTGCCAGCTGATCCACCTCTGTTCGCCCGGCAATCCGACCGGGGCGGTGGTGCCGCTGCCACAGCTGCAGCGACTGATCCGGCTCGCCGAGCAGCATGATTTCATCATTGCCGCCGACGAATGCTATTCGGAGCTGTACTTCGACGAGTCGACGCCACCGGTGGGCCTGCTGCAGGCGGCTGCCGACATGGGCAATACCGCATACCGACGCTGCGCGGTGTTCCACAGCCTCTCCAAACGCTCCAACGCACCGGGCCTGCGATCCGGTTTTGTCGCCGGTGACGCGGAAATCATCGCCCAGTTCCTGCGCTACCGCACCTATCACGGCTGCGCGATGCCGGCACAGCACCAACATGCCAGTATCGCCGCATGGCGTGACGAGGAACACGTGCGCCACAACCGTACGCTGTACCGGGAGAAATTCGATGCGGCACTGGAGATACTGCAACCGGTCCTGACGGTGAACAGACCCGATGCCGGTTTCTACCTCTGGGCCGGAACGCCCGGCAGCGACGAGGACTTCGCCCGGGGCCTGTTCGAGCAACAGCATGTCACCGTACTGCCCGGCAGTTACCTCTCGCGCGAGGTCGACGGACTGAATCCGGGTAACGGCCATGTGCGCATGGCGCTGGTGGCAACGCCGACCGAATGCATCGAGGCGGCCCAGCGTATTCGCGATTACGTCGAGGGGCTATAAACGCCCTGTCAGGAATCAACCCTTTTACATGACACAACACCAGGAGCCACCCATGAGTGACATCCAGAACATCATCGACGAAGCCTTTGAAAAACGTGCCGACATCACGCCACGCGCCGTGGACACACTGGTGCGCGACGCGGTCAACGAGACCATCGACCAGCTGGACCGCGGCGAGATCCGGGTCGCCGAGAAGCGCGACGGCGAATGGATAGTCAACGAGTGGGTCAAGAAGGCTGTGTTGCTGTCGTTCCGCATCAACGACAACGAGTTCATCAAGGGCGGCTTCACCAACTACTACGACAAGGTGCCGTCGAAATACGCCGACTTCAACTCGCGCGACTTCCGCGAGTCCGGCGTGCGCGTGGTACCGCCGGCCACCGCCCGCCGGGGCTCCTACATCGCCCCCAGCACCGTACTCATGCCCTCTTACGTCAACATCGGCGCCTATGTCGACTCCGGCACCATGGTTGACACCTGGGCCACGGTCGGCTCCTGTGCCCAGATCGGCAAGAACGTGCATCTCTCGGGCGGCGTCGGTATCGGCGGAGTGCTGGAACCACTGCAGGCCGCGCCCACCATCATCGAGGACAACTCTTTTATCGGCGCCCGCTCCGAGGTGGTCGAGGGCGTGATCGTGGAGGAAGGCTCGGTCATCTCCATGGGCGTGTACATCGGCCAGTCCACCCGCATCTACGACCGCGAGAACGACGAGATCCTGTATGGCCGCATCCCGGCGGGATCCGTGGTGGTCTCCGGCAACCTGCCTTCCAAGGACGGCAGGTACAGCCTCTACTGCGCAGTGATCGTCAAACGCGTGGACGAGAAGACCCGCTCCAAGGTCGGCATCAACGAACTGCTGCGCGATATCTAAGAAAATGAACCACAAAGAACACGAAGAACACAAAGATTCTTGATGGAAAAGAGCCGTTTCTTTTGTCTTTAGAGAAAAGCACCTTCTGGCTCGCCATCCGCATCATTCGTACTCCTTCGTGTTCTTTGTGTTCTTTGTGTTCTTTGTGGTAAATCATCATGACCGAGTGTTAATGCCCATCTATTCTGACCCACCTATGGCCAACAATTTTGACCCACCCATCGGGGCATTCCGGGCCATGTGGCCGTACCCTTTCCGTCGTTTTTTGACACGGGCGACGGGAGG
>JAKRWE010000053.1 GCA_024712425.1 Chromatiales bacterium
AGCCATGGTTTCCGCAACAAGGAGCGCTTTGCCAATGCCATCTACTTCCACCTTGGTGGACTCGATCTATACCCGGAGGGTATCTGCCGGTGAATGTTACCCACCTGATTTGGTGAAGAGCTTTATTTGTGAAATATTCGGGTTAGCATCCTGTTGTCGCGTTATGCTCATCGTGAGCTGGTCGCCCAAGCCTACTGTGAAGGGGCGCTCAACTATCTGATCAAGCCGGTCACTGATCAGGCCCTGAATGTCGCGGTGCGGGTGGGACTCAATCTGGCCAATGAACTTCGTGAGTTGGAACAGAGTCGCGAGCGGCTGAGTGCCACCCAGACGCTCAATCGTAAGATCAGCATAGCCATAGGCATCTATATGGCGCGGTTCAATTTGAACGAGGAGCAGGCCTTCGACGAGATCCGAGCCTACGCCCGTTCCCAGCGTGCGCGTCTGGCCACGTTGTGCGAACAGATCGTAAGCAGTCATAACCAGACACATCGGTTGTTGAGTTGCATCAACGAATACGGCGTGCGCCGACGGCATGCGGACCTGAAGGAAAGCTGAGTTCGGCAAGTGTCCGCGCATTGCAAGGTGGCCTCATAGTTCACGGTTATGTTGCGCAGGTTCTGAGTTCAGTTATCCCAGCCTAATTGATGCCTCCCCGGACCAAAGTCCGGGGATTCCTGATTACGCCTAAGCCGCAGTTGGAGCGGCGCGTTGCGCCTGTTCGTCCCGAAGGAGAGAACCCAACCGCGAATTGGAATGACGATGAGATCGTCTCCCAGCAAAGGTATTAGCCCGAATATTTCACAAATAAAAAGGGCAAAACCCGTGTAGTTCGTTAAAATTCAGTTGGTTATACTGGATCCGAACAAGGTTTTGCCCGTGACAAAATGTACCCAAGAAAGCTTTGATTTCCACCGCTGAAACGCCACCGGATCGAGGCCCGATTTTCGGGCGGGGATATCACCAGCGATGGTGGCCTGTTGTTGCTCCGGCAAGTCGATCGACGGCTGGGGTTGCTCGAGGCGGTCAATGCGAGGCTCCCCGACCCCCGCGATGCCCGCTATGTCGTGCATGACCAACTGACGTTGTTGCGTCAACGCGTCCATGCCCTGTGTCAACCCAATTCTAAAATGTCCCCTTTTCTCCCAAGCTGAAATGTCCCCTTGGTGAGTCCGGGGTCATGAGGGGACGAGGGGGCGCCTCATCTCCAGGGATGGTCCGGTGCAGGCCTGTGGGTCCTGCGGTTGAGTTGGATGGTCTTGGCCTTCTCGACGGTGGCGTGGATGCTTTGTCGAGGATCTCCTGCCGGAGCGCATCGGCGATCTGGTTGTTGGGGCGCCTGCCCCGGTGGCGGGAAACCAGTCCAGCCGCTCCCTCGGCCCGGTATCGGACCACCAGGCGCTTGATCTGCCGCACGCTCAAGTCCAACTGCCGTGCCGCCTCTTTCTGCCGCAACTGCCGGTCGACAACCTGCTGAACCACCCCCAGCCGGTCCACCGTCTTCTGTGTCATCGCAATGGTCTCCTCTGTCACCACCCCTCCCGAAATCAAAAGGGGACATTTTAGAATTGGACAAAGGGGACATTACTGCTTTGGACTAACAGTGCCGCCCCGGCACGTTGACAAACAATGGGGGGTAAGGGGAAGGTGTGCCTGCAGCCTAGAAAATAGCCCTTCACGAGCCTTTCCACGTCCCGTTCGAGGCACCACATCTTCCATCCACTGACCGCCCGGAAAAGCGAGAAGCGGATGAAATATTCGGGTTAGAGACCCCCCAACGACTGCAGTTCCTGCGCCACCTTCAGGCCTGAAATGTCGGGCAGACACACCTGGATCACTGCCAAGTCCGGCAACCCGCCCAATCCTGCGAGTTCCAATGCCTGCTTGCCGCTGCCTATTGTGGCGACTTCATAACCCTCTTTGTGCAAGGCGTTCGCATACGCCTGCAGGTCCTCCTTTTCACTATCTATGATCAAAATGTTTTTTGGCTCTGTCAACCCAATTCTAAAATGTCCCCTTTTCTCCCAAGCTGAAATGTCCCCTTGGTGAGTCCGGGGTCATGAGGGGACGAGGGGGCGCCTCATCTCCAGGGATGGTCCGGTGCAGGCCTGTGGGTCCTGCGGTTGAGTTGGATGGTCTTGGCCTTCTCGACGGTGGCGTGGATGCTTTGTCGAGGATCTCCTGCCGGAGCGCATCGGCGATCTGGTTGTTGGGGCGCCTGCCCCGGTGGCGGGAAACCAGTCCAGCCGCTCCCTCGGCCCGGTATCGGACCACCAGGCGCTTGATCTGCCGCACGCTCAAGTCCAACTGCCGTGCCGCCTCTTTCTGCCGCAACTGCCGGTCGACAACCTGCTGAACCACCCCCAGCCGGTCCACCGTCTTCTGTGTCATCGCAATGGTCTCCTCTGTCACCACCCCTCCCGAAATCAAAAGGGGACATTTTAGAATTGGACAAAGGGGACATTACTGCTTTGGACTAACAGTGCCGCCCCGGCACGTTGACAAACAATGGGGGGTAAGGGGAAGGTGTGCCTGCAGCCTAGAAAATAGCCCTTCACGAGCCTTTCCACGTCCCGTTCGAGGCACCACATCTTCCATCCACTGACCGCCCGGAAAAGCGAGAAGCGGATGAAATATTCGGGTTAGAGACCCCCCAACGACTGCAGTTCCTGCGCCACCTTCAGGCCTGAAATGTCGGGCAGACACACCTGGATCACTGCCAAGTCCGGCAACCCGCCCAATCCTGCGAGTTCCAATGCCTGCTTGCCGCTGCCTATTGTGGCGACTTCATAACCCTCTTTGTGCAAGGCGTTCGCATACGCCTGCAGGTCCTCCTTTTCACTATCTATGATCAAAATGTTTTTTGGCTCTGTCAACCCAATTCTAAAATGTCCCCTTTTCTCCCAAGCTGAAATGTCCCCTTGGTGAGTCCGGGGTCATGAGGGGACGAGGGGGCGCCTCATCTCCAGGGATGGTCCGGTGCAGGCCTGTGGGTCCTGCGGTTGAGTTGGATGGTCTTGGCCTTCTCGACGGTGGCGTGGATGCTTTGTCGAGGATCTCCTGCCGGAGCGCATCGGCGATCTGGTTGTTGGGGCGCCTGCCCCGGTGGCGGGAAACCAGTCCAGCCGCTCCCTCGGCCCGGTATCGGACCACCAGGCGCTTGATCTGCCGCACGCTCAAGTCCAACTGCCGTGCCGCCTCTTTCTGCCGCAACTGCCGGTCGACAACCTGCTGAACCACCCCCAGCCGGTCCACCGTCTTCTGTGTCATCGCAATGGTCTCCTCTGTCACCACCCCTCCCGAAATCAAAAGGGGACATTTTAGAATTGGACAAAGGGGACATTACTGCTTTGGACTAACAGTGCCGCCCCGGCACGTTGACAAACAATGGGGGGTAAGGGGAAGGTGTGCCTGCAGCCTAGAAAATAGCCCTTCACGAGCCTTTCCACGTCCCGTTCGAGGCACCACATCTTCCATCCACTGACCGCCCGGAAAAGCGAGAAGCGGATGAAATATTCGGGTTAGAGACCCCCCAACGACTGCAGTTCCTGCGCCACCTTCAGGCCTGAAATGTCGGGCAGACACACCTGGATCACTGCCAAGTCCGGCAACCCGCCCAATCCTGCGAGTTCCAATGCCTGCTTGCCGCTGCCTATTGTGGCGACTTCATAACCCTCTTTGTGCAAGGCGTTCGCATACGCCTGCAGGTCCTCCTTTTCACTATCTATGATCAAAATGTTTTTTGGCTCTGTCAACCCAATTCTAAAATGTCCCCTTTTCTCCCAAGCTGAAATGTCCCCTTGGTGAGTCCGGGGTCATGAGGGGACGAGGGGGCGCCTCATCTCCAGGGATGGTCCGGTGCAGGCCTGTGGGTCCTGCGGTTGAGTTGGATGGTCTTGGCCTTCTCGACGGTGGCGTGGATGCTTTGTCGAGGATCTCCTGCCGGAGCGCATCGGCGATCTGGTTGTTGGGGCGCCTGCCCCGGTGGCGGGAAACCAGTCCAGCCGCTCCCTCGGCCCGGTATCGGACCACCAGGCGCTTGATCTGCCGCACGCTCAAGTCCAACTGCCGTGCCGCCTCTTTCTGCCGCAACTGCCGGTCGACAACCTGCTGAACCACCCCCAGCCGGTCCACCGTCTTCTGTGTCATCGCAATGGTCTCCTCTGTCACCACCCCTCCCGAAATCAAAAGGGGACATTTTAGAATTGGACAAAGGGGACATTACTGCTTTGGACTAACAGTGCCGCCCCGGCACGTTGACAAACAATGGGGGTAAGGGAAAGGTGTGCCTGCAGCCTAGAAAATAGCCCTTCACGAGCCTTTCCACGTCCCGTTCGAGGCACCACATCTTCCATCCACTGACCGCCCGGAAAAGCGAGAAGCGGATGAAATATTCGGGTTAGACGTAATGGGTGCGTACGTATTCCTCGACGATCGCCTGGAACTCCTCGGCGATTCGATCCCCTTTCAGGGTGGCGTATTTTTCACCATCGACAAAAACCGGTGCCGAAGGCTGCTCCCCGGTACCCGGCAGGCTGATCCCGATATTGGCGTGCTTGCTCTCGCCCGGGCCGTTTACCACGCAGCCCATGACCGCCACGTCCATCGCCTCCACCCCCGGATAGCGCTCGCGCCACAGCGGCATCTGCTCACGCAGGTAGCCCTGTATGTCCTGCGCCAGCTGCTGGAAATAGGTGCTGGTGGTACGCCCGCAACCCGGACAGGCGATCACCTGCGGCATGAAGGCGCGCAGCCCCATGGATTGCAGGATCTCCTGCGCCACCCGCACCTCGCCGGTACGGTCGCCACCGGGCGCCGGGGTGAGCGAGATCCGGACGGTATCGCCTATACCCTCCTGTAACAGCACCGCCAGCGCCGCTGTCGAGGCCACGATACCCTTGGATCCCATGCCAGCCTCGGTGAGGCCCAGGTGCAGGGCATAGTCACAGCGATCGGCCAGCATGCGATACACGCCAATCAGATCCTGCACCCCGCTCATCTTGCACGAGAGGATAATGTGATCCCGCCCCAGCCCAAGCGCCTCGGCGCGCGCCGCGCTCTGCAGCGCGGAGGTCACCATGATCTCACGCATCATGTGGTCGGCATCCAGCGGCTTGGTCGCGCGTGCATTCTCATCCATCATGTGCGCGACCAGCCCCTTGTCCAGGGAACCCCAGTTGACCCCGATGCGTACCGGCCGGTAGTAGCGGATGGCCGTCTCTATCATGCTGGCGAACTGCTGGTTCTTCTTCTCCCCACTGCCGACATTGCCCGGATTGATGCGGTATTTCGCCAGCGCCTCGGCACACCCAGGGTGGTCGTTCAGCAGGCGGTGACCATTGAAATGGAAGTCACCGACCAGGGGCACCGCCAGGCCCTGGGCGTCGAGCCGCTCACGGATCAGCGGCACGGCCCGGGCCGCCGCCTCGTTGTTCACCGTCAGCCGCACCAGCTCGGAACCGGCACGCGCCAGTTCCGCGACCTGCGCAACCGTTGCCGGCACATCGGCGGTATCAGTGTTGGTCATGGATTGCACCACCACGGGCGCGCCACCGCCCACCTGGATGGCGCCAACACGGACGCTGACTGTCGAATGACGCTGAATCTGATGGCTCATGGCTTCCGAATGATCATGGATTGAAGAATGGGGCGCAGTGTAAGCCAAATGAAGCCATTTTTGCCTTTTTCACGGCACAAAAAAACCGGCACCACCATACACAGCGGCGCCGGGTCGTATTGCGGCTATCAGTGCTTGTCTTTCAGACGGTTGATACCCAGCAGGCTGAGAATGTATTTCTCGTAGATCGGTTCCGAGCTGCCCTTCTTCATCTTGCGCAGGAAGTACTTCTCGAAGGCGATCTTGGCCAGGTGCACCCATTTGCCCTTCTTGAACCAGGCCACGTTACGCGGCGGTATCTGCGGCAGGGCCACGAAGGCCGCACCGGTATCACCCATATCGGCCAGGCAGATGGCGTTCCAGGCGCCTTTCTGGTCCGGCTCGGCGCCCTTCAGCTCGTTGCTGATATTGTGCACGATGGCGGTCACCATGGACTCGATCATATAACCGGTCTTCGGCGTACCGGTCGCCACCGGGGTGGCCTCCACCGGCGGGATGGCGATACAGACGCCGGCCGAGTAGATGCTCGGATAGGTCGGGTTGCGCTGGAACTCGTCCACGAACACAAAGCCGCGCGGGTTGCACAGCTCGGGCACATTGGCTACCGCGTCCACGCCCTTGAAGGACGGCAGCATCATGGCGAAATCGAACTCGACCTCGTGGTCCTTCTTCTTCTGGCCGTCTTCATCCAGCTCTTCGCAGTACAGCTTGCCGTCTTCCACCTTGGTGGTCTTGGCGTTGGTGATCCACTCGATGTGGTGGTTGCGCATCTCGGACTCCAGCATACCCTTGGAGTCGCCCACGCCGCCCAGGCCCAGATGGCCGATATAGGGCTCGGAGGTTACGAACTTGATCTTGATCTTGTCACGCATCTTGCGCTTGCGCAGATCGGCATCGACGATGAACGCAAACTCGTAGGCCGGGCCGAAGCAGGAAGCGAACGGCATGGCGCCGATCACGATGGTGCCACTGCCCTTTTCCAGCAACTTCAGGTAATCGTCGTAGGCACCCTCGGCGTGATCCACGGTACAGATGGAATGGGTATTGCCCTCCGGACCGGACCCCTTCACCTCTTCGAAGGCCAGACGCGGACCGGTGGCGATCACGAGGTAGTCGTAATCGAGGCTTTCACCGCCTTCCAGCTCCAGCTTCTTGTTTTCCGCATCGATCTTTTCACAGCGCTTGGCCACGAAATTGATGCCCTTGCGCTCCAGGCGCGGTGCGATATCGAAGGTGATATCACTGCGCTCGCGCCAGCCGACGGCGATCCAGGGGTTGGACGGGACGAACTGGAAGTATTCCCGCTCGTTTACAACGGTGATCTGGTGCTCGCGCCCCAGTTCCGCGCGCAGTTCGTAAGCGGCCGGCATGCCGCCCGTACCTGCGCCCAAGACAACGATATGTGCCATATTTTCATTCCTCACAAAGGCCAAGTTAAACGGTGTCCGCACAGCAACGCGTACTTCTGCCGGAGCAACCAGAAACGTGATGATCCTCGAACGATAATCACAGACGCCTGCAGGCGTTCTTTGTATTCCCTGCTACCACGTGTGCTGCGGTCGCTAAGGCTTCGACGGATTCTATTGTTTTATCGAAGGGCGACGATATTAGCATATCCCCCTACTAGCGCCAGAAATTCCCTTAAATGGAAAAAACCGGCCAGTGGCCGGTTCGAGGCATCAAGCGGGGAGACGCCTCAGAGATCGCCGTTCACCCCGGCATCCACGATGCTGTAGATGGTGTCACGCACCTGCTTGGCGAGCGGCTTGAGCTCGTCCGGCAGATCGACCGCGTGCAGCATCATGTCCATGTTCATGGTCACCAGCCAGCCCTTGCCCTGTGCATCCTCCGCCACGGCGATGCGGCACGGCAGAAAACCGGCGAAGATCAGGTCGTAGTCCACCATCTTCTTTGCCACCAGCGCGTCACAGAAGGCCAGGATACGCATGTAACGCGCCTCCTCGCCCATGGCCTTGACCTGCTCGGAGAGCGGCAGATCGGCCACCAACTTGAAGTTCAGGGTGTTGGCGCGCAGCTTCATCGAATCGATGGCATCGTCGATGCTGACATCCTCGGCCAGTGGGGAAACGCTGGATGCTGGCGGCGACCATCTGGCGCGCGATAGCCTCGTCGAATGCCGGGGTGTCTATTTTCTTCTTCTCGCCGGCATGCGCCAGCAGCGGCAACAGAAGAAACAGGGATAACAGTAGTTTTTTCAATGGATTAGTCCTCGTTTGCGTCGGTATTCGTTAGCGGAAGCGGACGTGGCGCCACAACCAGCCCTGCGGCCGCACCCTGCCGCTACGGACATAGTCCAGCGCCGCATTGTGGGCCAGGTTCCATCGGAAGCGCGCCACACCGCGGTGGGCGCCAGCCAACAACAGGCTGTCGCCGGGCTCGATCTGTGTATCTGACGCCGGCATCATAATTTTATTCCCTTCCCGGCACAGCATCAGCAGGATACAGGGCAGCTGCCGGGCGCGCCCCCAAGGGTCCCTGAACAACTCGTCCAGCGTCAGTTTTTCGCCCCGCTCGTGCGCCTCCACCAGTGCCGGCGCAATCCCCGCATCCAGCCGGATCTCGCTCACCACCGGCACATGCCGCGACACCATGGCACTGAGCCGACTGACCAGCTCGCAGGCCCAGGCATTGGGCCGTTGCCCCGCCAGCACGAAAAATTCCGCCAGCAGAGGGTGTCCAGCCAGGATCCTGATTTGCTCGGCAACGATCGCACTCGGGTGCATCACCATGTCCGCGCCGACCGCCCGGACCAGGTCATTGTTCCCGGTATCGTTCTGGCGCAGGGTGACGAACAGGTCCGGTCGCAGCTCACGCGCGGTCATCACCACCGACAGGTTGTTGGTGTCGTCATCGGTACCGGCAACGATGCCGACCGCTTCCTGTATGCCCGCCTCGATGAGGGTCTCGGCCTCGGTGCCACGTCCATGCACATAGCCCGTCGGCGGCTCGCCGGTGATATCGGGCCGTTCCTCGACCACAACGGCCGGGATTCCCTCGTGCCGAAACAGCTCGGCCACCACCTTGCCGAAGCGGCCGTAGCCACACACCAGCCAGAGCCCGTCGCGCGGAGGATACAGGGGTTCCCCAGGTCCGCGCCCTCCTCGCCGCCGAGCCAGCGGCTGAGCAGGTACAGGCAGGGTGTCCGCAAGGCCTTGGCCAGGTAACGGGAGAAGGTTTCGAAGGGATCGATGATCCGGTCGGTGCCGAAAGAGGCCATATTCGCCTCGACCTCGCCCCGGTCCGCGCGCGATCACCTGTATCTCCGGATGCAGCAGCTTGCTGGTGATCGCTATCTTGAGATTGGTTTCATTGTCATCGGTCACCGCCACCACGCCGGCACAATCGCGGTGCCGCAGGCCCGCCTCCTGCAGATGCAGGGGCACCCGCGCATCCGCCGCCAGCGCGGGCACATAGTCACGCAGGTTCTGCAGCTGGATCTGGCTGATCCTGGCCTCGTCCCTGTCCAGCACCGCCACGTGCTGGCCGTGTTCGGTGAAGGAGCGGACCAGGGTCTCGCCGGTCTCGCCATAGCCGCACACCAGGTAGAAGGGCTCCCGCATGCGGCGCACCCGGCGCGCAAACAGGCGTTCGGCGATGGCGCGCTGAAACAGCTTGTCCTGCAACAGCGTGATGATGGTGCCGATTGCGTACAGCCAGCTGATAACGGTGAGGTACAGCGAAAAGGTCACCCACAGGCGCTGGGCATCGCTGAACTCGTAGGGGATCTCGCCAAACCTGATGGTGGTGGACATGAAGCTGACGAAATAGAAGGCATGAAAGATATCCATGTACCAGACATTGCCGTCTCCGTCGCGACCCGGTATCAGGGTCATGCCGAGCACCGACACCGCGTAGACCACCACCAGTGTCAGCAGCAGCAGCCGCATGCGGCGCATGATCAGAAAGACGATGTTGTTCATCCCGCGCGGCCTTCTGCAGCGTTGCTCAGCGACGCAGCATGACCGTTTCGATGATGAGCAGGATCACCGAGATGACGTTGGCCAGCATGGCACCCGCCGAAAGGGAAACGATGCTTGCGGTAACCACCTCCGTCATGCCCTCGCCGTTGACGTGCACCGCCAGCGCCCACACCAGGGTCGCGGCGAACAGCTGCAGTATCGCCACCAGGCTGGTCGCCAGCAGCACCGCGCCCATCTGGCTGCGGTCACCGAACTTGAGGATGGTGGCGATGAAGTTGACCACCACCACGGCGAACAGCTCGTACACATGACGGTGTACGGGGTTGTCGATCTCACCCAGCACGAAGCCGAAGTTCAGGGTCAGTGACAGGATGATGAAAAAGCCGAATACCACCTTTTCCGGGTTCATGGGTGCCTCCTCCAGGGTTTTCCAGGACCACGTCATCCAGTCCCCCATGCCATTGATGAAGCGGAAGGGAGGGTTTGCCGAAAACGTCTGCGGCAGGGATGCCGCAGTCGAGCCTATAGGGATCGTATCCACGGCGATTTTCGGCAAACCTTCCCTTCCGCCTGTCGGGCAGACTGGATGTCGACGCCCTGAGGAACCGTTGCAACTTTGGGCCAGCGCCCCGGGCAAGTCAACCAGGCCCGCGCAGGTTACGATAGCACCCTGGCCATACCGGTAACGACACGTGCCCCACCCCCGCCCCCTGCAAAACGAGCGCCGGACCGCGCGCAATCGCGCTGGTGATCAGTGCCTGCTTCCTTCTGGCCGGCATGGATGCCCTCGGCAAACATCTCATGCAGCACCTCCCCCCGGTGCAGGTGGTGTGGGCCCGCTACGCCTTTCACACGCTGCTGGTCGCTTCGATCTTCGGCCTGCAGCGCCACCGCCGCTTCCTCAGGCCCCGACACCCCTGGCTGCAATTCATCCGAGGCCTGTGCCTGCTCGGCGTCAGTCTCGGCATGTACATTGCCATCCGCAGCGTCCCGCTGGGCGAGGCGACCGCCATCATGTTCCTGGCGCCGATCCTGGTCACACTGCTGGCCGGCTGGCTGTTGCACGAACCGATCCGGCCCACCCACCTGCTGGCGGTGCTGCTCGGCTTCGCCGGGGTGCTGATCATCCTGCGCCCGGGCACAGCCGGGTTCCGGCCGGCATTGCTGCTACCGTTAGGCTCGGCCGGCCTGCTCGCGTTCTATTTCATCCTCACCCGCCACCTGCGCGGCCGGGACGGCGAGATCACAACCCTGTTTCACACCACCATCGCGGGCACACTGGGGCTGACGCTGGCAACACCCTGGTTCTGGATCCCGCCGGCGCCCGCCGAGTGGCCGCTCCTGGTCGTGATGGGGATCCTGGGCGCGAGCGGTCACCTGATGCTGATCCGCGCCTTCCACCTGGCCGGCGCGGCCAGCCTCTCGCCATGGCTGAACACCCAGATCCTGGCAGCATCCCTTTACGGCGTAGGGGTGTTTGGCGACAGCCTCTCTCTATACTTCCTCGTGGGAGGCAGCCTGATCGTGCTGGGCGGAATCCTTGTCTGGCACATTCAAGAAAGGGGTGGCGCAGCCGATAAAACGCCATAATCATGATATCTAGCATCCACCATCTCCCCAGATCCGGGCTCGCATACAACATTGGCTGGGGACTGGCCTACATCCTGGGTGCCTGGATCGGGCTCGAACTCGCCGTACCGCCCAGCAGTATTTCCCCCATCTGGCCCGCAGCCGGTGTCGCACTGGCCGCGCTGCTGGTCCAGGGCAACCGTGTCCTGCCGGGCCTGTTCATCGGCTGCTACGTGGTACAGCTCACCTCCTTTTACGATTTCAGCTCCAGGCCCGCGATACTGCAATCCCTGCTGATCGCACTGGTCGCCAGCAGCGGGTCGATCTTGCAGGCCTGGACCGGCCAGTTCCTGGTTCGGCGCCGACCTCGCTCCCCAGATGTGACTGACCTGGTGGGTGGGCGACTGCCTGGGGGTACTGATCACAACGCCTCTGGCCCTTGCGTTCGCAGGGCAGCCCACCAACTACTGGAGGCCGAGGCGGCTCACCCTGGGTCTGTCACTGCTGGCAACGCTGCTGCTGGTCGCTTTGTTCTTCGATTTCGCCCTTGATCAACTGCCGCTGGCGGCACCCATGGAAACTGCCGCCGCCGGGCAAAACGGATGGAATCTTTGGATAATGCTGGTGATCGGATTCAGCATCTCAGCACTACTGGGCGTCGCATTGCTGGCCCTGACCGGTCAGAAAGTGCTGATCAGCGAGCAGGTCGAACAGCGCACACGCGAACTGGCCGACGAGATCGCTGATCACCAGCGTACCGAAAAGGTGCTGGAACTGCACAACCACGTGCTGGAGATGATCGCAACCAACACCCCACTGCAGGAAACGCTGGATTTCATCTGCAGGGGCTTCGAGGCGCTGTCCCGGCCCGGCACCTTCGCCTCGGTGATGCTGGTCGACACCCGGCACAGGCTGCTGCGCATGACCGCCGGCCCGAGCATCCCCCGCCCCGTGTTCGACGCCCTGCTCGAATTCCCCATCGGCGAGCGCGAGGGTTCCTGCGGCACTGCAGTGTTCCGCGGCGAGCAGGTCTTTGCCTGCGATATCGCGCACGACGATGTATGGGAGAAATACCGCGAGTTCGCACTCGACAATGGCCTGCGCGCCTGCTGGTCGATGCCGTTTCGCGCCCCTTCCGGCGAGGTGCTCGGCTCCTTCGCCCTGACCCAGACGGAGGCCCGCTCCCCCCCTGCCCTCCGATCGCAGCCACCTGCGCGTTGCCGGCAACCTGTGCGCGCTCGCGGTGGAACGGGCACATAACAACGAGCACCTGAACAAGCTGTCCCTGGCCGTGGAGCAGAATCCCGGCGCCATCGCCATCACCGACACCGGCGGCCACATCGAATACATCAATGCCCGTTTCTCCGACTTGACCGGCTACCGCCTGCAGGAAATCGAGGGCCGGGTGCTCTCCGACCTGCTTCGCAGCGTGGAAGAGACCCAGGACAACGATGCGCCCTGGGCCGACCTGGCCGACGGTGACACCTGGCACATGAAGACCCGCTATCAGCGCAAGGACGGCACCAGCTACTGGGCCGAATGTTATGCGGCACCGGCGCGATGCGCAGGGCCGGGTGACCCACGTGGTGGCAACCCACGAGGATGTCACCCAGTTGCACACCGCCTCCGAGAAGCTGGCCCACCAGGCCACCCATGACCAGCTCACCGGGCTGATCAACCGCATCGAATTCGAACGCCGTCTCGAGGCCCTGCGCGAACAGGCGATACGGGACGATGAAACCCATACCCTGTGCTTCATCGACATGGACCGATTCAAGGCGGTCAACGACAGCTGCGGACATATCGGCGGCGACGAACTGCTGCGCCAGGTCACCCGCCTGATGTCCGACACGGTGCGCAAGCACGATGTGCTGGCGCGGGTGGGCGGCGACGAGTTTGCGATCCTGTTCGAATACTGCGACGAGACCCAGGCGCACCGTAACCTGGACAAACTGCGCGAACTGATTTCGGAGTACCGCTTCGTGTGGGACGAAAAATCGTTCCATGTCGGGATCAGCGCCGGCCTGGTCGAGATCAACGCACTCAGTCCCAGCGCCGAGGAACTGCTGCGCGAGGCCGACTCCGCCTGTTACGAGGCAAAGCAGCATGGCCGCAACCAGGTCCAGGTGTACCACCCGGGCGTGGCAGACCCGCAACAGCAATCGCACGAGATCGAGTACATCAACGAGCTGCGTGAGGCGCTGAAGGACGGTCGTCTGCAACTGTATCAGCAACGGATCCAGGCGCTGCAGCCCGGGGTGCCGGACAATGCCGAGATCCTGATCTGCCTGCAACGCAGCGACGGCAGCCTGCTCGGCCCTGGGCAGTTCCTGCCCGCGGCCGAACGCTTTGGGCTGGCCCGTACGGTGGACAACTGGGTGGTGGAGCAGACCTTCCGTCACCTGGCCGGACATCCCGCGTATCTGGAGCAACTGGGCTACTGTTCGATCAACCTGTCCGGGCTCTCGCTCAGCGAGGATCTCGCCGACCATGTGATCGAACGGCTCGACCGGCATGGCATCCCCGGCGAATCCATCCGCTTCGAAATCACCGAGACCGCGGCTATCGCCAACCTCAGCCAGGCCCAGCTGTTCATGCGCAAGCCGCAGAAACGCGGGATCCGTTTTGCCCTGGACGACTTCGGCAGTGGCCTGTCCTCTTTCGGCTACCTCAAGACCCTGCCGGTCGATATCCTGAAGATCGACGGACAGTTCGTGCGCGACATGCTGGACGACCTCAGCGACCTCGCCATCGTGCGCTCCATCGCCGAACTGGGGCAGGCGCTCAACCGACCCACGGTCGCTGAATTCGTGGAACGGCAGGAGATGGTCGGGGTACTGAAGGGTCTCGGCATCGATTACGCCCAGGGCTACAGCATCGGCATGCCGGAACCGTTGCTCGCCCCGCCTGCCGGACATCACCAGGCTTAGACAAAGGTCGAATACCCGCTCCTCGCGCCACTGTTATACGATTGACAGTATTCGCCTCGGGGAATGCTGTGTTCTAATCCAACCTCCCGGGAAGGAATACCCGGTTCACCAAAAGAAAACGAGGAGGCACCCATGTCCAAGGTCTATCCCGTCCCGGCCGATTTCGCCGCGCAGGCCAATGTCAACGCCGAGCAATACGCGACCATGTACAAGCAGTCGGTGGAGGATCCGGAAGGATTCTGGGCCGAGCAGGCAGACAATTACCTGAGCTTTTTCAAAAAGTGGGACAAGGTCCTGGACTGGTCCTTCATGGAGGACGATCTCCATATCGAATGGTTCAAGGGCGCGAAGCTGAACGTCTCCTACAACTGCCTGGACCGTCATCTCGAGACCCGTGGCGACCAGACCGCCATCCTGTGGGAGGGCGACAACCCCGAGGAATCCCGCGCGGTCACCTACCGCGAGCTACACGCGGACGTGAACCGCTTCGCCAACGCGCTCAAGGCGCGCGGGGTGAAGAAGGGCGACCGGGTCTCCATCTACATGCCCATGATCCCCGAGGCGGTGGTTGCGATGCTCGCCTGCACCCGTATCGGCGCGGTCCACTCCATCGTGTTCAGCGCCTTCTCGCCGGACGCCCTGGCCAGCCGCATCCTTGATTCCGACTGCCAGGTGGTAATCACCGCTGATGTCTCCATCCGCACCGGCAAGCACCTGCCTCTGAAGGCCAACGCCGATGCCGCCATCGCCCAATGCCCGCACGTGCACACCTGCTTCGTGGCCAAGCGCGGTGACGGCTCCTGTGACTGGAACGACGAGCGCGACCTGTGGATGCACGAGGCCATGGCGGCGGCCGACCCAGTGTGCGAACCGGAGGAAATGGATGCCGAGGACCCGCTGTTCATCCTCTACACCTCCGGTTCCACCGGCAAGCCCAAGGGCGTGCTGCACACCACCGCCGGCTACCTGCTGCAGGCGGCCATGACCCACAAGCTGGTGTTCGACTACAAGGACAACGAGGTCTTCTGGTGCACCGCCGACATCGGCTGGGTAACCGGCCACAGCTACATCGTGTACGGGCTGCTGACCAACGGCGCCATCTCGCTGATGTTCGAGGGCGTGCCCACCTACCCGGACGCCGGCCGTTTCTGGCAGGTGTGCGACAAGCACGATGTGTCGATTTTCTACACCGCACCGACCGCGATCCGCGCCCTGATGGCCTGCGGCGACGACCTGGTCAAAGCCACTTCGCGCAAGTCCCTGCGCCTGCTCGGCACCGTGGGCGAGCCGATCAACCCCGAGGCCTGGGAGTGGTACCACCGCGTGGTCGGCGACGAACGCTGCCCCATCGTCGACACCTGGTGGCAGACCGAGACCGGGGCGCACATGCTGACCCCGCTGCCAGGCGCCACCCCGCTCAAGCCAGGCTCGGCCACCAACCCGTTCTTCGGCGTGCAGCCGGTGCTGCTGGACGAGAACGGCAAGGAGATCGAGGGCAACCCTGCCGAAGGCATGCTGGCGATCAAGCACCCCTGGCCGTCGCAGATGCGCACCGTGTACGGCGATCACAGGCGCTTCTACGAGACCTACTTCGCGATGTACAAGGGCTACTACTTTACCGGCGACGGCGCACGCCGGGACGAGGACGGCTACTACTGGATCACCGGACGGGTGGACGACGTGCTCAACGTCTCGGGTCACCGCCTTGGCACGGCCGAGATCGAATCGGCGCTGGTATTGCACCCCAAGGTCGCCGAGGCCGCGGTGGTCGGCTATCCGCACGAGATCACCGGCCAGGGCATCTATGCCTATGTCACCCTGATGAAGGGCGAGGAACCCAGCGACGAACTCAAGGCCGAACTGGTCGCGCTGGTGCGCAAGGAGATTGGACCGATCGCCAAGGTCAATATCATCCAGTGGGCCATGGAAGGGCTGCCCAAGACCCGCTCGGGCAAGATCATGCGCCGCATCCTGCGCAAGATCGCGGCCAACGAGATCGACTCGCTGGGCGACACCTCGACCCTGGCCGACCCCAGCGTGGTGGACCACCTGATCGAAAAGCGCGAGAACCGCTGATCGAATATTCGCGGGCCAGCCCGCTCCTACGGAATGCGGTGCGCAGGAGCTGCCTTGGCGGCGAAGAACGATGACACGGCTCCCGACCGGCGCGACGGCTCTTCGCGGGCAAGCCCGCTCCTACGGGAACTACCTGGGCGGCGGGTAGTATCCCCCCAGGCCGGAGGCGCCGGCGGGTAATAACCCCAGGGCGGGGGCGGTGGCAGCCGACGCCCGCGTCCCCAGCTCTTGCCGAAATGCGGCGACCAGGAATTGTCGCCAAAATCGAATTTCCGGTGCCGAACTTCAGGCGCTTGGGCTCGTCACTGCCCCAGCTGCTGGTCCAGTCGTCATCGCTTTTGGCATGTTTCTTCCTGCTGCCCCAGCTTCCCCAGCCGGCGTTGTCCCCGGTTTCCGAGGGTGGTGCAAAGCGACGATATTGTGAACCCCAGTCCCAACGATGCGAACGCGTAGCGGGATAACCGCCGGGATAATCCTCGGGATCCCAGGCGTCGACGCCGTTGTCCGAGAAGCCGAAACCGAAACCGCCGGCCACAACAGACAGTGGCACTCCAAGCAACAGCAACGAAAACACTGAACGTCTGATATTCCCCCATATCCTCATCTCCTCTCACACGACAGTACTGATTGTACAGGCGCCTGCTCGACCCCGGTCAAACACCGGCGTATGCTCATTGATCCACATCAAGCGCCATATCCCGCCGACTTGCGGGCAGAGACTAATCCTCCCAAGCTAGCCCGAACATTTCATCCGCTTCTCGCTTTTCCGGGCGGTCAGTGGATGGAAGATGTGGTGCCTCGAACGGGACGTGGAAAGGCTCGTGAAGGGCTATTTTCTAGGCTGCAGGCACACCTTTCCCTTACC
>JAKRWE010000054.1 GCA_024712425.1 Chromatiales bacterium
GCCTCCCGTCGCCCGTGTCAAAAAACGACGGAAAGGGTACGGCCACATGGCCCGGAATGCCCCGATGGGTGGGTCAAAATTGTTGGCCATAGGTGGGTCAGAATAGATGGGCATTAACACATTTGACAGCCTTTGCCTGATCGCGTATTGTTCCGCGCCTTTCCGGTAGCCGTTATCCGCCGTTGGCGATGCGGTGGCCGCCAAGCAACACACTCAATTTTCGGGGTACCCGGTCATGAAACGTACTTTCCAACCGAGTAATTTGAAGCGCGCACGCACCCACGGTTTTCGTGCCCGCATGGCGACTCGTGGTGGCCGCAAGGTGATCAATGCCCGCCGTGCCAAGGGACGTGCCCGCCTGGCGCCCTGACGCGATTCTGAAAAAGCGCGTTAGCGACAACTCGGACTCCTTAGACAAGGCCGGGGATGGCAAACCGCTGTCCCGGGCCTTTTCGCGTGAATACCGCCTGCTCAAGGCAGCCGAGTTTTCCCGGGTCTTTTCCGCAGCACAGCGCTCATCGGATCGTTACTTCACGGTCCTGGCCCGTGTATCACCTGCCACCGTGTCCAGCAGTCGACTGGGTCTGGCCATCGCCAAGAAACAGCTGCGGCGGTCGGTCGATCGTAACCGGATAAAGCGATTGGTACGAGAGTACTTCCGTACCCGGGTTCGGCCGGAGAGCGGTCGTCCCCTGGATTTCGTGGTGATGGCACGCAAGGCGGTGACAGGCGCAGACAATGATCGATTGCGCGAATCACTGGCAGGCCATTTCCGAAAAATTTGCCGGCAATCAGATGACAGAAATGACACTGACCAGTCGGTGGCTTAAACTTCGCGCTTTGCCAGAGGCTCCCTGCGAGCACGGTTCCTCTGCCTCGAGTAGTCAACCAAGAGTCCAGATATTCAATGGATAATATACGTCTGTATTTGTTTATGGCCCTCGCCTTCGTCACCCTGCTGCTATGGGAGGCGTGGCAGCAGGACTATGTTCTGCCGCAACAGCAGACGGCCGCGCAGGAGAGCACGGGACAGACAACAACGCCGGTCGACGTTCCGGCGGCCGGTGCGACCGACAGCGCAAAGGCGGATGTGCCGGTTGTCGCAGCCCCGGGTCAGCCACCGGTTGTCAGCGCGGCAGCCACTCAAAGCGGCAAACTGGTGCACGTGGTGACCGATACCCTGGATCTGCGTATCGACCCGGTGGGTGCAACGATAGCCGAGGCACACCTGCAGGATTATTCGGTTGCTGTGGATCAGCCCAATATCAAGGTGCGTCTGCTCAGCCGGGATCCCAAGGATTTCTTCATCGCACAGAGTGGCCTGCTCTCCAGTGACAAAGGTCGTGCGCCGACCCACAAGGACCGGTTCTCCACGTCGGCAACGGAATATCGTTTGGGGGACAACGACGATTCCCTGCAGGTGGATTTTGTGTGGACCTCGGCCGACGGGGTGAAGGTGACCAAACGCTATACCTTCAAGCGGGACCAGCACGCCTTTACGCTCGAGGAGATCGTCGAGAACAACTCGAACACTGCCTGGTCCGGACGCGAGTACCGCCAGCTGCAGCGGGGTGAACCCGAGGTCAAGAAAGGCCCGGGCATGATGTATACCTTTACCGGCGGCGCGGTTTACACCCCGGAAGACAAATACCGGAAATACAAGTTCAGCAACCTGGAGGAAGGTGAGCCCAACCTGGACGCAAAGGATGGGTGGATCGCCATGATCCAGCACTATTTCCTGGCCGCATTCGTTCCGCCACGGGGCGAGAAGGATCACTACTACGGCAAGCCGGTCGGCGAGAAGCGCTATGTCCTCGGGACCTATACCCCGGTGAGGACTGTTGCGCCGGGACAGAAAACCGGCTTCGCGGGTACTGTGTTCATCGGACCCAAGTCCGTCAAGGAACTGCAGGGGGTTGCCGAGGGGCTGGACCTGACCGTCGACTACGGTTGGCTGGTGGTACTCGCCAAGCCGATCCACTGGATCCTGGACCAGATCAACACCTTTACCGGTAACTGGGGCTGGACCATCATCATCTTCACCATTCTGATCAAGGCGGTGTTCTTCAAACTGTCCGAGACCAGCTACCGTTCGATGGCCAACATGCGCAAGCTCGGCCCGCGTATCCAGGCACTCAAGGATCGCTACGGTGATGACAAGCAGCGTATGCAGCAGGCGATGATGGAGATCTACAAGAAGGAGAAGATCAATCCGCTCGGTGGTTGCCTGCCGATGCTGGTGCAGATCCCCTTCTTCATCGCCCTGTACTGGGTGCTGCTGGAAAACGTGGAGATGCGCCAGGCGCCGTGGATTCTGTGGATCAGGGATCTCTCGATCAAGGATCCCTACTTCGTTCTGCCGGTGATCATGGCCGTGTCCATGTTCCTGCAACAGAAGCTCAATCCGGCGCCGCCCGACCCGATGCAGGCCAAGATCATGTCCTTCCTGCCGCTGGTGTTCGGCTTCATGTTTGCCTTCTTCCCCTCGGGTCTCGTGCTCTATTGGGTGGTCAACAACGTCCTGTCGATTGCCCAGCAGTGGGTGATCACGCGCCGTATCGAGCAGGGCGCCAAGGCCTGATCGGGCCATGTCGTCGACGGTCGCCGATACCATAGCGGCCATCGCCACGCCCCCGGGTCGCGGCGGCGTGGGCATCGTACGCCTGTCCGGTCCGCAGACAGCGGCCATTGCCCGGGCCATCTGCGGTTTGGAGCCCAGACCCAGGCATGCCCATTACGCCCGTTTTCGTGCTGCCGATGGCAGCGTCCTGGACGAGGGTCTGCTGCTATGGTTCCCGGCACCGCATTCGTTTACGGGTGAAGACGTGGCCGAACTGCAGGGACATGGCGGGCCGGTGGTCATGGACATGCTGCTGGAGCGCTGCACCGAACTTGGCGCCCGTATTGCGCGTGCCGGTGAGTTCAGCGAACGGGCCTTTCTCAACGACAAGCTCGATCTCGCCCAGGCCGAGGCGATCGCGGATCTGATCGACAGCGAGACCCGCGCCGGGGCGCGACTCGCGGTGCGTTCCCTGGAAGGCGTCTTTTCTGAGCGTGTTCATCGGCTGCTCGAAGGCCTGATTCGTCTGCGCATGTATGTCGAGGCGGCGATCGATTTTCCGGAGGAGGAAATCGATTTTCTGGCTGATGCGAAGGTCGGTGAGGACCTGAAGGCGCTGACAGAGGAACTGCAGGCGCTGCAGCTGGCAGCACAGGTGGGCCGGGTCATGCGTGATGGGATGACCCTGGTCATCGCCGGTCTGCCCAATGCAGGCAAGTCCAGCCTGATGAACGCCCTGGCCGGCACCGACAGCGCCATCGTGACCGATATACCCGGCACCACCCGCGATATCCTGCGCGAGCGGGTACAGATCGATGGCATGCCTGTCCACTTGGTCGATACCGCGGGTCTGCGGGATACCGAGGACCGGGTGGAGCGTATCGGGGTGGAGCGCGCGGAGCGCGAGATCGCTGCTGCAGACCGTATCCTCTGGGTCTACGATGGCGCGGCGGATCCGGAACATGCCGCCTTCGACCCGTCTCGCCTGCCGGTCGGTGTACCCGTGACCTTCGTGCACAACAAGGCGGATCGGAGCGGCAGACCGTTGGGCCTGTACTCCAGGGATGGGGAAACCGAGGTGCGTATCAGTGCCCGAACCGGTGAGGGTGTAGCTGCATTGCGGCAGCACCTGAAGGCCAGCATGGGGCTGGATCAGGGCAGTGAGGGTGAATTCCTGGCGCGACGCCGACACCTGGATGCGCTGCAACGCACAGCGCAACACCTGGCAAACGGGCGCACAGCCCTGGAACAGGGAATGGCGGGCGAACTGCTGGCGGAAGACCTGCGTCAGGCACAGATGAGCCTGGGCGGGATAACCGGTGAATTCAGCGCCGATGACCTGCTGGGAGAGATATTCTCCAGTTTCTGTATCGGCAAGTAATGCGCATAGGTTTCTTCGATTCCGGTATTGGCGGCCTGAGTGTTCTGCGTCATGCCATGCAGCATGTTGCGGCAACCGAATTCCTGTATGTGGCCGACTCGGCCCATGCACCCTACGGGGATCAGCCCGCGGAATGGGTGAAGGATCGCTCGCTGAGCATCGCCCGGTATCTGGAGAGACAGGGGGTCGATGCCCTGGTGATCGCCTGTAACACCGCCACGGCCTTGGCCGCCGGGGCCATCCGCGAGGCCGTGAATATACCGGTGATAGCGATGGAACCGGCGATCAAGCCGGCTGTAGCGCAGACCCGAACCGGCAGGGTGGCGGTGCTGGCGACAGCGACCACCCTGGCGAGTTCGCGATACAGGGATCTGTGCCGCCGTTATGCCGCTGAGGTGGAACTGTTCGAATACGCGCCGCACCACTGGGTGGCACAGATCGAACAGGGCGTTCACCTGGAACCGGGCTATGCCAGTGCGCTCGAAGAGGAGCTGTCGGCGATACGGCAACAGGGGGTCGATACCTGGGTGCTGGCCTGTACTCATTTTCCCTTCATCCGGGCGCAACTGGCGAGCGTTGTTGGCCCGGCGGTGAATATCATCGACCCGGCGCCGGCGGTCAGCGCGCAATTGGCAAGGCGTCTGCCTGCGATAGCCAGGGTACAAGATGCCGTGCGTGTGAATCTGATGACCTCGGGCGATCTGGTCAGGGTCAGTGAGCAGGCAGGACGTTTTCTGGGAATGGGACTGAAGGCGGAGCCGTTCAGTTGACATCTGTATTCAGCGGTTACCAATTCTATGATCTTATGCGGCTTTCCTTGTCACAAATGCCTCCGTCCCTTTTCCCCTTCCCCTTTTCCCCAGTCACGGGTCAGGTACCCTCGATGCGCAAGGCGCGCAGGGTCAGCTCGCCGCCATGATGGCGGAATTCCAGCCACGGATAGCCGTCGCGGAAGGCGCGGTCGCGTACGCTGAATACCTGCTTGTCATCGATCAGGACCGTGACCGTGCCATCCGGCGCCTGGCGCCAGGCGAGGTCGTGCAGACGTCCGTCACCCAACGGTAGATCCAGCGGACGTCGTTCGACAATGGATCCGAGGCCGTTGCGGATGCGTTCCAGCTCGATACCGCCCCTGCTCCCGGTATCGATCCGCAAGCGGTAACCGTAACGGGCCTTCTGGCTCTGCAGCAGGGCGAACTCGAACTGGCTGGCCGGCTGCTCGCTGGTGCGCAGGGTGGCGGTCAGGGCAAAGGCGTTGGTCACGTTGGCCTTGAGGCGCAGGCGGTTCGAGATATCCCTGCGGGTGTGGTCATCCTGTCGCTGCGTCTGCTGCTGCGGACTGTTCTGCTTGGGTCCGAAGGCCTGGTTCAGCAACGCCCCCACCAGGGCGCCGGCAAGGTCCGGCTGCTGGCCGGATTCGGCCGGTGCCTGCGTCCGGTCCTCCGGATAGCGGTCCTGGCGATCGGTGCCGAGCGCGATCAGGCCCTGGCCACGGACCACCTCGAAGCGACCATCCAGCGATTCCCATTTCGGGTTGCGCGTGTAGTCACCATCACTGAAGTCGTCGAACAGGATGGTGCGTTGCCAGGGTCGGTCGTAGCGTGAGAGCAGATCGTCCAGGGCCCGCTGCAGCCAGCGGTCCGCCGCCCGCTTCTCGCGTGATTCCCGGGCCAGCTGGCGCAGTTCCTCGAGCAGTTGCTTGCTGCCCGCCTTGCTGCTGGCCTGGGCCTGGCTGCCGAAACCGATCACAAGGGCCAGACACAGCGTGGTCAGAAGAATCCTGGGTTTCATGGCGACTCCGGTAACAGTTGGGACGATGGTTTCAAGTTTACACAATCACCTTGCAGATCGCGGTTTTGGCGGACGCTGAATTGTTAGAATACGAACCAGTTCCCCCGGGGTGCAGCTATGTTCCATGCAGACAACTACGATGTGATCGTGATCGGTGGCGGCCATGCCGGCACCGAGGCCGCGCTCGCGTCTGCGCGCATGGGCGCCCGGACCCTGCTGCTCACGCACAACATCGACACCCTGGGGGCGATGAGCTGCAATCCGGCGATTGGTGGAATCGGCAAGGGGCACCTGGTGAAGGAGGTCGACGCCCTCGGTGGCCTGATGGCCCGCGCGGCCGACCTCGGGGGCATCCAGTTCCGCACCCTGAATTCGCGCAAAGGCCCGGCGGTGCGCGCCACCCGCGCACAGGCGGACCGTATCCTGTACAAGGCGGCGGTGCGCGAGGCCCTGGAAAACCAGCCCGGGCTGGATATCTTCCAGCAGGCGGTCGACGACCTGATCGTCGAGGGCGAGCAGGTGACCGGGGTGGTGACCCAGATGGGATTGAAATTCCGTGCCCGGGCAGTGGTGCTGACCGTCGGCACCTTCCTTGGCGGGCGTATACACATCGGTCTGGAAAACTATCAGGGCGGCCGCGCCGGCGATCCACCCAGCAATGCGCTGGCGGCGCGCCTGCGCGAACAGCCGTTCAGGGTGGAGCGCCTGAAGACCGGTACCCCGCCGCGCATCGACAGGCGCTCGGTGGATTTCAGCGTGCTCGAGGTGCAGCCGGGTGACGACCCCGAGCCGGTGTTCTCCTTCATGGGCCGGCGCGAGCAGCATCCGGCCCAGGTGCCCTGCCATATCACCCGTACCAATGAGCGCACCCACGACATCATTCGGGCGGGGATGGATCGCTCGCCGATGTACAGCGGTGTGATCGAGGGCATCGGGCCGCGCTACTGCCCCTCCATCGAGGACAAGGTGGTGCGGTTTGCGGACCGGGATTCGCACCAGATCTTCATCGAGCCCGAGGGGCTGACCAGTAACGAACTCTATCCCAACGGGATCTCGACCTCGCTGCCCTTCGATATCCAGTGGGCGCTGGTGCGCTCCATGCAGGGTTTCGGGAATGGGCGCATCACGCGTCCGGGTTACGCGATCGAGTATGATTTCTTCGATCCGCGCGACCTTAGGTCCTCGCTGGAAACAAAATTCATCCACGGCCTGTTCTTCGCCGGACAGATCAACGGCACTACCGGCTACGAGGAGGCGGCGGCCCAGGGACTGCTGGCCGGGGCCAATGCCGCGCTCCAGGTGCAGGAAAAGGCACCCTGGTGTCCGCGCCGTGACGAGGCCTATCTCGGGGTGCTGGTGGACGACCTGATCACGCGCGGCACGCAGGAGCCTTACCGCATGTTCACCTCGCGTGCCGAGTACAGGCTGATGCTGCGCGAGGACAATGCCGACCTGCGCCTGAACGAAAAGGGGCGTGAGCTGGGGCTGGTCGGAGATGCGCAGTGGGCCTTCTTCGAACGCAAGCGCGAAGCCATAGCGCGCGAGCAGCAGCGACTGCGCGACACCTGGGTACGGCCGGGAGTGCTCGACGACGGCCAGGCCATCGAACGGTTCGGCGATGTATTGCGCAAGGAGACCCGGGCCCTGGATCTGATCGCGCGACCGCAGAGCGACTATGCCAGGGTGTGTTCGGTAGCGGCTGTCGGGCAGGGCGACATCCCGACGGACCTGCGGGAGCAGGTCACCGAGCAGGTCGAGATTCAGGCCAAGTACGCCGGCTACATCGAGCGTCAGCGTGACGAGGTCGCGCGCGCCCGGCGGGCCGAGGCAACCCCTCTGCCCGGCGATCTCGACTATGCCGAAGTGAAAGGCTTGTCCACCGAGGTCAGCAAAAAGCTGGCCCGCCACAAACCCGAGACCATCGGCCAGGCCGGCCGCATTCCGGGCGTGACCCCGGCGGCCCTGTCACTGCTGCTGATCCATCTGAAGAAACGCTCTGCCTGAGGAGGACCGCGTGCTGATCGTCATCTCACCCGCCAAGAAACTGGACTACGACAATCCCGCCCCGGTGGAAAAGCGCACCCTGCCGGATCTGCTGGATCAGTCGCAGCAACTGATCGACATCCTGCGCGGTTATTCGGTGGAGCAGATCGCACAGCTGATGAAACTCAGCGACAAGTTGGCACAAATGAATTACCGACGTTACCAGGCCTGGACCCGCGAGATCACGCCGGACAATGCCAAGCAGGCCCTGTTTGCGTTCAAGGGCGATGTGTATGCGGGTATGGATGCAGAGCGTTTCAGCAAGGACGACATCGATTACGCACAGGAGCATCTGCGCATACTCTCGGGCTTGTACGGCCTGTTGCGCCCGCTGGACCTGATGCTGCCCTATCGCCTGGAAATGGGCACGGCGCTGCCCAACGAGCGCGGGCGCAACCTGTACGCGTTCTGGGGCGACATCATCACCGAGGCCCTGAACGGGGCGCTGGCGGCACAGGGCGACGATGTGCTGGTGAATCTCGCCTCCAACGAGTACTTCAAGGCGGTCAGACCCGGGAAACTGCAGGGACGCATCATCACCCCGCAATTCAAGGAACAGCGCGACGGCCAGTACAAGATGATCGGTATCTACGCCAAGAAGGCGCGTGGACTGATGAGCCGCTATATCATCCGCGACCGCATCTCCCACCCCGAGGACATCAAGGGCTTCGACTACGCCGGCTATGCCTTCAACCCGGAACAGTCAAAGGGTGATACCTGGGTATTCACCCGCTGATTACTTCCACTTTGTCACATTTGCCAGAAAGTGGCGGGGTGGCGTGGCTGCATGTGTCACGCCGTGAATCCATCCCTGGTCGCTTTCGGCATCCTGCCTTTCGCGACACTGGCACATCCATGTACGGCGGAGACTCGACGACCGCATCCCTGCGGCCGACGGACACATGCAGCCACGCTACCCCCTTCCGTATCTGCAACTGCCAATATGACAAAAGTAGAATTACTCCCAGAACGGCTTGGCTGCCTCGGCGAGCGCCTGTTCCCGGCTGATACCGATATCCCGGAGCCGGTCGGCATCCAGGCCGGCCAGCTGGCGGCGTTGCCGCGCCCGCTCGGATCAGCGCGCCAGAAGCCTGAGTCCACGCTTCAGCCTGGCGCCCAGGCCGTGGCCGATGTCGAAATGATAATGAAGCACCTGCGTTGTCATGTCGCCGCCCTCCCGGGAAGTCCGTTGCGCCGGCCGGTATGGCCGGAGCTGGTATTGGAAGGATAGTTGGTCTACTGTTACATAAACAGTTTCAGGTTGTAAGAAATGTAACCAGTACAGTTGGGTGATGAGCATGACAGTTGCGGCTAACGTGGGAACGCAGGGATTTTTATACGATCGGGTTTCCCGTCATGTGATGGCGATGGTCGAGAGCGGTACCCTGAAACCCGGCGACCGGGTGCCCTCGCTGCGCCAGCTCAGCCGTCAGCTCAAAGTCAGCATCACCACGGTCAAGCAGGCCTACGTCGCCCTCGAGGAGCAGGGGGTGCTGAAAGTCAGACCGCAATCGGGTTTCTACGTCAACAGCCGGGCTGAGCCCGTGCCCCAGGTCAAGCACCGGGCCGCTGTCTGCTGCAAACCGCGCAAGGTGCGTTTTGGCGAGCTGTTCGAGGAGATCTTTCAGATTGCCAACAACCCGGACATCGTCCCGCTGGGGGCGGCCGTTCCCTCGGTGGACCTGATGCCGGTCAAGGGCCTGCTGCGCGCCACCAACCGCGCCGCGGCACGTTTTTCCGAGTCGGCTCTGGACTACTGTTTTCCGCCGGGCAATATCGAGTTACGGCGCCAGATTACGCGACAGTATGTCGATATGGGCATGGCGGTATCGCCGGATGACATCATCGTTACCGCCGGCGCCACAGAGGCACTCACCCTGAGCCTGCAGGCGGTGACCCGGCGGGGCGACATCATCGCGGTGGAATCGCCGACCTATTTCCCGGTATTGCGCCTGGTCGAGCGCATGGGCCTGCTGGCAGTGGAGATCGATACCGATCCGGAGACCGGCATGAATCCCGAGGCCCTGGAGAATGCCCTCGACACCATGGAGATCAAGGCCGTCCTGTCAGTGCCCAATTTCAACAACCCGATAGGCGCCCTGATGCCGGAGGAAAACAAGCAGCGCATCGCCGGCCTGGTGTCGCAATACGGGATCCCGTTGATCGAGGACGATGTCTATGGCGAGCTGTATTTCGACGAGGCCCGGCCGTCGGTGATCAAGCGTTATGACGAGACGGACCAGGTGCTCACCTGCTCCTCGTTTTCCAAGACCCTGGCACCCGGTTACCGAATTGGCTGGGTTCTGGCGGGCCGCTACTTCGAGGATGTGCTGGAGTGGAAACAGGCAACCACCTCGGCGGTTGCTTCCCTGCCCCAACTGGCGGTTGCCGAGTACCTGCGCAGTGGCGAATACGAACGCCACCTGGTGCGCATGCGCAGGGCCTTTCGCGAGCAGGTGGAGAAGATGCGCTTCATGGTGGCGCAGCATTTCCCCGAGGGCACCCGCATGACCAACCCGCGTGGCGGTTTCGTACTGTGGGTGGAGATGCCGCGAGGCACTGATTGCCTGGAGATCTTCAACCGGGCACTCGAAGAGGGCATCAGCACCACGCCCGGCATCATGTTCTCGTCAACCCGCCGCTATAGGAACTTCATTCGTATCAGCTGCGGACATTCATGGAGCGAGGAGATCGAGCATGCGGTCACCCGTCTTGGCGAGATCGTTGCCGCTGCCTGAACCGCGGGGTTACATCACCTGTTGGAGAAACGCGCCCAGGCGCTTGTCGTCGGTGAGGATGTGACCGGTGAGCCAGTGCTCGAGGAATTCGAGATCCTGCTGACTGATCTTTTTACCCCCTTCCCGGAATTTCTGCAGGAATGCCCGGGCGCTTTCGATCAGTTCCCGATGCGCTGCCCGATGCTCTGTCATCTCCGCGTAGCCATATTTTAGCATCAGCCGCTCTTCGTGGCTGAAGTGCCAGATGGTGCCGTTGACCAGTTCCTCCAGGATCGCCTCGATGTAGTCGGGAGAGTCGCCGTCGGCCAGGGCCTGTTTCAGGACATGGTAGATATCCAGCAGTTTGCGATGGTCTTCGTCGATCTCATCGACGTCCACGCTCAGAACATCATTCCACTCGGTCGTCTTCATGGAGCTGCCCTCCTGAAATCCATACTGTCGATAAGGTAATCATAGACCATGGCCCCGGCGATCTGTTAACCCGGCGACCGCCGGATCAATCATATGCCAGGTCGTCGGCGGTAAAGGGCCGCCGGGGTTTGTTGCCGAGTATCCGCTGCAGGATGTCGTTCATGGTGGCGGGGTCGTTGTCGAAACCGCCGTGGCTGGTACTGAGGCTGCGTGGTTCCAGGTTCGGGTTGCCCTCGCTGTAGATGATCTCGAGTGCGTCGTTACTGCCTTCCAGCGAGGCGCTGTAACGCTGCATGCCCAGCAGCCGGGCCGGGGTGTTTTCCTCGAAGGCGCGCGAGACCAGGTACAGCAGGGACTTGCGATAGACCTGTGCCACGTTGTCGTCGCGCTCGAGCCGGTCGCTCAGGTTGTACAGGGCCAGGCGGTCGATAGCGTTGTCCAGCAGTGGCTGGTAATGACGGTGGTAGAGGTCCAGCGTCGCCGCGGGCGCCATCAGGCTGCAGCTGCTGATGCGTGCATGCGGCGCGAGGCGGTGGAGGGCCTCCAGCAGATGCGCCAGCAGGATGCCGCCGGTACTGTGTCCGAGCAGGTGCAGTTCCAGTTTCAGCCGGCCGTTGCGGCTCAGTGCATCGATGAAGGCCTTCAGGGTCTGGACTCCGGCGTGGTCCCCGCTGAAGCCGTCATGCGCGTCCCGCTTCATCTCGCGCCACAGCGCCCGTCCCGGTTTGCGCGTGATGCGCTCGACCAATAGATCCCAGGCGTCGGCGATATCGCCCGTCCGCTCGCCCAGGCGTCGGGCGCGTCCAAGGACGATGTCTTTCAGTTCCTCGCTGAGGCCGGTGTCGTACATCAAGTGCAGGGGATAGATGCGGTTGGCCTCGAACACGTCCCGCATGTGCGCGATCCGTTGCGCTGAATCGGCGGGACTGTTGAGACCGCCGTGGGCGTAGATCAGGAGGTGCCGGTATTTTCTGCTGTGTGCCAGTTCCTGCGCGGTGCTGCGGACATCCTCGAGGTTGCTCCAGTAGCGCCCGGCGTCGTGGAAACGGCCGTCGTCGATGTGCACGAAATGCCCGGCGATGCGGTGGCGCGGCGGCATGCCGGAGACGCGGCCGGTGCCTTCCGCCTGCCGGGCGTTGCTGCCCGGCGCCCAGATCTGCGGCGTCGGCAGGGCCAGGCTCAGCACCCAGGCGTCGATGAGGTTCTCGTACCAGTCCTCGTAGCGCCATAGTGCGGTGCCGCCGCGCCCCCAGTGGCTGCCCCAGGAGTTCTGGATCAAAAGCCCTTGCGGTTGTAGCCGATGATGGCGAAGGCGTGCGCACCGCCGGTCCCGGTCCGGCGCGGGATGGTGTCCCCGTCGATGGTGTCCGCGGCCCATCCCCGGTGAACGTGGGCGGAACACAGCAGGGCGCCCGCCTGGTTGAGCGCGGCATGGAAGTCACTGATGCGCGGGCGCAGTCGGTAGTAGGCCCCGATGGTGTTGTTACGGGCATCCCTGGCAGCGCGCGGACTCAGCCGACCGGGCCGGTTCGGATGATAGGGCCAGTAGCTCTCGCGGCAGGCGCCCATGTTGGCAAAGCCTTTGATCACCCCCCGGCAGGAGGAGCCCTGGTAGCGTTCACCTGGCCATTCGTCGTGTTTGCGCACCATCTCGTAGAGCATGCGCGGGCTGACCCGGACGCGCCGCCCCCGCTGCTGGTTGAGTCGGTTGATCAGCGCGGCCAGGGCAAAGCCGGTGCAGGCGCCCTCGCTGCCCTGGTCGAGGATGTGCAGCGAACGCGGCCGCGGCATGACGTTCTTCAGTTGAATCGGCGGTGGTGTGTAGATGAGATCGCGGTTGTCCGGGAGATCCCGGGTGGCAGTCAGGGCATAGCCATCGAGCCGGGGGAAACTTTTGCTCGCTCATGGTCGAGTGCCTCCGTGCGGGGGGAAGGAAACGCCTGCCAGCAAATATACTATTAACCCGGCGATCTACTATGTCGTGTTCAGTCGACTTGGGCACGTTTGCGTGCCGGGCGATCCAGGCAGCGCTTGAGCCATGCATCCAGCTGCGGCCACTGTTTCAACGAATAGTGTGCCGGCCGGGCCCAGCTCAATACCGAGGCCACATTGAGGTCGGCCACGGTAAAGCGCCCGTCGACCAGGAAATCCCGATCGGTGAGCGCATGCTCCAGCACCTACAGCGGTGCGCGAAGCAGCCCTTCATTGCGACGGACGCGCTCGGGGTCGCGTTTTTCCCCGGGCAGGATGCGTTTGTGCATCAATACGCTGAGCAGCGGGTGCTCGATCTCGCCCATGACCCAGAACGACCATTGCAGTGCCAGCCCTTCGGTCTCCGCGGTGTCCGGCCACAGCCCGCTGTCCCGCCCGTATTTTCCGGCCAGGTACAGGTTGATCGCCATCGACTCCCAGAGGATGAAATCGCCGTCGCGGAGCGCCGGGATACGAGCATTGGGATTGATCGCCAGGTATTCAGGCGTACGCAGGGCCTCGCCACGGTAGTCCAGTTTGTCGCGCCGGTAGGGGATGGCGAGCTCCTCCAGCATCCACAGGCAGCGAAAGGCGCGTGAGGCGGTTATGCCGTACAGGGTGATCATGGGCCTTGCTCCTTCCCCGGAACATGGCGGGGTGGCGTGGCTTTATGTGCCACGCCACCCCGCCCTGTATCTGAAATCGTCAATATGACAAAGTCGAATTAATATAGCAGGCATGACGTCGAAGGATGATTCTGCTGCTGCGGCACCTGTCGCGCTCTGGACCCGCCAGTTGAGCGAGGGGCTGAAGACCATGGGCCTTTCCCTGTCTGCCTCGCAGCAGCAGGCGCTGGTCGATTACCTGGCCCTGCTGCTCAAATGGAATCGCGCCTACAATCTCACGGCCGTGCGGGACCCCCGGCAGATGGTTTCGCGTCAGCTGCTCGACAGCCTCTCGATCCTGCCGTGGATCCGGGGTCCGCGGGTACTGGATGTCGGCACCGGGGCCGGCCTGCCGGGCATCCCCCTGGCCATCGCCCTGCCCGGATTCGAATTCCTGCTGCTCGACTCCAACGGCAAGAAGACCCGCTTCGTGCAGCAGGCGGTCATCGAACTCGGGCTGCCCAATGTCGAGGTACAGCAGGCCCGGGTGGAGCAACTGGCCGATGCGTGTGGGTTCGATACCATCACCTCGCGCGCTTTTGCCGATCTCCACGAGATGCTCGATCTCACCGGACACCTGCGTGCCCCGGATGGGCAGTGGGCCGCAATGAAGAGCGGCCTGGAGGAGTTCAACAGGGAACGGTTGGTGCCCGGCCTGCGTGCGCAGGTCGAGCGGCTAGAGGTGCCGGGTGAGGCGGGGCAACGCAACCTGGTGCTGATCACCCCGGCCTGATCAGGCCGGGCGCTTGTAGCTCAGTCCCAGCACGGTGCCCCATATCAGGTGGAGTATCAGGGTGGCGATCGGCGCCATGATCCCGATATGCAGACCGAACAGTCCCGCACCCGCCATCGGCATCGGGCCAATCATCATCGCGAACCAGGCACCGATGGAGAAAACGATGGCGCTCATCAGCGTGCCGCCGGGTAGTTTGTCCACCAGTATCGAGAACAGGATGCCCCACACCACCACCCCGATCATGAAGTGGGCTGCCCAGCCCATGGCCAGCGGGGCATGCATCATCCCGGCCAGCATCTTGATGGCGTTGAGGTCGGGCATCAGGCCCATTTTGGCCTTCAGCACCATGATCGCTGACAGTACCAGGGTAGCGATGAATCCAGAGATAAGACCGGCTTTGATATTCACAAGCGCGCTCCTTGAGTCGTTGGTGTTTGCTTGCCCATACAGACCCGGTAGGGCGCGAGGATCTTTCAGGCCGGTTTGCGGGCGGCGTGGTTGTGGCGACCCGGTATAGCCCTTATGATGATCGGCCCACCCGCAACCGCTCGAGAACCATGGGACGCATCATCTGTGTAGCCAATCAGAAAGGCGGGGTCGGCAAGACCACCACCACCGTCAACCTGGCGGCCTCGCTCGCCGACATGCGCAAGAAGGTGCTGCTCATCGACCTCGATCCGCAGGGCAATGCCACCATGGGTTGCGGCGTCGACAAGTACGATCTCGAGTATTCGGCGCTGGAGGTGTTGCTGGGCGAGATTCCGGCGCGCAAGGCGCTGCAGGCAAGTATCAATGAGCTGTTCGATGTGCTGCCGGCCAACAGCGACCTGACGGCCGCCGAGGTACAGTTGCTCAAGGCGCCGATGCGGGAGCGCCGCCTGAGCCTGGCGCTGGAGCCGGTCAAGGGCGATTACGACTACATCCTGATCGACTGCCCGCCATCCCTCAACATGCTGACCCTGAATGCGCTGGTGGCGGCGGATGGGGTGCTGGTTCCGATCCAGACCGAGTACTATGCCCTGGAAGGGTTGTCCGCCCTGCTCGGCACGATCGAGCAGGTCAAGGCGCATCGTAATCCGCGCCTGGACCTGGAGGGCATTGTGCGCACCATGCACGATCCGCGCAACAATCTGGCCAACGACGTCTCCGGCCAGCTGATCAGCCATTTCCAGGACAAGGTGTTCCGCACCATCATTCCACGCAACGTGCGCGTGGCCGAGGCGCCGAGTCATGGGATGCCGGTGATGCTGTATGATAAGGCCTCCCACGGCTCCATCAGCTACATGGCCCTGGCCAGTGAGATGGCGCGCCGTCATCAACCCCAAACCGTTTCCACCCGAATATAGATATGGCGAAGAAAAGAGGCCTGGGTCGCGGGCTGGACGCGCTGCTCGGCGGCGCCCAGTCCGAACAGATCAAGCAGGAACAGACCACCACCACGGTTCCGGACGTTGCGGGTGAGCCCCATAGCCTCCCGGTGGACCGGATCGAGCGTGGACGTTACCAGCCGCGTCGGGTCTTCGACGAGGACCGCCTGCGTGAACTGGCCGATTCCATCGCCGCCCAGGGCATGGTGCAGCCGATCGTGGTGCGCTCGGTGGAGGCGGACCGCTACGAGATCATTGCCGGTGAGCGTCGCTGGCGCGCCGCCCAGCTGGCCGGCCTGGACGAGGTACCGGTGGTGATCAAGCAGGTGGACGACCAAGCCGCGATGGCGATGGCCCTGATCGAGAACATCCAGCGTGACGACCTCAACCCGCTGGAAGAGGCCTCGGCCCTGCACCGTCTGCTCAACGAGTTCGACCTGACCCATCAGCAGGTGGCGCAGGCGGTCGGCAAGTCGCGCACCACCGTGACCAACCTCATTCGCCTGCTGGATCTCGATCCCGCGGTAAAGGAACTGGTCGAGCAGGGGGCGCTGGAGATGGGGCATGCGCGTGCCTTGCTCGCGCTCAAGGATCCCGCCCTGCAGGCGCAGGCCGCGATGGAGGTGGCGCGCAAGGGCTTGTCGGTACGCGAGACCGAGGCGCTGGTGCGCAAACTGAGCGCCGAGCCAAAGGAGAAACCAAGGCAGGAAGCCGTTGCCGAGGATCCGGACATCCGCCGCCTGGTGGAGGATCTGACCGATCGCCTGGGTGCGCGGGTTGCGCTGAAACAGGGGGCCGGTGGCAAGGGGCGCCTGGAGATCAGCTACAACAGCCTGGATGAGCTGGAAGGCATCCTGGCACATATAAAATAGAGATGTAGCCCGGATGGAACGAAGTGCAATCCGGGGCCGTCATCAATGGTCGATCCCGGATTCCGCTGCGCTTCATCCAGGCTACGTTACTGTGGAAAATACTCGACCACAAAGAACACGAAGGACACAAAGAAGATGAAGGACACAAAGAAGATGAAAGCTCTGCGTAGGGTGCGGTTGAGTGTAGCGATACCCACCGTTTCAGGCCGTGATCGATGGATTTTGCGGAGCTCAACCCGTCCTACCCGTATTTCCCATGATCAGGGGTGTGGCCAGAGGCTCATGGGAGTTAATGATTCTGCATCTTTTTTATAAAAGGGCTCTTCACCAAATCAGGTGGGTAACATTCACCGGCAGATACCCTCCGGGTATAGATCGAGTCCACCAAGGTGGAAGTAGATGGCATTGGCAAAGTGCCCCTTGTTGCGGAAACCATGGC